>JBKOVL010000244.1:0-5917 GCA_046723895.1 Actinomycetota bacterium | reverse complement strand
TCGCTGTCAGAGGTCGCGGAACCCGAGAGGTCCTGATTCCCCCGATAAACGACCGTCACCGTGTTCGGTAACGGATCTGGATCACCCGCCTGGATCGTGCGCTGAAGCGTGATCGTGCACGACGCGCCGGGAGCGAGGCTTGCTCCGCAGGTGTTCGTGACGACGTACTGGTTCGCGCCATTGTTGACGCCGCCGCTCGCGATCGACCCGAGCAGGGTGTCCGTGATGCTGTCCCTGTACAGCGTGACGAAGCCGGTGTTGGTGATCGTGATCGTGTAGTTGGCCGGGTCGCCGACCTTGGAGAGGGTGGTACCGGTCTTCTGCACGTCGATCCTGCAGAGGTTGAAGTTGCCGAGCGCGAAGTCCTTGAGCCGCGAGTCGAACGGATCCGAGGACCGCGTCTCCGCCACGAACTGGCTGAAGCAGCCGGAGCCAGGGATGAGCCGGGTGATGTTGATGCCACCTTCGAAAAAGCTCCCCGTCGGGAAGGTGCCGGAGGTGCCAAACTTCGGCGTGTAGGGCCAGGGCGCCGGAGTGTCGGCCTGGTTCACCGTCGCGCAAGCTGCGTCGTTGCCTGGCTTCGGAGTCCCGTTCGCGTTGAGGCAGTCGGCTCCCGAGGCGATCAGATCGAGCGAGCCGTTCGAGCCCCCCGACCCCACCCATTTGAAGACCGCGATCTTGCTGATGACGCCGCCCTGGGTGAAGTTGCTCTGCACGAGCACGTCACCGACCGTGTGCTGGCCGCTGAACTTGTACCCGCCCTGCGACGCGGTGGTCGTCAGGCCGATCGGGCTCTTCAGGAACCAGAAGCCCACCTGCGCGCTCCCGTTGTTGGCGAAGCGGTCCATCCCGAAGTAGATGATCAAGTCGCCGGCGTGATTGTCGCCAACGGTCGTCGGGTTCACCTTCGCAACCGCGTACGCGTCGGTGATGTCGTCCTTGTCGAGCGGCTCGCCCGGAGTCCAGAGCCACTCGGTGATGTCGTTGTTGTCCTTCGAGCCACCCCCCTGGAACTGGTTCCCGGTCGACCCGAGCGGGTTTGACGGGGTAACGTCCGCGATGATTCCGGTGAATATGCCGCTCGGAGCCGGGCTCCAGTCATCATTGACCTGTTTCGTGGCGTTACGGTCGAGTTCGAAGATCCCGAGGTCGTGGACCGCGACCGCGCTCGGGCTCGATACCAGCACCGCGAGCGCCGCGAAAGCTGTGAACAGCCAGAAGAGCCTTCCCTTACGGAAGACCGTCCGTGTGAACTCTCTCATCTAGCTCGCCCTCCCCCCTCATGTGCGTTACAGAGAACTCGGATCGCGCCCCTCGAGCCGATCGGGCTGTGTGCAGCCGTTACCTCCTCCGGCATCCGGCCCCGGCGTGCGCCGATACGACGCGTTTGAGGCCGTCCGCTCACCCAACCGGGTGAACTTCGTCTACCGGAAATAGCTCAGCGCCGAGAGCGCGAGTAGACTCAGTCGCCACGCACCACCTCCCTTATTCGCCCGCTCTTTCGCGGACGCTCCCCTAAAAGACGTTCAGCCGGTTTGACTTAGGTAAGCGCATTTGGGGCCAGGGTTGAATACTGCAAAAGCAGTATTTCGCCTACGCAGAAGCAGTATTTTTCCTACTCGGAAGGCCTTAGCTTCCGCGTCCCTCGAGGGGCGGCGTTGCCGGTTCAGCAATCGCCTTAGTCGAAATACAGGATGGACGCAAGCGCTCAAGAAGGGCCCGGTGTTCCCGGCCTTTTCTGTGAGCGGGGAACGGGGCCCTCGGTCCAAGCGGAGCTGAGAACCCATTTCGTAGGCTGTGCTGATGGCCCGCCTGTACGCCGCCACCGGAGACGGCATCGCCCGGCTCGACGAGTCGGGCGAGGCGTGGGTGGTCGAGCTGTCGTTGTCTGGGAGCGGGGCGCAGTGCCTTGCCGTCGACCCGGCCGATCCGGACACCGTCTACGCGGGTCTGCACAACGGCGGGGTGCGCCGGACGGTCGACGGCGGTCGGAGCTGGGAGGATTGCGGGCTGCCTGAGTCGGGGGTGTTCTCGCTCGCGGCTAGCGCGGCCGACGGGACGGTGTACGCGGGCACCGAGCCGAGCCGGCTGTTCCGAAGCGACGACGGCGGCGAGAGCTGGCGCGAACTGGACGCGCTGCTCGAGTTGCCCTCGCGGCCGACCTGGAGCTTCCCGCCGCGGCCGTGGACGTCGCACGTGCGTTGGATCGCACCGAGCCCGCACGACCCGGACCTACTTCTCGTCGGGATCGAGCTGGGCGGGCTGATGCGGTCAAGCGACGGCGGGCAGAGCTGGCAGGACCACCGCCCCGGTGCTCAGCCGGACGTGCACTCGCTCGCCTGGCACCCGCGCACGCCGGGGCGCGCGTACGAGGCGGGGGGCGGCGGTGCCGCCTTCAGCACCGACGCGGGTGAGAGCTGGCAGCCGGCCGACGAGGGCCGCGACCGCCACTACACCTGGTCGGTCGCCGTCGAATCCGACGACCCCGACTGCTGGTACATCTCCGCGAGCACCGGCCCCTACGCCGCCCACGGCGGCCGCGACCCGCAGGCACGCATTTACCGGCGCCGCGGCGGCGAACTCTGGCAGCTGCTCAAGGGCGGGTTACCGGAGCCGCTGCCCGCAATGCCCTACGCGCTTGTGGCCACGGACGGTCGCCTCTTCGCCGGCCTCGCCGACGGGCAGCTCTGGGAAAGCCGCGACCGTGGCGACAGCTGGACGCCGTTACGACTCGAGAGCAACTCGGTCACGGCGCTTGTTGCGCTTGCGACCGGCTGACCGACTGAGGCAGCACTCCGACCTGCAAGAAGCCGCAAACGCTCTCGAGTCCGCTCCTTCCATTGCATCACCAAGATGCCATCGGTAGAGGCCAGGGGCCGGCGCCCGGAGGAGGTCCCGCGGAGAGCCACCCACCCCTCGGCGGCGGAGCCAGGCCGTCCGGCCGCACTCGAGCGCGGCGCGCGCCGCGCCTACAAACGGCCGAGGCTGCAAGCGACGCAGCCTCGGCCGTCTTCGTGCGCCGGCCTACCCTGCTTCGTCGGCGCCGATGTCGTAGGCGCCGCCGAGCGGGATCGCGTTCCCGAAGAAGTCACGCGTGCCGACCGAGCAGCCGCTCAGCCCGGTGCAGGCGCTCGTGCCGCGATCGACCGCCGGCGAGCCGGCCTGCAGTGTCCACTGGGTCGTCGGCCTCCCGATCCCCTCGTAGCCGAACCCGTTCACGAGCGGATTCTGGTTGTAGATCGAGTGCGGCTCCGGATTCGGATCGGTGAACGTGCCGCCCGTGTACCAGTAGAGGTTGTAGTCGCGTGCACGGTTGTTGAGCACGCTGACGTCGCCGAGCACGTTCGGGATCACCGAGGTGACGAGGTTATTCCTGAAGATCGCCCCCGACTCGGCATCCCCGCCGCCGGGGCAGTCGCTGATCAGCCCCGCCGTCTGCCCGGTGCTGTCGACGTAGAAGGTGTTGTTGTAGATCCACGTGTTGACGAGCTTGCCGCCGTTCCACGTGCACACGTAGATCTCCGAGTCGCCGGGCATCGTCGTGTCGACGTACCCGCCGCTCGGCTTCTTCTTCTTGTATGTATGGACGGTGCCGTCGCCGGCGCAGACGTTGTAGCGGACGATGTTCGTCGTCGTCGCGCCGCTGTAGCCGAACACGCTCGTGCAATACGTGCTGTTCTGGTGCCCGTAGTTGTATTGCATCGTACTGTTCGTCGAGCCGTAGTCGATGTCGTAGCCGCCGCCGTCGACGCCCGGCGAGTGGTTGTCGTAGGCCTCGTTGAGCTGGCCGAGCATGTTCTCCGAGCTCCACCACCACAGGCCGACTGGTGTGCCGATGCTCACCGGCGGCGGCTGCATCCCGGACTGGTATACGACGTTGTTCTGGATCGTCCCGTTCTGGGAGCAGTACTGCGTGATCCCGTCGCCGTACGTGTTGTGCACGGTCGAGTTCTGGATCGTGATATTCCGGCTCTGAATCGCCTTGTTCACGCAGTCCTTTGCCCACTGGAAGTCCTGGTCGATCTGTACGCCCCAGACGAAGATGCCGGCCCACAGCGTTGTGTCGTACGCGGTGACGTTGTCGATGAGCACGTCGTCGAAGTAGCTCTTGCGGTCGTAGACGCCGGACCCCTTCGTCATATCCGGCTCGACGATCATCCCGGGCGCGAAGACGACGAGTCCCGTCCACTTCGCACTCATCGCGGTATAGTCGCCGCCAGTGACGTGGTGGACGACGAGATTCTGCAGGGTGATCCCGACCGCGGGAGCGTCGTGGTCGGTCGTGAGCAGGATGCCCCAGACCTTGCTGTTCTTGACCTCGAGGTCCTGCATCGTCACGTACGAGGTGTCGAGGAGCTTGACCGCCCGGTTGTAGCCCGTTCCGTCGATCGCGGGTAGCGCGCCGGTGCCGTATGCGCCGATCGTGATCCGGTTCGAGCTCGATCCCGACGAGGAGAAGACGAAGCTGCCCATGCAGGTCGTGCCGCGGGCGAACAGCAGGCTGTCACCTGGCGCAAATATCGTGCCGTTCACCGTGGTGAGGTTGTTCCACGGACTCACCGACGAGCCGTTGCCGTCGGTTGCGGCGGCGCAGTTCACGTAGTACGTCGTGCCCGCCGCGGCCGCCGGGCTGAGTGGCAGCAGCACGACGAGGGCCGCGAGCACAAGGAGGAGGACGAGCATCCTCCGCTTTGACAGGAGCATAGAGCCTCCTAAGGTCGAAGTGGACGCTCGACAAACGTGGTGTGAGCGGCCACACCCTCACAAAGATCCGCTGTTCGTGTCAAGGTGATCAATCACGTGCGTCAACCCGACGTCGTCGTGCCGGCGCCGACGAGCGGCCGGCCGACGAGCGGGCGGACCGCGAAGTCGAGGTCGGCTGCGCGGGCGAAGCCGTCCCAGCGCCGGCGAACGCCGCCGCGCACGTCGATCAGGAACGTCGTCGGCACGACCGCGACGCCGTACGCCCGCGCGATCGAGCCGTGGGGGTCGCCGACGACGACGATCGAGGGGTCCAGGGCCCAGTCGTACGTGAAGTTGAGGAGCGCACCGCGATCGGCGCGGTTCGTGTCGACGACCACGGTCCGCAGGCCGTACGGATGGTTCTGCGTATTCACGCTCTTCAGGAAGGGGATCTGCGCGCGCGACGGGTCGTTGGCGGCGGTCGCCTGCGCCTGCGTGTCGAGGAACGCGAGCAGGACCGGATGGCTCCGCTGCCGCGCGAGTGCGAACGTCCCGCCTCGCGCGACCGCGGCCGTGAAGACCGGCGCGGGATGCCCGCGGATCGCCGTCCCGCTGCGATCGGAGCCGCGCAGCCCCAGCCCGAGCCCGAGGCCCAGCCCGAGGGCGGCGAGCGGCACCGCCACGGCGGCGGCGTTCCGCGCCGTCATCGGGCCGAAGGCGCGACGCCGTTTCGCTCAACGAGCACCGCCGCCTGCAGGTGCGCGCCGGGCACTGGCGCGGCGCCGCCGGCGCGCTGCTCGAGCAGGAGCCCGGCCGCGAACGCGCCGACCTCCTGCATCGGCTGGTGGACGGTCGTCAGCGCCGGCCCGGCGAGTCCGCCACCGGTCGGTCGTCGTACCCGACGACCGACACATCGCCGGGAACGGGTTGCCCGCTCTCGAGAAGCTGCCGCATCGCTCCGAGCGCGATCAAATCGCTCTGCGCGAAGAGCGCGGTGAACGTTGTGCCGCGCCCGAGCAGCCGCGCCGCGAGCCCAGCAGCCTGGTATGGCAGCGGGTGGAACGTGCGCCCGGAGAAGCAGCCCCGCCCCTCTGCTTAACAATTGGCGGCTCCCTGATGGGTGAAAACTCGGCACGATACCAACCTGGAACAACCAACCTGGAACAGCTCGCATGACTCCTGATTCACATGGACTATTTCGAGGCTTTCGGTACTTTTTCGCACGGACTTGACA
>JBKOVL010000296.1:0-11458 GCA_046723895.1 Actinomycetota bacterium | reverse complement strand
GCGCTGCTGATTAGCCACGTCCGGATGGGATAACCGCTGAAAGCATCTAAGCGGGAAGCCCACCTCGAGATGAGGCTTCCCATCCTCTAGAAGGAGTAAGGGCCGTGGGAGACCACCACGTCGATAGGCGGGACGTGTAAGTGCAGCAATGCATTCAGCGGACCCGTACTAATTGCCCGAGGTCTTGATTTGAACACCGTTTCTGTCGCTATGGAGTTTTGAAGGTGGGCGCTGTCCATGGCGGAAACTGCACAAACGCAGTTTCCGCGGACCGGCACGCTACTTCACAATTTCCGGTGGTCATAGCGGCGGGGATACACCTCTTCCCATTCCGAACAGAGCAGTTAAGCCCGCCAGCGCCGATGGTACTCGGAGGGCAACCTCCCGGGAGAGTAGGACGCCGCCGGATCTTTCTTCAACGGGCCGCACATGCGGCCCGTTTTTGTTGCGCTACGGTCCAGACGTGCGCTGGGCTGACTTCGAAGCGCAGCAACCGCGACTCGCGGAACTCGGCCGGAAGAAGCTTTCCGACCCGGGCGTCGTCCTCGTCGGCACCGTTCGAAAGGACGGATCGCCGCGGATTAGCCCGGTCGAGCCGCTCTTCTGGGAGGGGGAGCTCTGGCTGCCGATGGGACTCGACTCCGTCAAGGCGAGAGACCTGATGCGAGACCCTCGGATCCTCGTGCACAACATCGTCACGAGCCGCGACGGAAGCGACGGTGAGTTCAAGGTTCGTGGGCATGCCGTGCTCGAGACGGATGACGAGCTGAGCGGTCGGGTCGCAGAGATCATCGCGGAGGAGCTCGGCTGGAACCCGGTGCCGGGAATGTTCCACCTCTTTCGGGTCGACGTCGAGGACGTCACGGCGATGCGCTGGGACGATGCCAACAACGACCAGTACTCGACGCGGTGGCCGGCGAGCGTCGAGCAGATTCGTCACGGCACCTCGGCGACGAGCCTCGGGCCTGCGCGTCCGAATCGCAACCTCCTCGACTAGGCTGCGCGCAGCTTCTCTCGCCAGTCCGGATCGAGCTCCCGGAGCCGGCGGACCCGCTCGGCGACGGGCGGATGGGTCACGAACAGCTTCGCAAGCCCTTCCTCTGCGAACGGATTGATCGTGTACAGCGGTTCCGTGGCCGGGCTCGCTTGGAACGAGACGAGCTCGCTCGCCTGCTCGAGGCGTAGCAGCGCGTCCGCGAGGCCGTGCGGGGACTCGCACAGGACTGCTGCGAGCCGATCGGCCTCGAACTCGCGGCGGGGCGAGAGGAGCAGGTGCACGAACGACGCCGCGACCGGCCCGAGCACGTACAGGAGCGCCCGCGAGAGCCAGCCGCCGACGCGCGAGACCTCGAGCAGCGACGCGGCGAGGACGACCGCCGTCGTCTGGATCAACACGTCTCGATTCTTGACGTGCGCGACCTCGTGTGCGAGCAGGCCGTCGACCTCGGCCGGCGCCGACCATCCGAGCACCCCGGTGCTGACTGCGAGCACCGAGCTCATCGCGCCCCGGCCCGCCGACAGTGCACGCGGAAAACCATCGGGGATCACGTACAACCGCGGCTTCAGCACCCCCGCCCGTGCGGCGAGGCGCTCGACCGCCGAGTGGAGAAGCGGGGCTTCACCGGGCAGGAGCTCGCGCGCCCCGACCATCCCCATCGCCACGCGATCGGCGAACCAGTACGCCGCGACCCCCAGCAGCAATCCGCAGAAGACGAACACCGACGCAAGCCGGTACCCGGAGATCCACCAGCCGAGCGCGCCCAGCGTCGCGCAGAGGCCGAGCAGGAGCAACCAGGCCTTGCTGACGTTGCGGATCGCCGGCCAGGCGGCGCCCACGGTTAGCTCTCGTCGTCGCGCTCGTCTTCGGCGAGCCCGCGAGGCGGCCAATCCGGCTCCGGCGCGTCGCACCGGCTCGAGCAGTGGAGCGACGCGACGTTCTGGAGCGGGATGAGGATGTGGCCGTTGAGCTCGACATGGGCGACGTCGTCGACCGCGCAATACGACGTCAGCACGCCGTCCTGGTAGTCGCCGTTCATCAGCGCGACCTCGACCTGCTCGCCTTTGTACTTGCCGGTGTAGTCCTCCACCTCAGCTCAGTCTATCCCGACCAAGCGGCCGTCCTGGAGCCGCACCTCATAGAGCGAACAGTTGCCGATCGGCCCGCGGCCGTCGAGCCCGCACTCGACGAGCAGAGCCCGTACCGGCCCGCCATGTGTGACCACGAGTACGCGCCCGCCGGGCTGCTCGGCCGCGATGCGCTGCAGCGCGCCGAGCACGCGCTCCCGCATGTCCTCCTTCGTCTCGCCGTCTCCCCAGGAGCCGGGCTTCACAGCGGGAAAGCGCGCGAGGATCTCCTCGTCGGTAAGCCCTTCCCAGGAGCCGAAATGCCGTTCACGGAGCTCCGGCAGCACCGTGACCGCGAGGCCGAGTCGGTCGGCGACGGCCCGCGCCGTGTCGAACGCGCGGGCGAGGTCACTCGAGTACACGGCGTCGAGCTCGGCGCCCTCGAGCGCCTCGGCGAGCGCCAGCGCCTGGGCACGGCCGGTCTCGTTCAACGGGGTGTCGGAGTGCCCCTGCACCCGGCGCTGGAGGTTCCAGTCGGTCTCTCCGTGCCTCGCGAGGAGGATCGTGGTCACGCCGGATACGCTAGCGAGCCGTGGATCTCGGGCTTCGCGACCGCTCCTGTCTCGTCACCGGGTCGACGGACGGCATCGGCCTCGCGACCGCGAGGCTGCTCGTCGAGGAGGTCGCCCGCGTCGTCACCTGCGGCCGAAGCGAGGCCCCTGGGATCGGCGAGGCACATCATGTGCAAGCCGACCTGGGGATGGCCGGCGAGCCGGAGCGCGCCGTCGCAGAGGCCGCGCAGGCGCTCGGCGGCCTCGACGTCCTCGTCAACAACGTCGGCGTCGCGCGACAGGCGCGCTTCGAGGACGTGCCGGACGAGGAGTGGGAGGCCTACTGGCAGCTGAACGTGATGAGCTACGTGCGCGCGATCCGCGCCGCGCTCCCGCACCTGCGCGCGTCCGCGAGCGCGTCGATCGTCAACGTCTCCTCGACGGCCGCGAAGCGCCCCTCGACCGGGATGCCGCACTACTCGGTGACCAAGGCGGCGGTGCTATCGCTCTCGCGCCTCGTCGCCGACCTGTACGCGAAGGACGGGATCCGCTGTAACGCGATCACGCCCGGCCCGACCGCTACCCGCGCCTGGCTCGGCGAGGGCGGGCTAGCCGACCAGCAGGGCGAGCGCGACGAGGTGCTCGCGAAGGTCGGCGCCGGCCGGCCGCTCGGCCGGCTCGCCCAGCCCGACGAGATCGCCGCCGTGATCGCCTTCCTCTGCTCGGACCGCGCCTCGTATGTCACCGGCGCCGCGTGGAGCGCGGACGGCGGCACGGTCCCGATCATCGTCTGACCTCCCCTACCGGCGGCGGCTCGTGAGCGAGCTCGAGCTGCGCCGGACCGATCGGTTGCGCCCGGCCGCACGCCATTGCCCAAAAGTGAGCCAATCGATCCGAAATCGGCACAGACAGGTACCGCGGCTCGCGATATCGTTGCCACCGAGGGTGGCGGGATGGCACCCCCCACCCGTGGGTGGGGGGGTGCGAATCACCCGGCGGTGTATTTGTCGACCGCCGTCTTCGATCGCGCCGACCGAGCGACTAGTCTGGGATGCGATGCCCGAGCTGGCCGGGAGAGTTGCCGACGTCTTCGAGAGCTTCATCCGCGAGCACGACGAGAGCTGGCTCTCGCCGCTCGCGGTGCGCAGCTACGAGACGCGCGGGCGCGAGCGCGAGGAAGAGGAATGCGGCCTCCGCACGCCCTTCCAACGCGACCGCGACCGGATCGTCCACTCGAAACCGTTCCGGCGTCTGAAGGGCAAGACGCAGGTTTTCATCGACCCGCAGGGCGACCACTACCGCACGCGGATGACGCACACGCTCGAGACGACCGCGATCTCGCGCGTCGTCGCCCGCGCGCTGCGCCTGAACGAGGACCTGACGGAGGCGATCGGCCTAGGGCACGACATGGGCCACACGCCGTTCGGGCACGCAGGCGAGGACGCGCTCGACGAGGCGCTCCGCGACCACTTCGCGCTCGGCTTCCGCCACCACGAGCAGTCGCACCGGATCGCGCGGCGGCTCAACCTGACGCACGAGGTCTGCGAGGGGATCTTTACCCACACGGGCCCGACGGAGCCGGCGACACTCGAGGGCCGCATCGTCCGCCTCGTCGACCGCGTCGCGTATATCAACCACGACATCGACGACGCGCTCCGCTACGGCCTGCTCTCCGAGGGCGACCTGCCGCAGGAAGAAATCGACCTGCTCGGCCCGACCGGCGCCGCCCGCATCGACAGGCTCGTCCACGACCTCGTCGAGACCTCTGCCGTCGCCGGCGACATCTGCCAGAGCGAGGAGATCGGCGCCGCGATGCACGGCCTGCGCGACTTCATGTTCGCGCGCGTCTACCTCGCCGAGCACGCACGCGGCGAGCACCGGCGCGCGCACGAAACCGTGCGGAAGATCGTCGATCACCTCGTCGACCGCGGCGACTCTCCCGACGAGATCGTCGAGTACGTCGCCGGGATGACCGACCGCTTCGCGCTCGCGTACGCTGGGCGCCTCTGATGGCGCGGATCAAGGACGCATCGGTCGAGGCGGTCAAGGCTGCTACCGACATCGTCGCGCTCGTCGAGGGGTACACGCGCCTTCGCAAGTCGGGCAGCCGCTACGTCGGCCTCTGCCCGTTCCACCAGGAGAAGACGCCGAGCTTCGGCGTCTCGCCGGATCGCGGCACGTTCAAGTGCTTCGGCTGCGGCGAGGGCGGCGACGCGATCACCTTCGTCGAGAAGCACGAGAACCTCGACTTCGTGGGTGCGATCGAATGGCTCGCCGACCGGTTCGGCGTCCAGCTCGAGTACGAGGAGAGCTCGCCCGAGCAGGACCGCGCGCGGAAGCGGCGTGAGCGGCTCTTCCAGCTGCTCGACCGAGCGGCCACCTTCTACGAGCGTCATCTCTGGGAGTCCGAGACCGGCGCCTACGCCCGTGAGTACCTTGCCTCGCGCCGCCTCGGCGAGGAGGTGTGCCGCGAGTTCCGGCTCGGCCTCGCGCCCGCCGAAGCGGCGCTCGCCCACGCGGCGGCCGGCCAGGGGTTCACCACGGACGAGCTCACGGGAGCAGGCCTAATCAACCGCCGCGGCAACGACTACTTCTCGCGGCGCCTGATGTTCCCACTGGCCGACGCCCGTGGCCGCGTACGCGGGTTCCAGGCGCGCCGGCTCTACGAGGACGACCCGCTGCGGGCAAAGTACGTCAACTCGCCCGAGGGCAACCTGTTCCGCAAGGGCGATCTGCTCTACGGGCTCGACCTCGCCCGTGCGGCGATCGCCAAGCAGGACCGCGCGGCGATCGTCGAAGGGAACCCCGACGCAATCGCACTGCGCCAGGCTGGTTTCGAGCCGGTCGTCGCGGCGATGGGAACGGCGTTGACCGAGCAGCACCTGCGCGAGCTCTACCGGCTGACCAAGAACCTCGCGCTGTGCTTCGACGCCGATGCGGCGGGACAGGAGGCGACCCTGCGCGGCATGGAGCTCGCGGCTGCGCAAGGGTTCGACATCCGCGTCGTCTCGCTTTCCCCCGGCACTGATCCCGCCGACGACCCGGTCGCGTTCGAGACCCGGCTCGCCGCCGCCGAGGACTATCTGCCCTACCGGGTGCGGATCGAGATTGACCGCTCGCCCGACAAGAACCGCGCTTTCGAGCGCGTCCGCGAGGTGCTTGCGCCGTTCCGAGATTCGCCCGAGCGGCAGGACGCCGTGCGCCTCGCCGCCGACCGGCTCGGGCTGCCTGCGAGCCTGCAGGCCGGGCTCGCGCCGGCGGCGCGCTCCGGCACCGGTGCGGTGTCCCCGAAGGTCCTCGAGGCGGGACTGCGCCAGGAACGCGACGCCCTCGCAGGCGTGCTCGCCCATTCGGGCCTCGCCTCTCTCCTCGCCGAGCTGACCCCGGAGCACTTCGACCTGGAGCTGCACCGGCGCGTCCGGGAGCACCTCCTCCGCCCGGGCGAGACCGAGCGGGAGCTCGTCGGCGTGCTGGCGGAGCTCGACGCGCGCGCGGCCGAGGAGTCGATCGACGAGGCGACCGCGAAGGAGCTGCTGCTCCGCCTGCGCGAGCGCGGGATCAAACGCGAGCTAGCGCGCTCGGACGACCTCGAGCGCACGCGCGAGCTCCAGGCCGCGCTCGCCCGGATCCGCGAGGCCGTCGCCAACTTCTCCTGAGCTACCCTGGATCCGGGTGAACGACCCGCTCGTCATCGCCGACCGCGAGTTCCGCTCGCGCCTGATCACCGGGACCGGCAAATACTCCTCGCCAGAGGTGATGCGCGACGCCGTCGCCGCGTCAGGCAGCGAGCTCGTCACGGTGGCGGTCGGCCGGATCGACCTCGACAGCGTCGACGAGGCGATCACCGACTACCTGCCGGAGGGCGTCTCCCTGCTGCCGAACACGGCCGGTTCCGCCGCTCCCGAGGAGGCCGTCCGCATTGCGCGGCTCGCGCGCGCGGGCGGGCTGCCCGACTGGATCAAGCTCGAGGTGATCCCCGACCCTCGCTACCTGTTGCCCGATCCGGTCGGCACGCTGCAGGCCGCGGAGCAGCTCGTCGACGAGGGGTTCACCGTCCTCCCGTACGTCCTGCCAGATCCGGTTCTGCAGAAGCGGCTCGAGTCGGTCGGCTGCGCGGCGGTGATGCCGCTCGCCGCGCCGATCGGCAGCGGGCGCGGGCTGAAGCTCCGCCACGCGATCGAGATCATGGTGGAACAGGCCGAGGTGCCGGTCGTCGTCGACGCGGGCCTCGGCGCGCCCTCGCACGCAGCCGAGTGCCTGGAGCTGGGCGCGAACGCCGTCCTCGTCAATACTGCGATCGCGTGCGCGGACGATCCGGCCCGAATGGCGCATGCCTTCCGCCTCGCGGTCGAGGCCGGCCGCGCCGCGCGCCTCGCAGGGCTGATCGAGGAGCGCGAGACAGCCGAGCCGTCGAGCCCGCTCGGCGGCATCGCCGCCCGCTCGTGAGAGACGAAGCCGAGTACAAAGGCGCCGGCGAAGCCGAGCGCCTTGATACGAGGCGATGTCGTGACGCCGCAGGCGTCACCGTGACCGTGAACGGGCGCCCCCAGGCGGCCGCGCCCGGCGACACGGTGGCGTCGCTGCTCGAGCATCTAGGCCTGGCGGCGCAGTACGCACTCGTCGAGCGCAACGGCGAGCCGGTCGAGCGAGCTCACTACGGCGACACGGCGCTCGCCGACGGGGATACGCTCGTCGTCGCCCGCCCCGTCGCCGGTGGATAGCCGGCTGTACCTGATCACCGGTGCGCGCAGCGACCTCGTCGAACTCGTCGAGGCGGCAGTCAGCGGCGGCGTCGACATCGTCCAGATCCGCGAGAAGCGGCTGCCCGACACGGAGCTCCTGCGCGTGCTCCAGGAGATGCGGGCGCTGACGCGGCGGCTCCGGGTCCCGCTCGTCGTCAACGACCGGCCGGACCTCGCCGTCCTGGCGGAGGCCGACTACGTGCACGTCGGGCAGGACGATCTTCCGGTGGAGGCGGCGCGACGCTTCGGTCTGCTCGTCGGCCAGTCCACGCACGCGCAGGCCGAGCTCGACGCCACCGCGGCGGACTACGCCGGCGTCGGCCCGGTCTACGAGACGCCGACGAAGGAGGGCCGCCCGGCGGTGGGGCTCGAGTACGTCCACTACGCGGCCGAGCACGCGCGGGTTCCGTGGTTCGCGATCGGCGGGATTGACAAAACGAACGTCCGCGACGTCGTCGCCGCCGGAGCGGAGCGCATCGCGGTCGTCCGGGCAATCACGGAAGCGCCGGACACGGAACACGCGGCCGCCGCACTGCGCGCCGTGTTGCCCTGAAGAGAAGAGGCGCCAGGGTAGGCGCCTCTCGAGGCTCCGGGGGTGGGATTCGAACCCACAGCCTTTCGGTTAACAGCCGATTGCTCTACCGTTGAGCTACCCCGGACCGAGGCTGTCGACGACGGAGGGTATCGCGACGGACAAGTCCCGCCTCGACCTCCGCGCGGCAGTCGGCGCAGCGTAGCACGCACTTTTCGGGCCCCTCCCGCAGACATTCCCGCTGCGGTCCCAACGCGGTTAGGATCGTCCCGATGCGCAGGCAGCGGCTCCGACCCCTTACCGAAGCGGAGGCGTATGCCCGCTGTCACGGCAGGCGCGAGTCCGAGGTGAGGATCGTCAAGCTCGAGCCGCGGCGTCCGCGGTACCAGCTCGAGGTCTCCGGCGAGGACCTCCGTCGATCGTTCGAGGAGAAGCTCGACCACCGCGAGCGCGAGGACGAGGCGGTCAGAGCATCCCGTACGGAGCCGTCAGGGTCACGCTCACACCCATAGGTACCGGCGCGGCGGCCGAACGGCCTAAGGCACGGTGACGACCTGCGTCATCGTGGTCGGGTGCAGAGGACAGAACGAATCGACTGCAGCCGAGGCCGGCGGCGGCGGCCTTCGGACTCGTGTCTAGAATGCGGACGTGAGCTGGCTCTTCATCGCCTTGCTCGCGGCGGCGCTCGTCGTCCTGATCGCTGCGGAGTGGCCTCGCCTCGCCGGCCGTGCGGGGTCGAGGGCCCGGCAGTCCCGCGCGCGTGCCCGCCAGAAGGCGCAGCTCCGGCTGCTCAAGACCGAGAGCGACGAGTTCGCCGCAAGCGTGCAGCGCGACCTGGAGCGGCTGCCCACGATCGAAGAGCACGATCCGAGCCGCTGATCACGGACCAACGCGGAACACCGCGCGGAGCGTGCGCGTGTTCGGGAGGATCTGCGGCACGTTCTCCATGTTCTTCAGCTCCTGGTAGTCGGCCGCGGTGAAGACGAGCGCGTGCCGTCCCGGGCCTGCTCGGCGGAGGCTGACGGCCGCGCGCCCGCGCGAGAAGGTGACGTCGGCAGGCTTGCCGTCGATCGTCGCCGTCAGCGAGTCGGGGTCGACGCCCGAGCCGTTGTCGGCGACGGCGAGTTCGAGGCTGCCGCCCCGCCTGGCTCTGGCCGAGAGGAGCCGTACCGTCGGCGGCGTGACGTCGTCGAACCAGAACCGGAACGTGAACGCGGCCGGGGTCTTTGACGTCGTATCGAAGACGACGTCGTAGCTCCCGGGCGCCGGCCGGATCGCGCCTGCGACGGGACGGCCCGCGCCGTACGAGTCGATGTAGGGATTGATCACGACAGGCAGGCCGGGGAAGCCGACGAGGCGGTTCTCGTCGCCGGCGACGACGACCCGAGGCGAGGCACGGCTCCCACGGAGCACGACCACGCCGAAGTTCGCCACCGGCTTCCTCAGCGTGACGCGGAAGACGCGCTCGGGCCCTGCGAGGGCGCCGGCGCGGGCCAAGTCGGGATAGCGGTAGGAGGAGACGAGCGACTGCCCGCCTGCGGTCGTGCTCCGGTAGGTGCCGGTCGTGCGGAGCGTTCCGTGCGGCTCGAGACCGAGCTTCGGGTCGACGACACGCGCCCAGTACGGGATCCGGCGCGTGATGCTGCCCAGTCTGAGCACGACGAAGCCCATTGCGTCCCCCTCCACGGTGCCCGCGCCGACCGTCAGATCGAGGCGCCCTGGAACGGTCACCGTCGGCGGGCCGCTGACCGTCGGCCGGGCGGTGCTCGCCTGCGGCGCGATCGAGACCGTCCACTGCCCTCCGCCGCCACCCGCGTCGGTGAGCTGGACGGAGTGCGTCGCGCTCTTGCCCGTGTGCAGGAGGCCGAACGACAGGTCGGTAGGCGCGGCGAAGATCAGCGGCGTGTTTGCGGCGAGAAGGTCGATCAGCCCGCCGCCCTCGCGGGTGACCGGCGCCTCGCTGCCGGGCTGCATCGGCTTGCCCGTGAGCACGAGCGCCGACTTGACCTGGGCGACCGTCCAATCGGGATGCCGCTCGAGAAGCAGTGCGGCCCCGCCGGCGACGTGCGGTGCGGCCATGCTCGTCCCGCTCAACGCCGTCCAGGAGCCGTCGCGAGGGGGAACGGACGAAAGAATTTCGACCCCAGGCGCGCTGACGTCGGGCTTCAGCGCGAGCGAGACCGGCGTCGGCCCGCCGCTCGAGAAGGAGGCGACGGCGAGCTGCTTGCTGACCGCGGCGGCGGTGATCGCCTTGGGCGCGCTGCCGGGCGAGGAGATGCTGCCGTTGCCGAAGTCGGAGAACTCGTTACCGGCCGCGATCGCGGGCACGACCCCGGCGTCGGCTGCCGCGTCGATCGCCGAAACCACGAGGTCGCGCGCGGGCTCGATCTCGGGCTCTCCGAGCGACAGGTTGATCACGTCCATGCCGTCGCGCACGGCCGCCTCGATCCCGGCGGCGATCTCCGGCGCGTTGCCGTTCAGGCCGAAGTTCTCGGTCGGGACGGTTAGCACCTTGTAGTTCCCGAGGTAGGCGTTCGGCGCGACGCCCGACAGCGGCCCCCGCCCCGGGACCGCCCCGGGCGTGTATCTGCCCGCTGCGATCCCGGCGACGTGCGTCGCGTGCTCGGAGAAAGTCGGGTCGAACGGGACGCGCGCGTACTTCCAGTTGTTCGTCGGCGGTGAAAATGCCCGCGCGACGATCACCTTCGCGGTCGTGTAGCTCTTGTTCCCCTTCGGGAACCCGGGCGGCATCGTGTAGCCGCTCGGGTCGAAGAAGGGGTGCTTCGCGTCGACCCCGTCGTCGATGATCCCGATCTTGATCCCGTTCCCGGCTGTGTCGAACGCTGGCGCGTCCCAGAGCTTGTCGGCGTCGATGAGCTGCGGGCTCTTGTCCAGGAGCGGTTGGTACGTGACGCTCGGCCAGACCTTCGCGACCCCGGAGACGGAGGCGAGCAGCCCGAGGTCGTCGCGCGGAAGGAGGACGGCCAGCCCGTCCAAGACGACCTCGTAGCGCCAGGTGACGCGAGCGTCGGGAACGGTCGCCGTGATCCTGGCGGCGAGCGCGCGCTGCGCGACCGCGAGGGAGTGGAGGTAGGCGACGCTCGTCGGGGCACGGAGGTCGAGCCGCTGCGCCTTGTACCGGGCGCTGAGCAGGCGGCTCCGCTGGATCGCCGTCGCGAGCGGCGGAGCGTCGAGCGTGACGACGACCTCGATCCGCTGCGCGGGCGCTGCAGTCGCGGCGCCCGCGAAGAAAAAGGCGGCTAGTGCCGCCGTGAGAGCAAACGCCTTGCGCAAGACGGGAAGGCTAGCCCAGCGCTGTTAAGACTTGTTTCGCCTGCTGCGCCGACTTCGTGCCTTGGGTTCGGCGCTAGGAGTCGACGCGCATGCCCGCACGGGAGAACGGGTCCCGCTCTGAGCCACCGCTACACTGTCGTCCTCCTAGCTCGCGCGGATGTGGCGGAATTGGTAGACGCGCACGGTTCAGGTCCGTGTGGGGGAAACCCCGTGGAGGTTCAAGTCCTCTCATCCGCATAGGCATTTTTGGGCAGGCCTTGCCCCCACTCTTCCCC
>JBKOVL010000151.1:0-4334 GCA_046723895.1 Actinomycetota bacterium | reverse complement strand
CGTTCGTCGTCCACGACGAGAATGCGCACCGTGCAAGTGTGCTGTATCCACCTGAAAGCAACATGAGTCGACTCGCCTTCGGCTCGCTCGGACCCCTCCCCGCTCATCGGCCGGAGACCGGCCGATGAGCGCTCCGCCCGTCGAGCTGCACATCGTCTCGGATGCGACCGGCGAGACCGCCACGCGGCTCGTCGCCGCGCTCGAGGCACAGTTCCCCGAGCAGCCCTTCGAGGAGGTGCGCCACCCACGCGTCGAGACCGTCGACGACCTGCGCCTCGTCGTCGACCGCGCGAAGGGACGTCCGGCCGTTGTCGTCTACACGATCGTCAAGCCCGAGCTCCGCGAGGCGATGAAGGACTTCTGCCGTCGCGCGAAGCTCCACTACTGCGACATCCTCGGCCCGCCGCTCGCCTCGATCGCGAAGATCTCGGGCCGGGCGGCGCGGATGGCGCCCGGTGTCCGTCACCCGCTCGACTCCGCGTACTTCCGCCGCATCGCCGCGATCGAGTTCGCGGTCAAGTACGACGACGGCATGGGCGGGGGGCTCCAGGAGGCCGACATCGTCCTCGTCGGCGTCTCGCGGACGTCCAAGACCCCGCTGTCCATGTACCTCGGGTACATGGGCTACAAGACCGCGAACGTTCCCGTCGTCCGCGGAATCGACGTTCCGACCGAGCTGTTCGAGATCGACCAGTCGAAGATCGTGGGGCTGACGATCGACGCCGCGCGCCTGGCGGAGATCCGTCAGGAGCGCGTCCGGCACCTTGGTGCGACGCCCCGGGCCTACGCCGAGCTCGTCGAGATCTACGAGGAGCTCGAGCAGGCGGATGCGATCCACCGGCGGCTCGGCTGCCCGGTGCTCGACATCACGGAGCTCTCGATCGAGGAGACCGCGTCCCGCGTCGTCAAGCTCGTCGAGGACCGGAACCGGGCGCGCGCATGAAGGAGAAGCCGCCGGTTCCGGTCTGGCGCTGGGCGTTCTGGGGCGTCGAGCTCGCCGTCGGGATGTTCGTCTTCTACGTGGTGCTGACGCCGATCTGGATCGGGATCAGGGCGCTCGCATGGGCGGCAGAGTTCAGAGCCAGGCGGCGGCGCTAGCGCCGCTCCGGCATGGACATAAGATTGCCCTCGATGCGGTACGTGTACGACTTCGACGAGCCCTGCGCGGGCGGCAGAGAGCTCCTTGGCGGAAAGGGGGTCGGGCTGGCGGAGATGACCCAGCTCGGCGTGCACGTGCCCGCGGGGTTCACGATCACGACCGAGGCCTGCCGGGACTACATGCGTGCCGGCGGGCAGATGCCGGCCGGGCTCGCCGAAGAGATCGAGCGGCACGTCGAGGCGCTGGAGACGAAGTCCGGCAAGCGGTTCGGCGACCGGCACGACCCGCTGCTGGTCTCGGTGCGGTCGGGCGCGGCGATCTCGATGCCGGGGATGATGGACACGATCCTGAACGTGGGACTCGACCGCGAGTCGGTCGAGGGCCTCGCGGAGACGACCGGCAATCGCCGCTTCGCCTACGACTCCTACCGCCGCCTGGTCCAGATGTACGGCGAGACCGTCGACGGGATCGACGGCCACCGCTTCGAGCAGGAGCTGTCGGAGCTGAAGCAGGAGCGCGGGGCCGAGCAGGACGTCGACCTCTCGGACGAGGATCTCGCCGAGCTCGCCGGCCGGTTCGAGCGGATCTACGAGGAGGAGACCGGGCGCAC
Organism: Actinomycetota bacterium; assembly: GCA_046723895.1. Classification (GTDB taxonomy): domain Bacteria; phylum Actinomycetota; class Thermoleophilia; order Gaiellales; family Gaiellaceae; genus DATBLE01. The sequence goes on along the minus strand of JBKOVL010000151.1, from coordinate 2,625 downwards.
GTTCGCGCAGGACGCGCGCGAGCAGCTCGCCCGCGCCGTCGAGGCGGTCTTCCAGTCGTGGGAGACGCCGCGTGCCCAGGTCTACCGGCGCGCGCACGAGATCCCGGACGACCTCGGCACCGCGGTCAACGTCGTCCAGATGGTGTTCGGGAACAAGGGCGAGACGTCGGCGACCGGGGTCACGTTCACCCGCAACCCCTCGACGGGCGAAGCGGGGCTCTTCGGCGAGTTCCTCCTCAACGCGCAGGGCGAGGACGTCGTCGCCGGGATCCGGACGCCGGAGCCGATTGCCCAAATGGAGCAAGTGCTGCCGCAGGCGTTCGAGCGGCTGCAGGACACGATCCGCCGCGTCGAGGAGCACTACCGCGACATGCAGGACATCGAGTTCACGGTCGAGGAGGGGAGGCTTTACCTCCTGCAGACGCGGACGGCGAAGCGCACGGCCGCGGCGGCGCTGAAGGCGGCGGTGGACATGGTCGACGAGGGGTTGATCTCGCGCGAGGAGGCCGTGGCGCGGATCGAGCCCGGCCAGCTCGAGCAGCTCCTCCACCCGATGCTCGATCCGAAGGCAGACTACGAGGTCGTCGCCACGGGGCTGAACGCCTCGCCCGGCGCCGCTTCCGGAAAGGTCGTCTTCGACGCGGCCGCCGCGGAGCAGCGCGGCTCGGCCGGCGACAGCGTGATCCTCGTTCGCTGGGAGACCACACCGGACGACTACTACGGCATGCGCCACGCGGCGGGGATCCTGACCGCGCACGGCGGCCTCACCTCGCATGCAGCCGTGGTCGCACGAGGAGAGGGGATCCCGTGTGTGACCGGCTGCGAGGGGCTGCACCTGGAGCCGGGGCTGGCGCGCCTGAACGGCCACGAGCTGCACGAGGGCGACGAGATCACGATCGACGGCGCGACCGGGGCGGTCATCGTCGGGGCCGTCCGGCTCGTCCCGCCCCAGATCAACGAGGACTTCCAGACCGTGCTCGAGTGGGCCGACGCAGTCCGGCGGCTGAGAGTGCACGCGAACGCCGACACGCCCGAGGACGCCGCCAAGGCGCGGGAGCTGGGCGCCGAAGGGATCGGCCTCTGCCGGACCGAGCACATGTTCAACGCCGAGGACCGGCTGCCCGTCGTCCGCGAGATGATCATGGCCGGCAACGAGGAGGAGCGGCGCGCAGCGCTGGATCGGCTCCTCCCGATGCAGCAGGCCGACTTCGAGGGGATCTTCGAGGCGATGGCCGGTCTGCCGGTGACGATCCGCCTGCTCGACCCGCCGCTGCACGAGTTCCTGCCCGCGCTCGAGGAGGCGACGTCGGATGCGATGCGCGAACGGATCAAGCAGTTGCGCGAAGCCAACCCCATGCTCGGCACGCGCGGTTGCCGTCTCGGGCTGATGTACCCCGAGATCTACGAGATGCAGGTGCGGGCGATCGTCCGCGCGGCAATAGCGGTGCGCCGGCGGACCGGCGACGCACCGCTTGTCGAGATCATGCACCCGCTCGTCGCCTTCGAGGAGGAGCTCCGCCGGCTCCGCGAGCTGACGATTCGGATCGCCGACGAGGAAGGCGAGCTGGCCTACCAGGTCGGCACGATGATCGAGCTGCCGCGGGCGTGCATCCGCGCCGACGAGATCGCGCGGCACGCCGACTTCTTCTCCTTCGGGACGAACGACCTGACGCAGACCGCCCTCGGGTTCTCGCGCGACGACGCCGAGGGGAAGTTCCTGACCACCTACCTGGAGGACGACGTGCTCGAACGGAACCCGTTCGAGGTCCTGGACGAGGAGGGGGTCGGCGACCTGATGCGGATCGCGGTCGAGCGCGGCCGTGGCGCCAGGGAGGAGATCAAGCTCGGGATCTGCGGCGAGCACGGCGGCGAGCCACGGTCGGTTGCGTTCTGCCACCGGATCGGCCTCGACTACGTCTCGTGCTCGCCCTACCGCGTGCCGCTGGCGCGCCTTGCCGCGGCCCAGGCAGCGCTCGTCGAGTCGGGGGTCGAAGCGGCGGTCGCCGGCGGCTGACCTCCAGTCGAGATCGCCTGAGGATGCCCAGGCGATCGCCGCGGGATAGACGGCTTACGCGAGCCCGCGCACGCGCAAGTACGCGACGACCACGGAGACGACACCGATTCCGACGAGCCCGGCGATCGTCGGCAGGTCCCAGGTCTCGCGGTGGCGGCCGCGCGCGACGATGACCGCCGTGCCCGCGAGGCCGCCGATCAGCCCGCCGACGTGGCCGCCGACGGAGATGTAGCTGGAGAACCCGAACGTGAACGCGAGGTTGATCAGGATCATCACGGCGAAGCCGCCCATGAGGCGGCCGGTCGCCCGCCACTCGAGCAGGAGCCCGGCGCCGAGCATCCCGAAGATCGCGCCGGAGGCGCCGACCGTCGGCGCGAGGGGCTTCCAGAGCAGCGCTCCCGCCGACCCGGCCAGGCCCGAGCTGACGTAGAGCAGCGCGAACCGGGTCGGGCCGATCGCGCCCTCGACCGCCGACCCGAGCCACCAGAGCGCGTACATGTTCACGGCGATGTGCCAGATGCCGACGTGGAGGAAGCAGGCGGTCAGCAACCGCCACCAGTCGCCGTTGGCGACGGCGGGGCCGTACAGCAGCCACTTGTCGAAGAGGCTGC
>JBKOVL010000294.1:0-8708 GCA_046723895.1 Actinomycetota bacterium | reverse complement strand
ACCCGTTTGTAGGGGCGGCTGCAGGTACACGCGGTACAGAGATCGTCCAGCCGCGTGCCGGTGAAGCCGCGCGCTGAGCGGCAGCCGCCGCTCAAATGGACGACTATCTCGTTCTTCCCGCACTTTTGCCCTACCGCTATGTCGCCTGCAGGTGCTGTGCGGTCTTCAGAAGGAGTTCGAGCAGCATGTCGATGTCGTCGAGGTGTGTGCGGTAGTGCAGCACTGCGAGCCGCAGCGTGTAGTTGCCGTCAAGGTTCGTTGCGGAGATCACGGCACGTCCGTCGGCCAGGACGCCTTCGAGCAGTCGCCGGTTGAATTCGTTCGCGTCGCCCCTGCGGGGGAGGTAGCGGTAGGTGACGACGGAGAGATCAGGCTCCGGGCCGAGCTCCCAGCCGTCGAGAGCGCTGAGCTCGGCATGGAAGTACCGTGCGAGGAGCAACTTCTCCTTGAGTGCGGCTCGGAATGGGGCGAGCCCGAAGAGCCCGAGCGGAAGCCAAACGCGCGGGCCGCGAAACGGTCGTGAGAGCTCGACGGAGAGGTCCGAAGCTGAGAAGGCACCGCCGGCGGCGCGCGCGTCGCTGAGGTAGGTCGCGCTGTAGCGATGGGCTGACGCGAGCTGCGTCTCCTCTCGCGCAAGCAGAGCACCTGAGCCAAACGGCAGGAAGAGCCCCTTGTGCGGATCCATCACGACCGTCCGCGATCGCTCGATCCCTCGCAAGGTGCGCCGACCGTAGTCGGTGAGCAGGAAGAAGCCGCCGTAGGCCGCGTCGACGTGGAGCCAGAGCCCGTGGGCGTCTGTGATATCCGCTACGGCTGCAAGTGGATCGACTGCGCCCGCATTGATCGTTCCGGCAGTTGCAACGACCAGCCACGGATTGAGCCCAGCCTCGCGATCGGCAACGACGGCCTGTTCAAGGCCTTCGGCCTTCATCCGGCGTCGGTCATCGATGTCAACCCAGCGGACGATGCACTCACCAAGGCCGGTGATCCGCAACGCCTTCTCGACACAGTGGTGTGCTTGCTCGGTCAGGTAGACGACGGATCGAGCGACATCGCTAGAGCCGATGCCGGCGGCATCGCGGGCAGTCACGACCGCCTCCAGCGTGGCGAGGCTTGCCCCGGAGGTCAGGTCACCTCCGGCCGTCTGGACGCGTGCTGTTTTGCGCTCGGTTGAGCCATCCACGGTAGGGCTTTGGTCGGCTAAACTGGCCCCGGTTCACCGATCCGGAGTGCTGACCGACTGACGCCGCTAGAGCAAGCACGCCATATCGCCGGCCTCGCTCAGGAGAAGCTGGGGAAAGACGTCGTCATCCTGGACATGACGCCGGTGTGCACCTACACCGACTACTTCGTGATCTGCACGGGGCAAAACCCGCGGCAGACGAAGGCGATCTACGACGAGGTCCGCGCGACCATGAAGGCGGATTCGCGGACGCTTCCCGTATCGGTCGACGGCGTCGGCGAGGCGAACTGGATCGTTGCCGACTACCTCGACGTGGTGCTGCACGTCTTCACACCCGACGCGCGGCGCTACTACGCGCTCGAGGATCTGTGGGGCGACGTGCCGTCCGTTTCGGTCGAGGCCGTTTCGGTCTAGAGGAAACGACAGCCCTGGGGGCCGTGCCTGACCGTGCGCTCGCTACACTGGGCCGCTCGGGGCCGTAGCTCAGTTGGGAGAGCGTCGCGCTGGCAGCGCGAAGGTCACGGGTTCGAATCCCGTCGGCTCCACCTTCCGGGTATTGGGGCGGCCGGCGCGCGAGTTCCTGTCGGTAGGGATGATCCGGCCGCGGTTACGCACCGGATCTCCGGACGAGCGAGCGACACGGTCTCGAGGTAGAGACGCCGGATCCTTTGAACTGTCGAGTCACGATCCGGACCAGTCCGGCATCATCGCCGTGCGCCCGCGTGAAGCCCAGCCCGTTCCGGTATCTCAAGCCCTCGAGCGTGGGAGAGACGCTCGCGTATCTCGACGAGTTCGGCGCCGAGTGTGCACTCCTCGCCGGTGGTCAGAGCCTTGTGCCGTTGATGAACTTCCGGCTCGCCAGGCCCAGGGTGCTCGTCGACCTCAACGGCCTCGCTGAGCTGCGGGGGATCGAGGTCGACGGCCGTGGCGCCACGATCGGTGCGATGACGAGGCAGTGCGAGATCGAGTTCTCAGAGGAGCTGAGGGGCTCAGTTCCGCTCCTCGTCGAGGCGACGCCGCTGATTGGCCATTTCCAGATCCGGAACCGGGGGACAATCGGCGGCAGCGTTGCCAATGCCGACCCGGCCGCCGAGTATCCGACGGTGCTCGTCGCCTTGGCCGGCTCGGTCGCTCTGACCAGCCGTGCCGGGAGCCGGGAGATGCCGGCCGAGGCCTTCTTCCGGGGCCCGTTCCTGACGGCGCGCGAGCCGAGCGAATTGGTTACAGGGGTGCACTTTCCACCCCTATCGTCGGAGCGGCGCGGCTTCGCCTTTCTCGAGTTCACCCGCAGTCATCGCGGCCTCGCGCTCGCGGGCGTGGCGGCGACCGTCTCGATCGGAGGCGACGGGACGATCGAGGACGCTCGGCTCGCGCTCGCCGGGGTCGGCCCGTGTCCCGTCCGCGTGGCTGCGGCAGCTGATCTGCGCGGGCAGCTTCCGGTTCAGGACGTCTTCGAGGGACTGGCGCACGAGGTGCGGCGGACGGTGGAGCCGAGCGATGACGTTCACGGCTCAGCTGAGTTCCGCCGGCATCTCGCGGGCACCCTCGCGGCGCGGGCGCTTGCGCGGGCGACGAAGCGTGCCCTCGACGAAGAAGAAGGCGGCTGATGGACCCCAGCAACTGGATCACGGTCGAGCTCAGGGTCAACTCGCGCCGGTACGTCCGGGAGATCGAGCCGCGGCTGCTGCTCTCGGACTTCCTCCGTCACGAGCTCGGGCTCACCGGGACGCACGTCGGCTGTGAACACGGGGTTTGTGGCGCCTGCACTGTCCTGCTGGACGGGCAGGCGGTTCGGTCGTGCCTCATGTTCGCGGTGCAGATCTCGGGGCGGTCGCTGACGACGATCGAGGGCCTGGGCGAGCCCGATGACCTCCACCCTCTGCAGCAGGCCTTTTCGGAGGAGCATGGCCTCCAGTGCGGCTTTTGCACGCCGGGCTTCATCCTCTCGATCGCGTCGTTTCTCGACGAGGTGCCGGGCCTCGACGATCGCCAGCTCAGGGAGCGGCTGTCCGGGAACGTCTGCCGCTGCACGGGGTACATGGGGATCGTGCGCGCGGCGCGGCGCGCAGCCGCGATCAGGGCGAGGACGAGATGAGGGCGCTCGGCAGGCGGATCCAGCGGCTCGAGGACCTGCGATTGATCACGGGTCGCGGCCGCTACGCGGACGACATCCACCTCCAGGGAATGCTCCACGCCGCTTTCGTGCGGAGCCCGGTTGCGCACGGCCTGGTCCGCGGGATCGACGCCCGCACCGCACTTGCCCTCGACGGCGTCGACGGCGTGCTTACGGCTGCCGACCTCGCCGCCCTCGGCGTGGGCGAGTTGAGAGTGAACTGGCTGCACCCAGGGCAGCGAAACGTGTCGAACCCCGTGCTCGCAACCGACCGCGTCTACTACGCTGGCCACCCGGTCGCGGTCGTGGTCGCGGAGAGCCCGTACGTCGCCGAGGACGCAGCCGATCTTATCGTGCTCGAGATCGACGAGCTCCCGGCCGTCGTAAGTACCGAAGACGCGCTCGAAGCGAACGCGCCGCTGCTGTACCCGCAGTGGGGGACGAACATCATGGCCGAAACCGTCCTCGAGGAGGGTGACGTCGACGCCTGCTTCTCAGCTGCACCTGTCCGCGTGGGCGGGCGCTATCGCGTCCAACGCCAGGCGGCGATGCCGATGGAGCCGCGCGCGGCCGTCGCCGACTACGACCGCGCAACCGACCAGGTCGAGCTTTGGAGCTCGACGCAGACGCCGCACCTTGTCGCGTCGATGATCGCGCAGACGTGCAACTGGCCCGAGCAGAGAGTCCGTGTCGTGGCTCCCGACGTGGGCGGGGGATTCGGCCCGAAGGATCACGCTTATCCCGAAGATGTCCTCGTCTGCATACTCGCCCGGCGGCACGGGCGGCCGGTGAAGTGGACCGAGGACCGGCGTGAGCACTTCCTCGCCACGCACCACGCGCGTGAACAGATCTGGAACGTCGAGCTTGCCGCCGACGAACAGGGGCGCGTCCTCGGCCTCCGCGGCTGCATCCTCTACGACAGCGGCGGCCACTCCTCGAACCACGGCATCGGCCCGGGCAGGCTTGCAGCCGACCTGCTGCCCGGCCCTTACGACATCCGGATCTACCGCATGAAGGTTGTCGGAGTGGTCACGAACAAGGTGCCGAGCGGTGCCTACCGCGGCTTCGGCATGCCCCAGGCGGTCTTCGTGCTCGAGCGCCTCCTCGATCGCCTCGCCGGTCGCCTCGGCCTCGACCGTACGGACGTGCGGCGGCGGACCCTGATCCACGTCGAGGCCATGCCCTACGAGAGCGTCACTCACCGTCGCTACGACAGCGGCGACTACGCGGGGGCGTTCGAGCGCCTGCTCGAGCTGATCGACTACGCGGGGTTTCGGAAGCGTCAGGAACAGGCCCGGAAGGAGGGGCGCTACATCGGCATCGGTGTCGCGCCGTTCGTGATGGAGTCCGGCTTGCCGTCATCACGGGTGCTCGGCACCGCGGATGTCGCATACGGAAACTACGAGACCGCTCTCATCCGCATGGACCCGACCGGCAAGGTGGCTGTCTTCACAGGCGCCTCCTCACAGGGACAGGGGGTGGCGACCACGCTCGCGCAGGCTTGTGCCGAGCGGCTCGGAATCGACCCCGAGTGCGACGTCGTCGTCGTACAAGGGGACAGCGCCCTCACTCCGTACAGCCCGGCGGGAGCGATCGCGAGCCGAATCGCAGTCGTCTCGGGACCCGCCGTGCTGCTCGCCGCGGACAAGCTCGCCGACAAGCTGCGGCGGATTGCGGGGCACCTCCTCGAAGCGAGCGAGACGGACATCGAGCTGGCCGGCGGCCGTGCGTTCGTGCGTGGCGCGCCGGCCGCGGGGCTCGACATCGCGGCGCTTGCCCGGGAGGCCCACCTGGGCCACAACCTACCCGACGACATCCCGCCCGCCCTCGAGGAGTCACATCTCTTCAGTCCGTCGACGAGCAACTACCCCTACGGCGCTCACGCAGCGGTCGTCGAGGTGAACTCCGACACAGGCACGTTCCGGATCGACCGCTACGTGGTCGTCAACGATTCGGGAACGATGATGAACCCGGCGATCGTCGAGGGGCAGGTCTATGGCGGCGTCGTCCAGGGGATCGGCAGCGCCATGCTGGAGGAACTCGTGTACGACGGCGCCGGGCAGCTTCAGACGCTGTCGTTCATGGACTACCTGCTGCCGACCGCGGCCGACGTACCCGAGATCGAGCTCGAGTTGCTCGAGACGCCCGCGCCGGACGTCCCGGGGGGCATGAAGGGAGCGGGTGAGGTCGGAATCCTCCCGCCCACGGCTGTCTTGGCAAACGCGATCGTTGACGCACTCTCGCCTCTTGGCGTCGAGGTCGACGAGCTGCCGCTCGATCCAAGCCGCATCTGGCGGCTCATCGCCCAGAGCAGATCCTGAGCTGGCGCGCAGGGTACGGCAAGATGCGGTGATGGGCTTGGGAGCGGGAATGCGGCCGTCGAGGCTCGGAGGCTCAACCTGGAGTCGAGCGTTGGAAATGCTCTGTTTAGCTGGTGCTTTGAAGCTCTTGGTAAGGACTGCCGAAGCAGGCCGACGCATTTAGCGTTCATCCTGCCCGGATGACCGTGCGCGTGCCGCGCTCGCCTAGTCTCGGCGGGAGGAGGGCATGTCCACAACCCCGCCGTTGAGCAATCCGCCGAGCGAGACCGACCCGCTCGCCCCGGGCCCCGCGCCCTCGGCGTTCGAGCGCGCGAAGCTCCGCAAGGCCGCCCTCCAGGCGCGCGCTCAAGAGGTGGCCGAGCGTGCCGAGGCGGCACGCGCGGATCACAGGACGCTCGATGCCATGTTCGAGGCCGTCGGGCGGGACGTCGAGGTCGGCGGGGGCATCATCGCCGGCGCCCTCGCGTACCGGTTCTTCATCTGGCTCCTGCCGTTCGGGCTCGTCCTCGTCGCCGGCCTCGGCATCGCCGCCGACGCCGCCGGAGACTCGCCCGTCGAAGCGGCGAAGACGCTGGGGCTCGCCGGGATCGTCTCTCAGTCGATCGCGTCGGCCGCCTCGGGCTCGGGGCGCTGGTACGCCCTCCTCGTCGGGGTTCCGATTCTCTTCTACGTGACCCGCAGCGTTCTGCGCGCATTGATCGGAGCGCACCGGCTCGTCTGGACGGACCTCCGCGCCGCCGCACCCCGACCGACCCCGAAGGCGACCGCAAGGCTTCTCGGCCTGCTTCTGGCCTTCTTCGTGCTCACCGGGCTGGCCGGAGCCGCACGTGCGTGGTCGATCGGGGTCGGCATCGTCGTCACGCTGCTCGTGGTCGTTCCGTACACCGGCTTCTGGCTGCTCGTCACGATGCGACTGCCCCACCGCGACGCCGACTGGAAGGCGCTCCTGCCCGGCGCGCTCGCGTTCGGGATCGGCATCGAGCTGATCCAGATCTTCACCGCGTTCGTGATCGCGCCGATGTCCCTGACCAAGCAGGGGACCTACGGCGCGCTCGGGATCGCAGCTGCGCTGCTGTTCGGGCTCTACCTGATCGCCCGGCTGATGGTCGGTGCGGCGGTCCTGAACGCGACCCTCTGGGACCGGAAGCTCGAGTCCCGTCCGGGCGAATCCGGCAGCATGACGGCATGAGCGAAGCCGTTCCGCAGGCCGAGACCGAGCGCCCGCCCGACGATTCGTCGGCGGAAGACGAGCCGATCTTCCAGGCGCCGAACGTGCTGCGGATCATGTGGGCCGATCCGCAGCACATGGCGGAGCAGCTCGTCGTCTGGTCGCTCGCCCACTTCGGGCCGCGCGCGGCCTCGGAGGTGGAGGAGATCCGAAGCGAGCACCCGGATGCCGCGCGCGACGAGCTCGAGGAGCGCGTGGTCGCGCACCAGGCTCGAGTGGCAGCGACCGAAGGTGCGTTCGTCGGCGGGCCGTTCATCGTCCTGATCCCGGTTGCGTTCTGCGCCGCGCTGCTCGCCCAGGCGCAGATGGTCTACGAGCTAGCCGCCGTCTCCGGCCGCGACCCACACGATGCGATGCGGGCCGCCGACCTGCTCGTGCTGCTCGGCGCGCACGAGTCAGTCCCGGAGGCGCAGGCCGCGATCGCGGCGATGAAGAAGGATCCTCGGCAAGAGGGCAAGAAGCTCCCGGCCGGCGCCCGCGTCGACATGGTCAAGCGCATGGCCTACCTGCTCGGGCTGTTGGGGCCTGACGTGGGCTATAGCCGGTTCCGCTTCATCATCGGATGGGTCGGGATCGGCGTACTCCTGCTCGTCGGGTTCGTGCTGCCGCTCGTCTGGGTGCCGTACCTCGCCTACTCGACCCGTCGCAGCACGCTCCGGCTCGGAGTGCGCGCCCGCCGGTACTACGCGGCAGGGCAGGTGGGAGAGGCTGGGCTGATCGTCCGCCGCGGCCGGTCTCGCGCGAGCTTCGGTGGCAGCGTCGCCCTCGGCCGGACGTTCCTGCTGTTCGTCCTGCCGATCGGCGCCGCGATCATCGCGCTGCTGACCCGCACCTCGCCGGGCGGCGGCAGGTGGCTCTTCGCGGGCTTGATCTTCCTCGCGGCGTCTTTCGTCGCCACGTTCCTCTGGCTCGGCTTTCGCTGGCTGCGCCGTACGGGGCGCCGTATCGTCCGGCCGCCCCGGCCGGCGAGTGAGGCCCGCTGAACGCGGGCCTCACCCCGGCGCAGATCACGGCGCCGGCGTGAACGTGACCTGAGCCTTCGAGAAGTCGCGGGCCAGCTACCTGCGCACAAGCCGGGCGCGACCAGACCTCGCCGATGCTCGGATTCTCCTTGGTCGGAGTCGCCGCGTCCACCCCGTGCTCGCGCACCTCCGCGCCTGACCGGGCGGTCCTCTGCTGCCGATTCGCGACGATCGTCGTCGCCTGGCCCGCGCTCCTCGCGACGGGCCGCAGAACTATCGGCGCGACCGCGATCCGCTCGTAGTCGAACGACGGCGGCTCGAGCTGGTCGATCTCCGGCCGCTGCTGGAGGACTTGCGCCGCGCGGGGGTCTTCCGCTTCGGCGCGGCCTTGGCGTGCGCCTCGAGGCTCGCCCGCAGCGCCTCCATCAGGTCCGGCGCCTCCTCCGGCTCGACCTCCGGCGCCGCATGGACCTCCTCGCCTTTCCGCTTCCGCCGGATCACGTCGAGTAGCCGCTCCGTGTAGGTGTCCGTGTAGCGCGACGGGTCGAACTCGCCTTGGAAGCGCTCGATCAGCGAGATCGCCATCTCCAGCTCCTTCTTGTTGACGCGCGCGCCGCTCGGCCGCAGATCGTCGGGGGGCCGGATCTCGTCCGCGAAGTACATGCGCTCGAGCGTGATCACGCCGTCTCTGATGCGCAGGCAACCGAGGTACTCCCGATCCCGCATCACGAACGTCCCGACCCCGGCGAGCCCCGCTTCCTCCATCGCCTTCACGAGCAGCGCATAGACCTTCTCGCCGCCGTCCTGCGGCGCGAGGTGGTAGCTGTGCTCGAAGTAAATCGGGTCGATCTGCTCGATCGGCACGAACTGCTCGATATCGAACGCATGTCCGCCCTCGGCC
>JBKOVL010000200.1:0-6613 GCA_046723895.1 Actinomycetota bacterium | reverse complement strand
CTACGACGTCGTCCGCCTGAAGGGCGGCGACCCGTTCGTCTTCGGGCGCGGCGGCGAGGAGGCGCTCGCGCTTGCCGAGGCCGGGATCGAGTTCGAGGTCGTTCCGGGCGTGTCGTCGCTGAGCGCGGTGCCGGCCTCGGCCGGGATTCCCGTGACCCACCGCGGTACCTCGTCCCAGGTGACGATCGCGAGCGGGCATGACACGGGTGCGCTCGACTACGACGCGCTCGCCCGCGTTCCGGGGACGGTCGTCCTGTTCATGGCCCTCGGCAACCTCGAGCGGATCGCGGCCCGCCTGATCGAGCACGGCCGCGACCCCGGCACCCCGGCCGCGGTCGTCGCGAGCGGGACGACGGACGACCAGCGGACGGTGATCGCGACGCTGGCGGAGATCGCGGAGGCGTCGAGCAAGCTCGACCCCCCGGCCCTGGTCGTCGTCGGCGACGTGGTCGATCTCGCGCCGCTCCTTGACGCGGCGCCGCCGGTCGCTTTACCCTTTGAAGCAGCGATGCAGCGCGCGACCGCGAACTCGTATTCGGCTCGCCAGGCCTTTCTCTTCGCGCGCGCGTTTACCCGCTAGCCGGCGCTCCGCTCGCTTCCGCCCCCGCCGGCTAGGTCAGACCCGATAGGCGGAGTACCCGATTCGCAACCATCGTGGAGGTCCGAGAGATGCACACCCAGGGCACACCGATTTCGCAAGGCCCGTCACCGCCGCCGACGCCCGGGTACTACTGCGACTGCCGGCAGCCGATCGCGCATCAGCGCGCAGAGCGCCGCGGCGCCGCGCGTACCTACTGCGCCCGCTGCGGCCGCGAGCTCCCTCTGCGGATGGGACGGCCTCGATGAGCGGCGCCCCGTCCGTCGCCTACGCGGGGCGTGACGGCGCCCACGCGGCGGCCGCCTGCGAGCAGCTCTTCCCGCGCAGGCGGCTGCTTCCGCTGCCGAGCTTCACTGCCGTGGCAGAGGCTGCCGTCGCCGGGGAGGTCGCCTTCGGCGTTCTGCCGATCGAGAGCTCGGTCTCCGGCTCGATCGCGGAGACGCACGACCTGCTGCAAGCCTCGCCGCTGTCGATCGCGGACGAGACGGTGCTGCGAATCCGCCACTGCCTCGTCGGTGTCGAGGACGTTCCACTCGAGCGCATCCGCGTCGTCCGGTCGCACCCGGCCGCCCTCGACCAGTGCCGCCGGCTGCTCGCCGCGATGCCGTGGGCGACGGCGATCGCCGCCGGGACGACCGCGGAGGCGGCGGCCGACGTCGCGTCGGGCGGTGACCCGTCCCAGGCGGCGATTGCCGGCGAGCGCGCCGCCCGGCTCTACGGGCTGCGGGTGCTCGCCGGCGACGTCGGCGACCACCCGGCCGCCTACACGCGCTTCGTCTCGGTGACGAACTCGACGCGGCTGGATCGAACCGCGGACGACTGGCGGACGGCGTTCTCGTTCGTCACCGACCACCGGCCGGGCGCGCTCCATTGCGCGATCGGGCCCTTCGCCCGCTACGGCATCGACCTCGTCCAGCTCGTCTCGCGGCCGCTCCCGGAGACGCCGTGGCGCTACTGCTTCCACGCCGTCCTCGCGGGCCACCCGCTGGATCCGGCGATCCGCACGGCGCTCGCGGAGGTCCGGGCCGAGACGCGCCGCCTGAAGGTGTTCGGTTCGTACCCGGCGGCGAGGAGTCTCTGATGACGCATCCCGTGGTCGACCAGCTTCGCGAGCAGATCACGCAGGCCGACCGCGCGCTCTTCGAGGCGGTCAACAGGCGGCTCAAGCTCGTCGAGCAGCTCCGGCGCTACAAGGCGCGACACGACCTCCCGTTCCTCGACCCCGCGCGCGAGGAGTGGATGCTCCGCTACCTCACCCGGGCCAACCGAGGTCCGCTCTCGGCGGAAGGGCTTGCCGAGATCTACGCTTTGATTCTCGACGTGACCAAGCGTGAGACCGAGGAGGCGGCCGAGGCGGTCGGCCGGACGCAGTGAGCTCCCGGACCGCGGGGGTGCGGCTGCGGCGAGTCGATTCGCTGCCGCCCTACGTCTTCGCGGCGATCAACGAGCTGAAGCTCGAGCTACGGCGCGCGGGCGAGGACGTGGTCGATCTCGGCTTCGGCAATCCCGATCTGCCCTCGCCCGAGCCGGCGGTCGAGAAGCTCCGCGAGGCGGTGCTCAACCCGCGTAACCACCGGTACTCGTCGAGTCGCGGGATCCCGAACCTGCGCCGCGCGATCTGCGACCTCTACGAGCGCCGCTTCGGTGTCGAGCTCGATTCCGAGACTCAGGCGCTGACGACGATCGGCGCGAAGGAGGGGCTCGCGCACATGATGTGGGTGCTGCTCCAGCCCGGGGACGCGGCGGTCGTTCCCGGCCCGAGCTACCCGATCCACCTCTTCGCCCCGGTCTTCGCGGGCGCGGTGGTGGAGCAGGCGGCGATGGGACAGGACGAGGACCTGTTCGGAAACGTCGTCGACGCCTTCGAGCGCTCGCGTCCCCGCCCGCGCGTGCTCGTCCTCTCGTTTCCGCACAACCCGACGACGGCGGTCGTCGACGCCGAGTTCATGCAGCGGGTGATCGACTTCGCGCGCGCGCAGGAACTGGTCGTCGTCCACGACTTCGCGTACGCGGACATCGCCTTCGACGGGCACGTGCCGCCGTCGATCCTCCAGGCGGAGGGAGCGAGCGAGGTCGCCGTCGAGCTGTACACGCTGACGAAGTCGTTCGCGATGGCCGGCTGGCGTGTCGGCTTCGTGCTCGGCAACGCGGAGATCGTGCAGGCGCTCGCCCGGCTGAAGTCGTACCTCGACTACGGCACCTTCCAGCCGATCCAGATCGCCGCGATTGTCGCGATGAACGAGGCGCCGGAATACCCGGCCGAGGTCTGCGAGGTCTACCGCTCTCGCCGCGACGCTTTGTGCGACGGCCTGGCGCGGATCGGCTGGCCGATTCCCCGTCCGCTGGGGACGATGTTCGTGTGGGCGCCGATCCCGGAGCCCTACCGTGCGCTCGGCTCGCTCGAGTTCGCGGTCAGGCTCGCGCGCGAGGCGCGGGTGGCCGTCAGCCCTGGGGTCGGCTTCGGCGCACGCGGCGACGGGCACGTCCGCTTCGCGCTCGTCGAGAACGAGCAGCGCATCGGCCAGGCGGTCGCCGGCCTGCGGCGCACGCTGCCCGAGCTCGGCGGATCCTGAACTAGGATCCCGCCATATGGCGAAGTACCTGCACACAATGGTCCGCGTCACCGACCCGGAGCGCTCGCGCGCCTTCTACGAGGCGCTCGGAATGGAGTTCCGCCGGGACCTGCCGATCGTCCGCGACGGCGAGCTCGAGGCGACGAACTACTTCTTCGGGTTCCCGGGCGACGACGCGGAGCTCGAGCTGACGTTCAACCACGACGGGCGTACCTACGAGCTGGGAACCGCGTACGGGCACGTCGCGTTCGGCGTCGACGACCTCGACGGGACGCTTGCCCGCCTCGCCGAGCAGGGCATCGAGCCGGAGCGGCCGCCGTACACGGTGCGCGAGGGCGGCTCGCGACTCTGCTTCGTGCGCGACCCCGACTCGTACAGGATCGAGCTCATCGAAACGGGTTGACCAGTCGGGGGTAAGAGCCGTCTGACAGGGGCAAGCTGAGGGAGAAGAGATGAATCTCGTCGTGGGCGCCACCGGTAACGTCGGCGGAGCAGTTTGCGAGTCGTTGCGCGCTCAGGGCAAACCTGTCCGGGCGATGGTGCGTGAAAGCTCGGATCCCGAGCGGGTGACGTGGCTCGAGGAGCTGGGAGCCGAGGTCGTGCGCGGCGAGCTGCGTGATTCCGAGTCGCTTGCGCGAGCGTGTGAGTCGATGAGCACCGTCGTCTCGGGCGCGACGACGATCGCGTCGCTGGGGACGGACTCGATCACCGCGGTAGATCGTGACGGCCAGCTCTCGCTGGTCGATGCGGCGCAGCACGCGAACGTCGCCCACTTCATCTACGTGTCGTACACGCGCCACGTAGACACCCACGACCCGCTCACGGAGGCCAAGCGGGCGGTCGAGGAGCGGCTGCGAGAATCGGACATGGGCTTCACGATCCTTCGGCCGAGTTACTTCATGGAGATGTGGCTCGGTCCGGCGCTGGGCTGGGAGCTCGCGGAGGGCCGTGCCAGAGTGCTTGGAAGCGGCGAGCAGCGCGTTAACTGGATCTGCGCTCGAGACGTTGTCGCGGCGATCGTGGCCTGTGTCGACAATCCGCAAGCGCTCGGGCAGACGATCGAGCTGGGCGGCCCGGAAGCCCTCAGCCCGAACGAGGTCGTACAGTTGGCCGAGTCGGTCACCAATCGCCCGATCTCTGTAGAGCGGATCGCGGTCGAAGCGCTCGAGCAGCAAGCCCGTGAGGCCGCCGGAACCGACGCATCGATTTTTCCCTCGCTGATGCTGTGCCAGACCCGAGGTGACGAGATCGGGCCTGCGCCGGACTGGCTGCGCCCGCGAACGAAGGTCGCCGAGTACCTTCGGGACGCGCTCGCCTGAGTGGCTCGACGCTCGACCGAGTCGCGGGTTGCGCGGCAGGTCGCTCGATGTTCGAAGGTAGCCGGACCAGTACCGGGGGAACTCATCGAGACCGGCTGAGACCGGCGGAATCAGATTTATCTGAATAGGCTATCCGCCGTCACGACGCTCACAGCCACCGAAGTCGCACGGAATTTCTCGCACGTACTCAACCGCGTTGCTGCCGGCGAGGAGATCGAGATCGTCCGCAATGGGGCGCCGATCGCGGTTCTCTCGGCCCCGCGCGCCCGAACGCTGCCGGCGAGCCGACTGCGGGCGCTCCTGCAGTCGCTGCCACCCGTTGACGAGGATTTCGCCGAGGATCTGCGCCGGATCCGTCGCGAATCGGGCTATCCCGAGGACCCCTGGCCGTCCTGATCGACACCGACCTGCTCGTCGAGCACGAGCGGACCGGATGTGCTGAGGAACTGGTCGGCGACGAGGACTGGGCGATCAGCGTCATCACGGTCAGCGAGCTCCTGCACGGCGTCTTTCGCGCCGGCGGCGCACGTCGTACTCGCCGAGGAGCGTTCGTCGAGCAGCTCATCGCTGGAGCCGAGGCGGTCCCCATCACGACCCGGTCGCTCGTGTGCATGCCGAGATCGGCGCCGGCCTCGCGAATTCCAGCGAGCCGATCGGTCTGCACGATCTCTGGATTGCCGCGACCGCGCTCGCCTACGGCTTCGGAGTTGCGACGCGCAACTCGGCCGACTTCGGGCGTGTCCAGGGCTTGCGCGTCCTCTCTCCCCGGTAACTCGACGTCCAGAGGCAGGCCTGGCTCAGGTGCTGGGTGCGGCGCTCGGGGCGGTCGTTGCGTATGAGACGCGGCTGATCGAGGGCGCGAGGGCCGCAAGGCTCACGACGGTCTCGCCTCGATAGCCGCGTCGCGTACGCAGCGCTCGACCAGCACGCGGACAAGCTGTTCCTTGTACTCGACGCTGCCGTTCGCGTCATCGACGGCGCCTGCCGCCTCCGCGGCAAGGGCGCCGGCAGAGCGGAGTGCGTCCGTGTCCTCCACCGACGCGCCGGTGAGCGCCTCGCCCGCCTCGCCTGCGATCACCGCTCGCGGTCCGACCGATCCGACCGCGACGCGGGCCTCGGCGATCGCGCCGCCCTCAACGCGGACGGCGCACGCGACCGTCGCCGCCGGCCGCTCGTGGAACGAGAGCTTGCGGTGGGCGATGCGCGTGCCCTCACGCGGCAGCGGGATGCGGACGGAGTGGAGCAGCTGTCCGTGCTCGAGCGCCGTCTCGTACGGCCCGACCAGGAACTCCGACATGGGGCGCCGGGCGCGGTCGTACTCGACCTCCGCGTCGAGCGCGAGCAGGAACGTCGCCGGGTCGGAATGCGGATCCGAAAAGCAGAGGTTGCCCCCGAGCGTCCCGACGTTCCGCACACGGATGTTCGCGACGTCGCGCTCCATCCTCGCGAGCGCCGGAAGCCGTTCGAGCACCAGCGGCGAGCGCTCGATCTCGCGGTGCGTCGCCGTCGCCCCGATCACGAGCGTGCCGTCCTCGGCCCGGACGCCGGCGAGCTCCTCGATGCCCTTGATGTCGACGAGATGGCCGTAGACGGCGAAGCCGAGCTTCAGCAGCAAGACGAGCTCCGTCCCGCCGCAGAGCACCGCGGCATCGTCGCCGTAGCGGAGGAGCAGTTCGCGGGCCTCCTCCACCGACGACGTGCGGTGCAGGTCGAAGGGCGGCAGCGTCATACCGGCGTCTCCGCGTCCTCCGCACCGAAGAAGAGCAGGCGGCCGTTCTTGCTCAACACTCGGCGGACGGCCGCGTCGTCCAGGCCGCTGACGCGTACCTTCGCGATCTCGACGACGGGGTGGTGGAACGGCACGTCCGTCCCGAACAGCACGCGCGTCTCGCCGACGCGCTCGTGCGCCTCACGGATCTTCGTGTGCATCGGCATGCCCGATGTCTCGAGGTAGACGTTCGGCCGGCGTAGCGCGATGTCGATCGAGGCATTGATGTAGACGACGTTGCCGTGCCCCATGTGGCCGATGCCGATCTTCGCCTTCGGGAACGAGACGGCAAGCTCCTCGATGCTCCAGGGCAGCGTGAAGATCGGGTGGCCGCAGTGGATCAACGTCGGGTAGC
>JBKOVL010000044.1:0-4910 GCA_046723895.1 Actinomycetota bacterium | reverse complement strand
TACGACCACTATGTCCCGGCAGTCGTCGACGCCGTGCTGCAGCGTGGGGAGTTCCTGACCGCGTACACGCCGTACCAACCCGAGATGAGCCAGGGCATCCTGCAGACGATTTTCGAGTACCAGACCGCGATCTGCGAGCTGACGGGCATGGACGTCTCGAACGCGTCGGGCTACGACGGGACGACAGTCGCCGCCGACGCGTGCTTCATCGCCAAGCACGCCACCGGCCGGACGAAGATCGTCCTCGCCGAGGCTCTCAACCCGCAGGTGCGGCAGGTCGTGAAGACCTACGCGCCCGGCTTCGGGCTCGAGGTCGTCGAGGTGCCGCATAGGGACGGAACGACCGACCCGGACGAGCTCGCGGTCGCCGCACGGGACGCCGCGGCGGTGATCTTCCAGCAACCGAACTTCTTCGGCTGCCTGGAGCCGGCACCCGACCTCGCTGGCGCGGCAAACGACGCAGACGCGCTCGCGGTCGCGCACGTCGACCCGGTCTCGCTCGGTGTCCTGGAGGCGCCCGGGGCCTACGGATGCGCGCTCGCGATCGGCGAGGGCCAGGGCGCGGGCAACTACCAGTCGTTCGGCGGCCCGCACTACGGGTTCATCGCCGCCCGCTCCGAGTACACCAGGCGGATGCCGGGGCGCATCGTCGGCGAGACCACTGACGCCGCGGGCAAGCGCGGCTATGTGCTCACCCTGCAGACCCGCGAGCAGCACATCCGCCGCGAGAAGGCGACCTCCAACATCACGACGAACCAGACGCTGCTCGCACTGGCCGGCCTCGTCCACCTTGCGTGGCTCGGGCCGCAGGGGCTCACGGAGGTGGGGGAGACCTGCATGGCACTCGCGCACTACGCGAAGGAGCGGCTGACGGCTGTGGGGCTCGAGCTACTGTTTCCGGAAAAGGCAACGTTCAAGGAGTTTGCCGTCAGGACCGGACGGAGTGGCCGCGAGGCGATTGCAGCGGCCCGCGCGCAAGGCGTCCACCCCGGGTATGCGCTCGGGCGCGACTACGAGGGCCTGGACGACGCGCTGCTCGTCGCCGTCACCGAGAAGCGCAAGCCGGCGGAGATCGACCGGCTCGCGGAGGTCCTGGGGCTGTGACGAAGCTGATCTACGAGCGCTCCCAGCCCGGCCGCCGCGCCTCGTCCCTGCCGCGTCACGATCTGCCGATTCCCGAGATCCCGGCCGAGCTCGCCCGTGCCGCTCTGCCGCGCCTGCCCGAGGTCTCCGAGCCTGAGCTCGTCCGCCACTTCACCGAGCTCTCGACGCGCAACTTCGGGATCGACACCGGCTTCTACCCGCTCGGCTCCTGCACGATGAAGCACAACCCGCGGGTGAACGAGCGTCTCGTCGGGCTCCCCGGCTTTCGCGACCTCCACCCGCTCCAGGAGGAAGACGGCGCGCAGGGCGCTCTCGAGCTCATGTGGCGCCTGCAGGCGATCCTCGCCGAGGTCTGCGGGCTCGATGCGGTGTCGCTCCAACCGGCCGCGGGTAGCCAGGGCGAGTTGACCGGCCTGATGCTCTTCCACGCCTACTTCGCCGACCGCGGCGAGGGAGAGCAACGGCGCGAGATCGTGATCCCGGACACGGCGCATGGCACGAACCCGGCCTCGGTCACGATGGCGGGCTACGGGCTCGTTGGGGTGAAGACCGATCCGCGCGGCAACATCGACATCGAGGATCTGCGCGACAAGATCGGGCCGCAGACCGCGGGGCTGATGCTGACGAACCCTTCGACGCTCGGCCTCTTCGACGAGAACATCGAGGAGATCGAGCGAATCTTCCACGGCGCCGGTGCGCTCATGTACTACGACGGGGCGAACCTGAACGCAGTCTGCGGGATCTCCCGGCCTGGCGACATGGGCTTCGACGTCGTCCACATCAACCTGCACAAGACCTTCTCGCAACCGCACGGCGGCGGGGGGCCCGGAGGCGGGCCGATCGCCGTGACGAAGGCGCTCGAGCCGTTCCTGCCGGTGCCGGCGGTGGTCAAGGACGGCGACCGCTTCTGCCTCGACTACGACCGGCCGAAGTCGATCGGCAAGGTGCGTGGCTTCACGGGGCCGTTCGGCGTCTTCGTCCGCTCGTACGCGTACATCCGCGCCTACGGCCCGTCGTTACGCGAGATGTCCGAGGCGGCCGTCCTGAACGCCAATTACCTGCTCGCGCGGCTGAAGGGCGCGTACGACCTGCCGTTCGACCGGCTGTGCATGCACGAGTTCGTCCTCTCCGCCCGGACGCTGAAGCGCGAGCACGGCATCTCGGCGCTCGACGTCGCGAAACGGCTGATGGACTTCGGGATTCACCCGCCAACCGTCTACTTCCCGCTGATCGTGGCCGAGGCGCTGATGATCGAGCCGACCGAGACCGAGCCGAAGGAACGCCTCGACGAGTTCGTGGACGCGATGCTGGCGATCGCGGACGAGGCGGCCGCCGATCCGGAAGTGGTGCACTCGGCGCCGCACAGCCGCCCGGTAGGACGGCTCGACGAAGTGAAGGCGGCGAAGCGCGCGGTCGTGCGCTACCTCTTCGAAGACCACCCAGACCTGTCGGCCGAGAAGGCGATCGCTCAGCCGACATCGTGATCCTTGCTGCCTCCGCGGAGATCGTGAGAGCATCGCAAGGCGATGTTCTTTGCATCCGCCGGTCGGGTCGCGGCGCTCGTTGCGCCCGCGTCGGCACGCCTTGTCGCCGCTTCTGTCCCGGCCGCGACTCCTGCCTGGACGGGCCGGTGACGGTTGGACGCGCAGTTCCGCGACGGCGCCGGGATGCTGACGTTTACGCAGCGCGGCACGAGTGTCGCCGGAAGGTCTCCCCTCCAGATCGCGTCGGACAAAGAGTTCGGCGCGGGCTACTGCTACACGGGCAACGCCGTCGCCGTCCACCTGGTCTGGAACGTTGCGAGGCTTCCCCAAGCCGAACTCCGCAGACCGGAGACTTCTGATGGACCGCCGCGAGCGGGAGCGGATCCTCGGT
This sequence comes from Actinomycetota bacterium, assembly GCA_046723895.1. Lineage (GTDB taxonomy): Bacteria > Actinomycetota > Thermoleophilia > Gaiellales > Gaiellaceae > DATBLE01. The sequence goes on along the minus strand of JBKOVL010000044.1, from coordinate 1,931 downwards.
GAGCACGCCCCCCGGGAGAATACGGCGCTCGAGCAGCGCCTCGCTGACCGGCTCGACGAAGACCTGAAGGGCAGCCCCGTCCGTGGCCGGCCGCTCGAGCGCAGGCTGCGGAACTTCTCCCTCGCGGCCGACCGGTACGCGCTCTCGCTCGCCGGTCCGCCCGCGCACTCCCGGCGGCTGCGCGAGATCGAGGAGGAGACGGCCGCGCACGAGGAATCGCTCCGCGCGGCCTGGACGGAGCTCGCCGTGCGCCGGCGCGGCGATCCACGGGGCTTCGCGCGCGCGTGGCGGCGTGTGGCGCAGCGCTGGCGCTTCGACGCGGTCAACGAGCTGATCGAGCGGCACAACCTCTTCTACCCGGCGGAGGCGCGCCTGCCGATGGACCCGCGGACGAGGGACTTCGTCCTCGTCGGCGGCCGTTCCTACCGGATCCGCCCGCTCGACGCGGAATGGATCCTGGCTCGGTTCCCGCCCGAGCTTCCCGAGACCGCCGCCGCATAGGTCCCGACGGCCGAAAGTTGAGCCAGACGGCCCATTGACCGGTGTCCCCGGCGAGCTGATCCTTCGGGCATGCCTTGGCGCGCGCTCTGGAAGCGGTGCGGATTCGTGGAAGCGGTACCGGCCCTGCCCGAGCCGACGACCGAGGACGAGCTGCGTCTCTTCCCGATCGTCGGCGCAGATCTCTGCTACCCGGTCGCGGCGCTGCTTGCGCGGGGGCAGCTCGAGGAGGCCGGGCGGCTCGTCTCGGATCGCGCCTGGGTCGCGTCGACGCCGCTCTACGGCTAGACAGCCGCCGCCGCCTCGCGCCGGCCGGCGAGCTGCCCGCAGGCGGCCGCGATGTCCCGGCCACGCGTCAGTCGCACGGTTGCCGGGATGCGGGCACGGTCGAGCACGGCCTTGAAGGAGGCGATCGCCGCGCGGGACGAGCCTTCGTACGCGCCCGTCGGGTTGTAGGGGATCAGGTTGACCTTGAAGGCCTCGGGGTCGAGCAGCCGGGCAAGCGCGGCTGCCTGCTCGACGCGATCGTTGACACCGGCGAGCATGACGTACTCCACATACACCTTGCGCCGTCGCTTCTCGACGTAGCGCCGGCACTCGGCGATTACGTCCTCGAGCGGGTAGCGGTCGTTCACCGGCATCAGTCGCGATCGCAGCGGCGGCTCGGCCGCGTGCACCGAGAGCGCGAGGCGGATCGGTTCCTCGACCTCGTCGACGAAGCGGCGGAGGCCCGGAAGCCAGCCGACGGTCGAGATCGTCGTCCGGCGATGTGTGATGCCGAGCTCGGGAAGGCGGCGGACCGCGGCGAGCGCGGCGTCGAGGTTCAGCATCGGCTCGCCCATCCCCATGAAGACGCAGTGGTCGATCGCCCCGATCCGGCGGAAGTGCAGCGCCTGGTCGAGGATCTCCGACGCGGTCAGGTTTCGGCCGAAGCGCATCTGGCCGGTCGCGCAGAACGTGCAGGTCAGCGGGCAGCCCGACTGCGACGAGACGCAGACCGAGCGGCGCCCGTCGCGGTAACGCATCAGTACCGCCTCGACCGACTTGCCGTCGCGCGTGTGGAAGAGGGTCTTGATCGTCCCGTCACGCGACTCGGACTCCGTGATCACCTCCAGCGTCGAGAACGGGACGTGCTCGTCGAGCTGGGCGCGGAGGACTGCGGGGACGTTCGTCATCGTGTCGTAGCCGGGAACGCCGCCAGCCGCCCAGCGCCAGATCTGCCCTGCGCGGTAGGCGGGCTCGCCGCGCACGGCGAGGAAGTCGTCCAGGGCGTCGAGATCCATCGCCCCACCGTAGCTCGCCCGCCCGCCTTGCAGGTCGGCCGGGGCCGCCCGCCCGCTCCATGCCGGCCGCACCGCGACCCGCCCTGTAGGCCCGACGCCGCTCCATCGGCGCCCGGGCCGGAGTATGCGCGCGCGCGGCCCGCGCTCGGC
>JBKOVL010000225.1:0-11495 GCA_046723895.1 Actinomycetota bacterium | reverse complement strand
TGCAAATCGGTCGCGACTCGTATGGTCGTCGCGGTTTTGAGGTCCGGGGTCATCCTCATCGGGACGTTCTTGGCGACCGCCGTGCTCGCCGGCTGCGGCGGCAAGGCGTCGCCGTCCGGCGGCGCGGACGACCGGTCCGGCAGTTCCAGCGCCACGGCATCGACATCACGTTCCGCTACCCGACTTCGTTGAAGGAGGCGGACGACCTGACCTTCGGCTCGGCCGCCGGCAGCGCGGACTCGGCCCGGGCCGGCGTCGGGGTCAACAAGGCGAACGTGATCCTCGTCAGCCGCTACGACCTGCGGCGGCCCGTCACCGCCGCGAACGTCGGCAGGGTCAGGGCCGAGGTCGACGGCGTGATCGCCGGCCTTGCGGGCAGCCACGTGCCCGGCCGCCGCGTCGACTTCGGCGGGCTGCCCGGCTACGCGTACCGCGTGACCCCGGGCTCACCCGCCGGAGGGGTCAGCCGCCTGTACGTCCTCTTCGACGGGCAGGTCGAGTATTTCTTCAACTGCCAGTCGACGCCCGAGACGCGGACCGAGCTGGACCGCGCCTGTGACGAGGCGCTGCGCACCCTCGAGCGGGCGTAGTCCTGCTCGAACGGGTGACCTTCGACGTCGACGGGATCGGCGCGAAGTTCACGTACTCGCCGAAGGTTGCCCTTGGCAGCGCCGACGGGCGAAGCCCGCGGGTGCTCGCCCTGGACCTAGTCTCCCCAGTCGAAGTCGCGAGAGCGGCCCCAGAAGCTGTCGTCCATATGGGCAACGACTTCCGCGCTGTCCAGATGTTGCTCGCCCGGCCAAGGCAACGTCGCGCCGGTCACCTCCACTGCGGGCTCGGTTCCGTCCATCGTCTCCTCGAGACGCGCCTGCTCTTCGGACTTGAAGAGCGGATGATTGTCGAACGGGTCTTCGATCTCGTAGCTCTTTAGGGGCATGTTTCCCTCGAGGTCGGCGTTGCGACGCTTGAGCTCGAGATGCTCCTGGATGACCTGGCTGAACAGCGACGGTGTCTCTACAGGCATTCGATCCTCCGACGTGGGCGGCTCGTTTTCGGTGGGTGATTGTAACGCTTTTGTGAGCGACCGCCAGTCCAAGAGTACGACGCGAAACGGACAGAACCTGCAACGAATATGCAACAGTGGGGCAATGCCGAGGATCCCACGTCGAGTCGGTCCTCTCGGGCTCGCGCTCACCGCCTATGACGTCTGGAGGCGACTCCCGCCGCGACACCGGCAGCTCGTGCTGCGGCAGGCGAGGCGCTATGCGCCGTTGATCGCCGGGCAGGCGCTGCGCTCGGCGCGGGCCGCGGCGGCCGCGCGGAAGAAGCGCTAGCTCCCGCCGCCGAGCGCCTCGCGGACGATCCGGTCCTGCTCGCGCAGGTGCGCGGTCGGGTAGCCCTCGCTCGGGCTCGCCCGCCACGGGCGGCCGACATAGCGGAGCGGGACATCCTTCGGACGCGCCTCCTCGAGCCGGTGGCGGATCGAGCGCCACGCGCCCATGTTCTGAGGCTCCTCCTGCGCCCAGACGACCTCCTGCAGGTTCGGATAGGAGGCGAGGAGGGCGCCCGTCCGCTTGGACGGGAACGGGTACAGCTGCTCCACGCGTGCGACCGCGACCGTGGGCGCCTTCGCGCGCAGCTCGTGGCCGACGATGTCGTAGTAGACCTTCCCCGAGCAGAGGACGAGCCGGTGGATACGGTCCTTGAACTCGGTCGGGTCGTCGAGCACAGGCCGGAACGACCCCTCGGCCAGGTCGGCGAGGCTGGACGCCGCCTCCTTCAGGCGAAGCAAGCCCTTGGGCGTCATCACGACCAGCGGTCGCGCGACTGGTTCGAGCGCCTGCCGGCGCAGCACGTGGAAGTACTGCGCGGCGGTCGACGGGTTGACCACCCGGATGTTCTCCTGCGCGGTCGACTGGAGGAAGCGCTCGAGCCGCGCGCTCGAGTGTTCAGGACCGTTGCCCTCGTAGCCGTGCGGGAGCAGCATCGTCAGCCTCGAGGTCTCGCGCCACTTCGAGAGTCCGGCAACGAGGAACTGGTCGATGATGATCTGCGCCCCGTTGACGAAGTCCCCGAACTGCGCCTCCCAGAGGACGAGCGCCTCGGGAGCGGCGACCGCATAGCCGTACTCGAAGCCGACGGCCGCGTACTCCGACAACGGTGAGTTGTGCACCTCGAACGACGCGGTCGCGCCGGCAAGGTGCTGGATGGGCGCGTAGCGCTCGCCGCTGTTGACGTCGTGGAGGACGAGGTGGCGGTGCGAGAAGGTGCCGCGCTCGGTGTCCTGACCGGTCAGGCGGATCGGGATCCCTTCGACCAGCAGGCTGGCGAAGGCAAGCCACTCGGCGTGACCCCAGTCGATCCCGCCCTCCTCGAGGGCGGCAGGGCGGCGTTCGAGCTGCTTGAGCAGCTTCGGGTGGACGCTGAAGTGGTCGGGGACGGCGAGCATCTCGTTGTCGAGCTCGCGCAGGCGCTCGGCGGCGACCGCGGTGACGGGGTCGGTGCCGGACGAGGTCGTGCGGAGCGGCGGCTCCGCGGGCTCCTCGTCGGCGATCGTCTCCTTCAGCCGCTCGTGCGCCTGCCTGAGCGCCGTCGCGACCCGCTTCTCCATCACCTCCGCTTCCTGCGCGGAAAGGACGCCCTCGTTCGCGAGGCGCAGCGCGTACTGCTCCCGGACGGTCGGGTGGTTCGCGATGTGCTGCGCCATCAGCGGCTGCGTGTAGGCCGGCTCGTCCTGCTCGTTGTGACCGAAGCGCCGATAGCCGACGAGGTCGACCACGACGTCATGGCCGAACCGTTCACGGAACGCGAGCGCGAGGCGAATCGCCGAGATCGCCGCCTCCGGGTCGTCGGCGTTGACGTGGATGATCGGGATGTCGAAGCCCTTTGCGAGGTCGCTCGAGTAGCGGGTCGAGCGACCCTCGGCCGGATCCGTCGTGTAGCCAACCTGGTTGTTCGCGATCAGGTGGAGCGTGCCGCCGGTCGTGTAGCCGGCGAGCCCCTCGAGGTTGAGGGTCTCGGCGACGACCCCCTGGCCGGCGAAGGCGGCATCCCCGTGGATCAGGATAGGGAGCGCGACGCCCGGGTCGTGGACGCCGGCGCGGGTCGACCGGTCGGTTTGCTCGGCGCGCGCGCGGCCTTCGACAACCGGGTCGACGGCTTCCAGGTGGCTCGGGTTCGCGCAAAGCGCGACCGTGATCTCGCCGGAGGCGGTCTTGCGGACGCCCTCGGCGCCGAGGTGGTACTTGACGTCGCCGGAGCCGCCTTCGGGCGTCGAGACGACCGCCTCGATGGAGCGCTCGCCCTCGAACTCGCGCAGGATCGCCTCGTAGGGCTGGCCGAGTGTGTGGGCGAGGACTGAAAGTCGGCCACGGTGGGCCATGCCGATCACGATCTCGTGCGCGCCGGCCTCGGCGGAGAGCTCGATCGCCTCGTCGAGCATCGGCACCATCACGTCGAGACCCTCGATCGAGAACTGCTTCTGGCCGAGGAATGCGCGGCGAAGGTAGCGCTCCATCCCCTCGACCTGAGTCAGGCGCTCGAGCAGCCCCTTCTGCTCGTCCGGAGACAGCGGGCGGCGGTACTTCCCGGACTCGATCGCCTTGCGGAGCCAGACGCGGAGCTCATGGTCGGCGATGTGCTCGATCTCGTAGGCGATCGTCCCGCAGTAGGTCTCGCGCAGGCGAGGGAGCGCGTCGGCGAGCGTCTCCGCCGGGACGTAGAGGCGCAGAAGCGACGCCGGGATCCGCGCCTGCAGCTCCGGAGTGAGCTTCGGGATCAGGCGCTCGGGCTCGAGCGCGGGATCGCCGACCGGCTCGGAGCCGAGCGGGTCGAGCCGGGCGGCCAGATGGCCGTGCATCCGGTGCGCCTTGACAAGCGCCATCGCCGCGGCCACGCCACCGAGGAGGAGCTCGTCCGGGACCGCGGCCGGCTGCGGCGCCGCCACCGGCTCGGGAGGCGCCGCGACCGCACGGCCACCGTTCCCGCCGTTCTGCTGCACCGCCTCGAGCAGACGCGCGAGGCCGGGGAGCTCGTTGACGAGCTCGCTCTCGCCGCTCTCGAAGAGCGCGCGCCACTCGCGCGGGACGGACTCCGGGTTCTCGAGGTACTGCTCGAGGATCGTGGTCGCGTAGCCCGCATTCAGGCCGTCGACGTCAGGCATTCCTACCTCTTTTGTAGCAGCGCGCTCATCCCTGCCGGCCAGGTCAGAAGATCGGCCGCTCGGTGACCACGGCGACGATCATGCCGATCACCCAGCACGCACCGGCAATCGCGACGGCAGCTCCCGCCAGGCGCCGGTGCCGCCCGCCGAGGCCCGCTGCGACCAGCGCGAGGGCGACCGCCGCAATGCCGATCCTGACCGGCCTCATCTCGAGATGCGTGCCGGAGATGCTGAGATCGAAGTCGGTGGCGCTGAGCAGCCCGAGGAAGATCGCCGTCGCCGACATCAGCCCGGCGACGGTGTCGAGGCCGCTCCGGGCGCTCTCGGGCTCGGAGTAGGCGCTCACGGCGTCGCCCTCGCCCGGGCGACCCTCGCATACCCGCGGCCGGGCGATCCGTGCGGCCCGCGGCGAGGCCTGCGCGGCGGGACTCGCGAGAAGCGCCACCCCGGCCTCGGATCGGGCTCGGTTGAGACGGGCTTAAGGGCAGGCTCGAGCGGTGCCGGCTTCGCGCGCACCGCCCACCAGACGACTAGGCAGAGATAGACCACCGGGATCTTCAGGATGACGAGCATCCAGATCAGCTCCCACGTCATGGCATGGGAGTTTACGTGGTCACCGGTACCTCCTGCCTTCGTCGCGCCGATAGCCCCAGGCAGCGAGTCCCGCGAACACCGCGGTCCACCCAATGAGGAGGAGCCAGTCACGCGGCCGCCAGACGTGGCCGCTCGTCGCCCCCCAGAGCACGTTCCCGAACTGCCGCGTGGGAACCAGGGGCGAGATCGCGGTCACCGACCCTGGGAGGTGTTCCGGCGTCGTCCACAGGGCGCCGAGGAATGCGAGCACGAGATAGAGGACGTTCGCCGTCGGGAGTGCGCCGCGCGGCGACGCCCAGTAGCCCAGCGCGATCCCGAGCAGCGCGAACGGCACGGCGCCGAAGGCGAGCGCACCGGCGACCGCGAGCCAACGCATCGCGGGCAGCCGCGCGTCGGTGCTCGCGACTGCCGCCGCGACGACGAGCGCGGCCGAGCAGAGGCCGAAGAGCGCCGCGGAGAGCACTCGTGCCGCGAAACGCACGCGAAGGCGGATCGGCAGGGTCCGGACGAATCGTTCCCACGGCGACTCGCGCTCGGCGGCGATCCCGACGCCGAACTGGAAGAACGAAACGCCCAACACCGCGAAGCCGGCGAACGAGGCGAGCAGCAGCGTCGGGTCGGTGTCCGTATCGGAGCGCGGTGCGACGAACAGCATGAAGAAGAGTGCTGGAAAGGCAAGCGTCGGGACGCTGAAGGTCGGGTAACGCAGCAGCTCGAGCGTCGCAGCTCGCGTGTGAAGGAGGACGAGCCTCATCCCTCCGCCTCGGTCAAGGCGAGAAACGCATCCTCGAGCCCGGGGACGCGCGCCTGCCCGGCCAGTGCATCGGCTGTCCCCTCTGCCACGACCCGGCCGCGAGCAAGCAGCACTATTCTCCGTGCCAACCGCTCCGCCTCCTCGAGGGAGTGAGTTGTCAGCAGCACTGTGCCGCCGTCCGTCGAGTATTGATCGATCTCCGCCCAGACCGAACGACGCGATCGGACGTCCAGGCCGGCCGTCGGCTCGTCGAGGAAGATTGCAGCCGGCTCCCCGGCAAACGCGAGGGCGACAGAGAGTCGGCGGCGCTCCCCGCCGGACAGACCGCCCGCCTGGCTGCGCGCGATCGTACGCAGGTCGAACCGGTCGAGAAGCTCGTCCGTCGGCGCGGGGAACGGGAAGTGGGCCCGAACGAGATCGATGATCTCGCGCACTCGCAGTGTTGGCGGGAAGCCGGATTCCTGCGGCGTCACGCCGACGGCCACGCGCGCGCTCGGCCGACGCGGGTCGACGCCGAAAACCTCCGCCCGGCCTTCGTCGGGGCGGCGCAGCCCGAGTAGGATCGACAGGGCAGTAGTCTTCCCCGCTCCGTTCGGTCCCAGCAGGGCGACAACCTCCCCCGCTTCCACCACGAGGTCGACTCGGTCGAGAGCGACCGTTTCACCGAATCGCTTCGACACTGCCCACAGAGCAGCGGCGATCACTTATCGGCTCCGCTGGGCGTGGACACCCCAATCGACGAGGATGTTGTAGGTCCCGTGCGCGAGCACCGCGGCGCCGAGCCCGCCGAGGAGGTAGGCGCTGCCGAAACCGAGACCCGTGATCACGTGGACGACGCATCGCCGCCCGAGCGCGGGCGCGTGCCAGGCCGCGAAGCCGGCGGACGAGATGAGCAGGGCGGCGGCGGGGCCGAGCGCCAGCGCCAGCCCGGTCAGGACAAGTCCCCGCCACACCACTTCTTCGAATGCCGCCAGGACGCCTAACGAGAGCCAGCGGAGCGTGAGCGCGCGCGGTCGCGCGAACGGTCGGGCGCGCGGCACCCGCCCGCGGGCCAGGGCGACGAACAGCACCGCACCGCAGAGCGGACCGGATGCAACTCCGAGCTCAGGCACCCGCAGGCCTTCCGACGGCGACCGTGTAGAGCGTCGATTCGTTGACGCCGTCGAGCCCGAGGAACTCGTCGGTCAGCCGATCGTAGTAACCGCCGAGCGGGACTGCGCCGATGCCGAGCGCGGTCGCCGTGAGAAGGACGTTCTGAGCGACGTGCCCGGCTTCGAGCAGGGCAAACCGATACCCTCGCACGCCGTACTTGAACCGGGTCCGTCCGAAGACGGCGGCGACGAGGATCATGGTGGCGCAGTCGCGGACGATCTCGGGGTAGGTCGAGAGAGAGGCGATCTCATCGGGGCTCAGCGACTCGCGGGCGACGGCCAGCCCTGTCTTCAGCGGATCGAAGTGGTAGAGGCCGGCGGGGAGGTCGTTCACGCGGAGCGCGGCAACGTAGAGCTCGAGGGGATAGAGCGCCCCGCCCGAGGGGACCGCGCGAAGCGGAAGCGCTCGCCTGCCGTCGTGAGCTTCGAGCGAGTGCGTCACGCCGTAGCCGGCCTGAAGCAGTGCGGCGAGCTCTCGGACGTCGATGGGAGCGTCGGCGAACTCGCGACACGAGCGGCGCGCGGCGATCGCCTGCCAGAGCGGCAGGCCGGGTCGACGCGGCGGAGGGAGCTCGCGTTCGGGAAGCGGAAGCCTGCGAACCGCGCGGGTCATGCTGAGCTGAAGGTCGGGTATCGCCTCGAGCCGCCCCGCGCCCGCGACCTGACGCCCGATCTGCGTCGGCGAGACCTTCGACGCCTCGTGGTACCACTCGGCGGGATCGAACGGGTCGGGCCGTCCACCGTAGACGAGCTCGAGCCAGCGGGCGGTCTGGCGCGGGACCGAGGCGGGCACCTCCGTCACGGGAACGGATGCGGGTCGGGGTTGAGCTCGACGGGCTCGAGGCGACGTCGGACGAGGCCCGCCTCGAAGGCGGCCTCGTACAGCCGTCTCCCGCCGAGGAACCGCGCGCCCGCGACGACATCGAGCTGGCAGAGCTCGGGAGCGAGGACGTGGACGACGCTCAGGCCGGCGGCCGCGACGTCGGGACTCGTCACGTCGACCGCGTAGGCCGAGACTCCGCGCGCGGCGAGCCGGCCGCAGACCGCCTCGATCAGCTCCAGCACGTTGTCGCCCTCGACTGGCTCGACGTCCCCGACGCCGCGGACCTCGCACCCCGCATCCAGGAACGCCGCCCGTCGTGCACGCTCCTCGCCGGCGTAGTAGAGCGTGTGGTCGTCGAAGGTCTGGATCGTCTCGGCGGGTCGCCCGAGCAGCTCAGGCTCCTCGAGGGCCCGGTCAGCAACCCAACGGCAAACCGAGAACGCCTCGGCGAGCGCCTTGCGCCACGCATCGGCGATCCGAGGCGCGCTCGCAGCCCCGACACCGAGCGCGCCAAGCCGGCCGGGCCGCCCGTGGACGACGCCGAGCACCGTCGGCACGCCCAGGAAGATGCTCAGATCGACGGCGGAGTACCGGAGCCCGGAGGGCGCGAAGTAGCGGCGGTCGAGCCGGACGAGCTCGTCGTCGCCGCTCCAGTCGAGCAGCGGCAGCGAGAGCCGGTTGTGCCACGCGAGCATGAAGGCGTCCCGCTCGACGACCTCGAGCAGCCCGGTGAGGATCGCCTCCTCGAGCGTCGCTGCACAGGCGAGGCCGCTGCTCGTCGCGTGGCCGACCCGAACCTCTTCCGGTCGGCAGCGCTCCCAGGGCATGAAGACGAGCTGGGCAGGCAAGAACGCAGGCCGTCCGTCCGGGACGGAGAAGCCTTCGACCCAGCCGACGACCGTCTCCGGTCGGAAGCGCCGAAACGGAAACCCGGAGCGCGCGTACTGGTCCTCCGAGAACAGCGCGAACCGGTTCGGGTCGACCGCCTCGCCGCCAAGGTCGACAGCGGAGCTGACGACGACCCGTTCGTGCGGGATGTAAGACCCGGAGTAGCGCTCGAGCGCCTCGCCGATCGCCGCGGCCTCGGCGGCGTCCCTCGACCAATGCTCGCTTCCCGTGTACGACTCGAGTGGCGTGCCGATCGTCGGAACGCCGTCCGCGAGCTCGCATCCGATGCTGACGAGGCGGAGCTCGCCGGGCGCGGCCAGCGTCTCGGAGAGACCTCGCACGACACCGGTCAGCGGCGACACGAAGGACCTGAGCCGCGGTAGCGTTGCGGCCGGCGGCGTCGGCTTGACCGGGCGAAGCTCAAGCGCAGGTGACAACCGGCACCTCCTTGTACCACGGAAGCGGCGAGGCAAGATCGGCGAGACCGGAGCACGCCTCGCACCGAGGGACGCGGTGCAGATGGTGGCTCGTGAGGGCGAACGATGGAAGCGGCTCGAGCGCGTAGAAGCCGGCCGGCGCGTAATGGTCGTCCAGGACGAGCCAGTGCAGGGCGATCTGGGCGGCAAGCCCACCGAGAACGGCGTCGAATGCAGGCCCGGACGGGTACGCGGCTGGGACCCGCTCGAGCAGCGCAAGCTCCTCCGCAACCCCGAGATTCGCTGCGCGCCTGCGGCGAAAGCACTCGTAGCATCCGGTGTCGCCCGGGAGGTAGAGCGGCCCCACCGTCGCGTAGCGCCCGTCGAAGGGAAGGATCTGGAGCCACGCCAGGGACGCCACGAGCGCCTGCTCGTTCCAGTCCTGCAGTCGCGGCAGCTCGTCGGGCGCGGGGGCGCAGACGACGAGATCGACGCTGCCCTCGAGCCGATCGCGCCGCTCGACTCCGACACCGCTCAGGCGCAAGAACCGAGCAGCCTCGAGACCGGCGGGACCACGGCCGACGATCGCGATCGAACAGGACGCCACGGCGGCCGCGATATCGCCGACCGGCTCCAGATCCGGGCGCAGGGACGCGAGCAGCTCGGCCGCGCCGACGCTCGGTCGGGTCTGGTCGGGGCCGAGCGACGGCCCCTCCCTGAGGAGACCCCGGTCGGAGAGCTCGCCGAGCACGTGCTCGACCGCGGCGCGGACCGGCTCGCCGAGCAGCGCGACGATCTCGTCGAAGGCCCGCGAGCCGTCGAGCAGGGGCAGCAGCGCGGGCACGAGCCGCTCGGCTGCGCCGCCCTCCAGGCAGACGATGCGCTGGCCGTACTCGAGCACGACTTTTCCGCCGCCGGCGGCGACGCGGTACCAGGGCGCGAGGTACGGGAACGCGGGGAGGGAATTCACGACCCGTACCTCGCCATCGGCCTCGTCGTCAGTTCCAGGACAGCTTGCAGCAGGTAAGGCTGGACGATGACCCGGTGCTGCTCGAGCTGCCGGCGCCGGGGTGGTTCCTGGCGTACATGGCGTCGCGGTAACCCTTTTCGGTGACCCGCAGGTCGAGCAGCTCCTCTTTGAGCTCCGTGAACATCGTTACCTCCTCGGGTTGTTGCCATCAACGGCAACGGTAGCGAGGCACCTGGAACGCGCGTGTGACGAGACCGAGACGAACCTGCAACTCCGGAACGGTTCTAGCGCGATCCCTTCGCGTACGCTATTGGCTCTTTCGGCCCGGCCGGGTGCCGGCCGAACGCCGCCGGTCTACGCGGTCTCTGCGCCCCCGTAGCGGGCGGGCACATCGGGCGCCTCCAGATCGAACGCGAGCCGCGGGTCCGCCTGCGGCTCGCCGGCGCGCAGGGCGAGCGGGATCACGCCCGCCCAGACCGGCAGGTCGTAGTCCTCCTCTTCGTCCTTCGGCGGCCCTGCGCGCAGCTTGGCGGAGGCTTCGTCGAGCGGCAGCCGCAGGATCGAGGTCGCCTTCAACTCCCGGCGGGTCGGCGGGCGCACCCCGGCCCAGCGGCCCGGCAGTATCCGCTCGCCGAACGCCTCGAGCGCGCGCAGCTTCTCGCCAGGGTCGCTGACCTCGACGGCACGGCCGAGAACGACGACCGAGCGGTAGTTGATCGAGTGGTGGAAGATAGAGCGGGCGAGGACCAGCCCGTCGACGAGCGTGACCGTCAGGCAGGCGTCGACGCCGTCCCGGAGCGTGCGCAGCATCCGGCTCGCCGACGAGCCGTGGACGTAGACCGCGTCGCCGACGTGGCCGTAGAGCGTGGGGATCACGAATGGATGGCCGCCGTGGACGAAGCCGAGGTGGCAGACGAGCCCGGCGTCCAGGATCGCGTCGATCTGGTCGCGGTCGTAGGCGCCCCGCTCGGGCACGCGACGGACACGCGTCCGCTCGGACGGTGACCGCCCTCGCACGAGCGTCAGCTTACGCTCACCTCAGGCGAGGATGCGAAACGCGAGCGCGACCGGGCATCCTGCCCGGTTCAGCCGCCGCGCCAGGCCGAGGTCGGCCGCCGACTCGGCGAGCAGCCCGGAAATGACCGAATCGAACCCGAGACGGGCGAACTGGTCTCGCCGCCACATCTGCACCGCGTGCTCTTCCGAGTCGATCGGATCGAGCGGCTCGTCGATCAGGATGCTCGTCATGCCAGGGTGAACGACCCAGTCCGCGAGGAGGATACGGCGCTCGGGGTTAGGCAGGTGACCTTACGGGGCACAAGGTCTCCCATGCCGCGCGCGATCTGGTCGGGGACGATCTCCTTCGGGCTCGTCAGCGTTCCTGTACGCATGTTCGCCGCCGTCTCCGAGCACAAGCTCCATTTCAACCTGCTCCATCGCAACGACGAGTCGCCGATCGGCTACGAGAAGGTCTGCAAGCTCGAAGAAAAGGCCGTCCCCGATTCGGAGATCGTCAAAGCGTACGAGATCGCGAAGGGCGAGTTCGTCTACGTCGAGGACGAGGACTTCGAGGCCGCCCGGGCCGAGGGCGGACATGCGTTCGATATCGAGCAGTTCGTGCCGATCGAGCAGATCGACCCGATTTACTTCGAGCACAGCTACCACCTTGCGCCGCAGGACGGCGGCGAGAAGGTCTATGCGCTGCTCGTGAAGGCGATGGAGGAAGCGGGGCTCGCC
>JBKOVL010000004.1:0-5352 GCA_046723895.1 Actinomycetota bacterium | reverse complement strand
GCGAACGGCCGGTTCGGCTCGTCGGCACCGACATGTCCGAGCTCGCGATCGGTCGCCACCTCGCCGACGCGTTCCATCGCGTGCCTGCCGGCTCCGACCCGGGCTTCGTCGACGCGATGCTCGAGGTCTGCGGCGCCGAGCACGTGGACGCAATCCTCCCGCAGTCCTCCTTCGACCTACCCGGGCTGGCCGAGGCGAAGGCGCGCTTCGAGGGGATCGCCGTGCTCGTCACCTCCCCGGAGGCGATCCGGCGTTCGAACGACAAGGCCGAGACCTACGCGCTGCTCGACCTGATCGGCGTGCGCGGCCCTGTCTGGCGGCGCGTCTCGGGCGCCGAGGCCGTCCAGGGGGCCGCCCGCGAGCTCGGCTACCCCGGCCGCGACGTCTGCATCAAGCCGGTCTTCTCCTCCGGGACGCGGGGCTTCCGGATCCTCTCGGCGTCGGCCGACCGCCACGAGCAGTTGCTCACGAACCGTCCCGGCGTCGCCGAGGCGCTCCGGCTCGAGGACCTGACCGAGCTCCTCGGCGACGACCCCACCGAGCTTCTGGTGATGGAGCTCGCGACAGGCGACGAGCGCACCATCGACGGGATCGCAAGCGAGGGTCGGATCGCCCTCGGTCACCCGAAGACCCGCGAGGCGATGCGCGCCGGCCTCGCGATGTACTTCGAGACGCTCGACGACCCCGAGCTGATGGAGACGGCGCGCAAGATCGTCGCCGAGCTGAGGCTCGACCACTTCTTCAACATCCAGCTCGTCGGCGACCAGGTGATCGAGATCAACCCACGCATCTCCACGATCGTCTACCAGGAGGACCTCAACCTCCCCTGGCTCGGGATCAAGCACGCGCTCGGCGAGATCTCGGAGGAGGAGCTTGGCGAGCTTGCGGGGCGCGTGCGGTCGACGAGGCGTGCACTTCGGTACTTCGACCAGGTGGAGTGGGACGAGGCGTGACCGCGACACACGCCGTATCTCCTCCATCCCAAGCCCCCGCCCACCCAGGGGAGCATCTTGTCGCAGACGCTACCCCTTGCGAGCGGGCGGGATGTCACGCCGCAGCACCGATGGTGTGACGACTTCGCGCCTCCGCGTCACCCACTGCCCGGTGAACACCGCCGGCGTCCCGTGGCAGAACGTGCGGGCCCTGCGGCGGAGGGGCGTCGACGCCCGGCTCGTCGTCTTCGAGCGCTACCGGCTCCACCCCGAGGCTGACTGGTCGCTCGACCGCGGGGCGGGATTCCTCCGCCAACAGCTCGTCCAGGCCCGGGCGCTCGCACGGCTGGTCCCGCAGACGGACGTCTTCCACTTTTACTTCGGGCTCACGCTGGTGCCGAAATCCCTGCAATTCCCGCTATTACGAGCGGCCCACAAGCGCTCGGTAATGCACTTCCTCGGCTCGGACATCCGCGGTAAGCCGCCCGCCGAGCTGGCGTGGGCGGCCCGAGCGCAAGCACGCATCGTCGGCTCCTACGACGCGGTCCGGTGGGTGCCGGAGGCCGAGGTCGTGCCGCCCGGGATCGATCTCGGCGAGTACACGCCGGTGCCGCCGTCGGAGGCGAGCAGGCCCGTCGTCCTCCACGCCCCGTCCAGCCGACGCCGCAAGGGCACTGAGCATGTGATCGCCGCCTGTGGCCGGCTCCCCGTCGAGCTCGAGATCGTGGAGGGCCTCCACCACGACGAGGCCCGCCGTCGCTACGAGCGGGCCGACATCGTCGTCGACCAGCTGAACGCCGGCTGGTACGGCGTGTTCGCGATCGAGGCGATGGCGCTCGGTAAGCCCGTCGTCGCATTCCTCCACGAGGAGGCGGTCTCACGTACCGAGGATGCCTTCGAAACCCGAGTGCCGATCGTCAGCGCCACCGCCGACACGCTGGTCGAGCGGCTCCGCCCGCTCGTCGAGGACGCGCAGGAGCGCCGCAGCGTCGGCAGCGCGAGCCGAGCTTACGTCGAGCAGGTCCACGACGCCGACAAGGTCGCCGACCGCCTGCTGGACATCTACTCTCGCCTTTGAGTGCCCCCTCCGGCGATGACAGCGATCGCCTCCCGCGGCTGCAAAGCGGCGACGTGCGTCGGCCCCAGTCGCCCCGATAGTTCAATCACTATCGAGGCTCCGTGCGTCCTAGCCTGGCCTGCTCTTCGCTCGCCGGAGGCTGGGCATCGTCACCCGAGGGGGTACTAATGGCGCTCAGCGCTCAGGTCAAGCGGCTCGGGAAGCACACGGCCGTGTACGGCCTCGGCGGGCTCGTGTCGCGAATCCTCGCCGTCCTCCTCCTCCCGCTCTACACGAGCTATCTCGGCCCGCGCGGCTTCGGGAAGATCGAGACCGTCGTCGCGTTCACGACTGTGCTCGTGATCGTCCTCCGCATGGGGATCTCGAGCGCGTTCTTCCGCTTCTACTTCGACTCCAAGGACGAGGCGCGGCGAACGCTCGTCGTGCGAACGAGCTTCTGGTTCACGATGACGATGGCGACCGCCGGGCTGATCGCCGGATGGGTGCTCGCGACTCCGCTCGCCCACGCGCTGCGGCTCGGGGACGACCCCTGGCTCGTCCGCGCGGCGTTCGTCGGCCTCTGGGCGCAGATGAACTACGAGCAGCTGACCTCGCTCTTCCGCGTCGAGGAGCGCTCGACGGCGTTCGTCGCAGCGAGCGTCGTGAACGTGTTGATCACCGTCGGCGCCACCGTCGTCCTCGTCGTAGCGCTCCACAAGGGACCGACCGGCGCCGTCGTCGGCAACTTCATCGGGACGCTCACGGTCTACGTCGCTCTGCTCGGCTACCGGCGCTACCAGCTCGGCCTCGAGTTCTCGCGCGACCTCCTCCGGCAGATGAACAGGTTCGGGATGCCGCTCGTGCCCTCGGCGCTCGCGCTCTGGGCGATCAACTTCATCGACCGGATCTTCATTGCCCAGTACAAGGGCCAGGCCGAGGTCGGCGTCTACTCTGTTGCCGTCCGGATCTCGTCGGCGATCGTCTTTCTGCTGATCGCGTTCCGACTCGCCTGGCCGGCCTTCGCGTACTCGATCGAGGACGACCGCGAGGCGCGGCGGACGTACTCGTACGTGCTCACCTACCTCCTCTTCGTCTGCTGCTGGGTGTCCGTCGGGCTCGGCGTCCTCGCGCCCTGGCTCGTCGAGGTCCTCGCCCCGAAGCACGCGTTCCACCGGGCTGCTGACGCGGTCGCCCTGCTCGCCTTCGCGAGCACGGCCTACGCGGGCTACACCGTGGTCGCGATCGGAATCGGACGAGCTCGGCAGACGCAGTTCAACTGGATCGTCACCGGCGCCGCCGCGCTCGTGAACGTCGTCCTGAACGTGGTCCTGATCCCGCCCTACGGGATGATCGGCGCGGCGATCTCGACCGCCGCCGCCTACCTCGCGCTCTTTCTCCTCATGGTCGTGAACTCGCAGCGCGTGTACCCGGTCGCCTACCAGTGGCGGCGCGTCCTGACGCTTGCGTCGGTGGCGATCGGGCTGACCGTGATCGGCAGCGTCCTCGACGTCCCGCTCGCGGTCGCGATCCTGATCGCGCTCGGCTACCCACTCGCGCTACTACCATTCCGCTTCTATCTGCCCGCCGAGCGCCGCCGGCTCCGCGGCCTCCTGCGCGCCTCCGCCTGACAGCGCATCTTAGGTTGCTCTCAGGTTCCGTTCAGGGGGCGTTCAGGGACGGCTGGTGAGATGTCGTCGACTCGAAAATCGAAAGGAACCGAACCATGCGTCGCATAATCCCCCTAATCATCGTGGCGCTCGCGTCTGCCGCAGCCGCGGTCGGCGCGTATGCCCTGATCTCTCCAGGCGAGACGAAGACCGTTGTCCGCCAGCTCACGGTCCCCGGCGCCCAGCCTGCCGCCGCGACCTCAAACCTGTCCGTCACCAATGTCTACAACCAGGCCCGCGAGGGCGTCGTCGAGATCACCGTCAAGTCGACCTCCGCGGGCGCCGACATCCCGTTCGGCGGCTCGCAGGCCCAACAGGCGCAGGGCTCCGGGTTCGTCTACGACACCGCCGGGCACGTCGTCACGAACCAGCACGTCGTCGACGGAGCCCAGTCGATCTCCGTTCGCTTCTGGAACGGGGCCACCTACCGCGCGACGCTCGTCGGGGCCGACCCGTCGACCGATGTCGCGGTGATCAAGGTCGCCGCGCCGGCCTCGGTGCTGCACCCGCTCGCCCTCGGCGACTCGGGCTCGCTGCAGGTCGGCCAGGGCGTCGTCGCGATCGGCAGCCCGTTCGGCCTCGAGGAGACGGTCACCGCCGGCATCATCAGCGCCCTCAATCGTGAGATGACGGCGCCGAACAACTTCACGATCGCCGACTCGATCCAGACCGACGCCGCGATCAACCACGGCAACTCGGGCGGCCCGCTGCTCGACCTGAACGCGAAGGTGATCGGTGTCAACGCCCAGATCGAGAGCGATTCCGGCGGCAACGAAGGCGTCGGCTTCGCGATCCCCGCGAAGACCGTCCGCTCGATCGCCACGCAGCTGATCGACAGCGGCAGCGTCAAGCACGCCTACCTCGGCGTCGGAATCGCGAGCGCCTCGAACGGCGTGCGGCTGAACGAGGTTCGGCCCGGCACGCCCGCCGCGAAGGCCGGGCTGCAGGCCGGCGACGTGATCACCGCAGTCGGCGGCGCGCAAGTCCGGGACGCGTCGGTGCTCAGCACCGCGATCGACGCCAGGAAGCCGGGCGACCGCGTCACCCTCACGTACCTCCGCAACGGCCAGACCCGCACGGCGACCGTCACGCTCGCCGAACGGCCCTCGTAACCCAGGGCGAGGGACAGACCCCGAACGGGGTCTGTCCCTCTGTCCTTCGCTACGCGGCCAGGTCGAGCGCCGGCTCGCCCTGCGGCGCCGCGACGGGCACCTCCTGGCGCAGTTCGTCGCGACGGATCAGCAGCAGCGATGCGACGATCCCGGCGGCGGCGATCACGGCGCCGACCAGGAAGGCGATCTTGAACCCGTCGACGAGCGCGGGGTGCAGCGCTACGCCGGCGTCGATCTTGTCGCTCGTCCGCGTCGTCGCGATCGTCGACAGCAGGGCGATGCCGAGCGCACCGCCGATCTGTTGCGACGTGTTGATCAGGCCCGACGCGAGCCCCGCCTCCGCCGGCTGGACACCGGCGAGGGCCGCGATCGAGATCGGCACGAACGCGAAGCCGATTCCGACCGCGATCAGCAGGAAGCCCGGCAGCAGGTCGGCGAGGTAGGTGCCGTGGACCGAGACCTGCGTGAAGAACACGAGCCCGGCGGTGAGGAATGCCATACCGGTGACCATCACCGGCTTGACCCCGATCCGGGTGACGAGCTGCGCCGCCACCGTCGAGGTCACGATCGCGCCGCCGGCAACC
>JBKOVL010000034.1:0-10294 GCA_046723895.1 Actinomycetota bacterium | reverse complement strand
CTCCGGGGCCGGCGCTCTCGACCAGCCGGTGCTTCGATCCGAACGACGGCCGGACCTTCAGCGCCGCCGTGCCGACGCGGTTCGAGAGTGCGACGTTGAACGTCCGGATGCGCTGCTCGAGACCGTTCATGCTCACGTTCGCGCGCAGCAGCCGGTAGTTCTCGGCCTCCGGCTCGAACGCGAGTGCCGTGCCGAACCCGAAGCGCCGGACCGCGGTGATCGCGGTCGTGCCGACGTGCGCGCCGACGTCGAGGAAGACGTTCCCCCGCAGCCCGCCGGCGCGCTCGATCGCCTGCAGAGCGCGGTGGAGATGGCGCTGCTCCTTCCACTCCAGCTTCAGGATCCGGTCGATCCCGGACTTCTGGCGCGTCGGCAGGAAGAACACCGCGCCGTCGCGCTCGACCGCGAGGTGCGAGGTCTCGTCGGCCGCGGCCTCGACGAACTCAGCCCGCCGCTGCAGCTCGCGCCGCGCCGCCCGCGCCGCGTGGACCCGCCGCAACCTGCTTCGCAGCCCGAACCTCAGGCCATCACCACCGTCCGCCGCCGCGAGAACACGACCGGCACCGCGAGGACGAGCGCCGCCAGCACGTAGAAGTAGTAGAAGGTCATCGTCAGGTAGAAGAAGTTCGCGGCGAGCGTCCCCGCAAGCGCCGCCGTCAGGCCCCACGCTAGCGGGCGGAGGCGAGAGGCGGCGGGATCGTGCTGGGCGCTGAGCGAGCGCCCGAGTGCCCGGGCCGCCTGCAGGCGGCGGAACATGTACCAGAGGAAGACGGCGAAGACGGCCGTCCCGACCAGCCCGGTCTCGACGAGCAGCGCGACGTAGAACGAGTGCGGCCCCCAGTTCGTCTTGCCGGTGACGAGCTCGTAGTAGACGGAGAAGTTGTTGAAGCCGAGGCCGAAGAGTGGGTGGGTGGAGAGCACGTTCGGGATGAAGTCGTAGACGCCGAAGTGCACCGAGGCCGAGGTGTCGCTCGCCGTCACACGCGAGCGGATCACGGTCTCGAAGAAATGCAGGCGCGAGAGGACGACGATCCCGACCAGGGCGAGCGAGGCAGCGAGCGGCACCAGCAGGTCGCGCGACACCAGGCGGTGCCGATACGGGACCGCGAGGACGAGCACCCCGGCGCCGATGCCGAGCAGTCCGCTGCGCGACAGCGTGGCGAGCTCGACGATCAGCAGGAAGCCGAGCACGACGGCGAGCTGACCGCGTAGCCGGTGCCCGCGCGGGAGCCGCAGGTAGACCGGGAGCAGCGTCAGCAGCGGGACGATGATCATTATCCCGAGGTGGTTCGGGTCGGCCGTGAGCGCGTTCGGCCGGTACACGCTCTGACCCTCGACGGCCCCGTAGATGTTGATCGAGCTCGCGCCGCCGGTGATCGGCCTGAGGACGGCGTTGTCCAGGTTCCGGCCGCCCTGGGCCGAGACGAGCTGAAGCACGCCGTAGACGGCGTTGACGACGACCCCCGCGGTGAAGACCCCGATCGTCTGCCAGTAGAAGCGCTCCGAGCGGCGGCCCAGGTACGTGACGGCCGCGACCAGGAAGAGGATGTGGATGGCCCACTTGAAGAACCCCTTCCAGAACTGGTCGGCGCCGTCGGCGGTGTGGATCGCGAAGTAGCCGAGCATGTAGGCGAGCACGAACGCGAGCCCGAAGCAGATGACGACGAAAGAGGTGCGGACGAGGCGCCGGTCGCGGGTCGCGAGCCGCTCGACCATCCAGAGCACGAGGAACGCGAGCGCGAGGATGTCCGCGAGGCTGACGTTCCCCGCGATGTTCCAGCGCACCTTCTCGAAGGTGACGCAGAAGATCGTCGCATAGAAGAGGAAGCGGGTGATCCTCATCCGGCGAGGCTCCGCAGCAGCTCGGCCAGCTCCTCGACCCGAGTCTGGCGGGAGAGCCGGCGGCGGGTCTCGGCGTCGAGCCGCGTGCCGTCGAGCTCACCGGCGCGCCAGCGCGCATGCAGCTGCTCGAGCGTCGCGCGGATCGCCGGCACGTCGTCGGGCGCAACGACGACGCCGGCGCCTGTCTCCCGGATCAGGTCGGCGGCTGCGCCGTCCGGCGGGACGACGGCGAGGATGGGCCGCTCGGCGGCGAGGTACTCGAAGACCTTGCCGGAGAGGACGCCGCGCCCCCGGCCGCCCGCCTCCGGGATCAGGAGCAGGAGCGCCTCCGAGTCCCGCTGCAGCTCGAGCGACCGGCGCCGCGCGACGTACGGGATCAGCTCGAGGCGGTCTTCGAGCGCGAGCGTCGCCGCCCACTCCGCGTCGGCCTGGCGGAAGTCGCCGACGAAGCGGACGACGGCGTCGAGGCCCGACTCGGCGAACGCGGTCAGGAACGGTCGCGGGTCCCGCTTGCCGAAGAAGCTGCCCGTGTGCGTGATCCGGAAGCGCTCCGACGGCCGGTGCTCGAAGCCGGCGAAGTCGTCGAAGTCCGAGCCGTTCGCGATCGTCACCACCGGCCCGCTCGGGTCGAGAGCGCGCGCCTCGGCGGCGATCGCCTCCGCCGCGGCGACGACCGCGTCGGCGTAGCGCGCGACGAGCGCCGCGACGCCGTGCTCGCCCTGCTCCTTGATCCGGGCGAGCCGGTGCTCGCTGCGCCGATGCGGATTGGCGACGAGCGAGTCGCGCAGGTCGGCGACCCAGCGCACGCCGGTCGCGCGCTTGACGGCCGCGCCGACGAAGTGCACCGAGCTGGGCGGCGAGGTGGTCAGCACGACGTCGATCCCCTCACCGCGGGCGATGCGGATCGCGGCGGGGATCGCTGTCAGGTTCCAGGGCACGTTCTCGTCCGGGACGAGCAGCCGCCGGCCGAAGAGCCGCGCCTGTGTCCCGACGCGGGCGAGCCCGGTCTTCCCGTGCAGCTCCTGCGCCGGCCGCCGCCCACGCGGGCCGAGGTAGCGGGCGCGATGGACCCACGCCTGCGTCGGCGGCTCGAGCTCGTCGTCGCGGTGCACCCACTTCGGGTCGTCCGGGGCGAGCACGTGGGTCTCGATCCCGAGCGCCGGCAGGTGTGCTGCCGTCTTCAGGGTGCGCTGGACGCCGCCGCCCCCGGCCGGCGGGAAGTAGAGCGAGACCAGGAGCACCTTCACGCCCGAAGACGGTAAAGAACGTAGTCGGCGTCCGCGTACGCGCGCGGCAGGTCGGGCTTCAGCTTCGAACGGGCGGTCTTGATCACCAGCCAGCCCGCGCCGTAACGCCTCGGGATCGCGAGATTCCCGGTGCGGAAGAACTCCTTCGCGTCCGCCCGGCGGGCGTACGGGCGGTTCGCCTTCGTGTCGGCGACGTGGCCGGGCGGCGCATTCGCGACGTACACAGGAGCGAACGCGGCGATCTTGTAGCTCGTCTCGTCGTCCGAGAAGACGACGGCGCGCTCGGGCACCTTCGTCCGGAGCGCCTGCACGAGCCCGGGCGTGAGCTGCGTGCCCGTCACCAGCTTCTCGTCCCAGTGGGTGAAGCCGTGCACTGCGACCGGCAGGACGACGAGGAACGCGGTCGCGGCGGCGAGCCAGTCGACGCGGTCGAGCCGCGCCGCGCGGCGGGGCAGGAAGATCCCTGCGAGCAGCGCCGCGGCGCCGCCGATCAGCGCGATCCAGGTGACGATGTCCGGCCCGCCCTGGTCGAGCGTGTAGCCGAAGTCGCCCGGGTAGGCGAGCTGGAGCGCGATCCCGACGCCGAGCCCGACCGGCAGCGCTCCGACCGAGAGGAGGCGTGCCAGGACGGCTGCGCCGCCGGCGACCGCGAAGCCGAAAGGGACAAAGCCCGCCGCCCGTCGCGCCTGTGAGATCGAGACGGCGTCGGCGAAGCGGGTGAACAGATCGGGCAGCAGCATCAGCGCGAGCACCGCGACGAACCCTCCGAGCACGAACGCCGCCCAGCGGCGTTTCGCCGCGAGGACGGCGAGCGGGACGGCGAGCAGGGCCGCCACCGCGAGCGCTCCGCTGCGGCCCATGACCTCCGGCGCGAGCCGGTAGCTCCCGTCGGAGAAGACGTCGAGCTGGCCCCTGTAGTGCTGGATAGCCCGCTGCACCTCCTCCGGCGAGGGGTTCACGGAGGAGGTCTCGCGCGCGATCGGCCGCACCCAGAGCGCGACCGCGGCGGCCGGGACGAACGCGGCTGCGAGACCCGTCAGTCCCTCCAGCACCTCCCGCCGCGCAAGCAGCGCGCGGGCGGCGACGAAGCCGGCGAGCGGGATCAGCAGGAAGAGCGCATAGGTGGGGTGGACCAGCGCGAGCGCGCCCGCCGCGCAAGCGAGCGTCGCGAGCCCGGCGTGCGAGCGCTTTGCAACGTGGGCGAAGTAGAGGGCGATCACCGCCGGCACGAACAGCTGCCGTGCCGCCGTCGCAGGCAACGCGAGTGCGGTGTACGACCCGCCGCTGCCCGCCGCGAGCGCAAAGATGCCGACCGAGGTCGCGAGCACCGCGAGCCCGCCCCAGGCCGAGCGGAAAACCTCCCTGCCCGACTCCCACGCGACGAGGAAGGCGACGGGCACGAGCAGGCTCGCCTCGTGCTGGACGACGGCCGTCGGGTCGACCCCGGCAAGCCGCGCGATGAGCGCGAGGAATGCGTGCCAGAGCGGGAACGCATAGCCGGGGTGGAGCCCGCCGTCCTGGAACTCGTCGACGCTGCGCAGCGAGAGCGACCCGAACTCGACGAGCTTGCGCACGCGGGCGAGGTGGAAGAGATCGTCCCCGCCGGTGAGGTGCCCCATCAGAAACCAGAGCGCGATCCCGAACCCGACCCCAGCAGCGGCCACCAACACGCCAAGTAACAGACTGTTACTTGGCGTTTCCGCCTGCTCAGCGCGTTTTTCGGCTTGTAACAGACTGTTACTTGGCCGGAGGAGCGCTGCGACCGCCGCGGCGCCCGTGATCACTGCGAGCAGGACGAGCGCCAGCGTCAGGGAGGCGTGGACCGCGAACATGACTGCGGTCGCGACGAAGAGCGCGCCGAAGCTCCACGCGAACGCGGCCGAGAAACCGGGGACGTGGAGGGCAGCGGCGACGAGGACGCCGGGGACGAGCAAGCAGGCCGTCGCCGCCGCAAGGCGCAGGAAGAGTCCCCAGCCCGTCTCCGGCGCCAGTCGCGCGACCCACAGAGCCGGCAGCGCGAGCAGCGCCAGGAGCGCCCAGGGACTCCGACTCATCGGAGCGAGCGCGCGGCCTCGCGGTACATCCGGCCGCGCTCGCCGCGGAAGACGGCCCCGCGCAGCACCAGCGCCGTCCGCACAAGCCGACGGGCCCGCGCCGCCTCGCGCGCCCCGTGGTGCTTGTCGAAGAAGCCGACGAGGGCGCCGACGTTCTGGTCGAACATGCGCCCACCGTGCGTGGCTGCGCCGACATGGACGACCTCCGCCTCGGGCAGGAACCAGATCTTCCAGCCCGCGCGGTGGAAGCGGTACAGCCAATCGGTCTCCTCCCAGAACATGAAGAACGACTCGTCGAAGGGGCCGACGGCGTCGGCCGCCTCCCGTCGGACGAGGAAGCACGGGCCCATCGCCCACTCGATCTCGCGCGTCTCGCCGTGGTCGAAGCCGCCGGCGTAGTAGGCGTTCAGCGCCTGCGACCGAGGCGCGAGCTTGCGCAGGAAGAAGTACTCCGTGGCGACCCGCCAGAGCGTCGGGAAGCCGCGCACCGAGCGCTGGAGCGTGCCGTCCGGGTTGCGCAGGCGTGGGCAGACGACGGCGGCGTCGGGGTGCTCGTCGCCGAAGGCGACCAGCCGCTCGACCGCATCGCCGACGACCCACGCATCGGAGTTGATCGGCAGGTAGTAGCGCGGCGACGAGGCGCGGAAGCCGGCGTTGAGCCCGCCGCCGTAGCCGACGTTTCCCTGCTCGATCACGCGCACCTCGGGGAAGCGCTCGCGGACGAGCTCGAGCGTCCCGTCGGCGGAGCCGTGGTCGACGACGATCGTCTCGACGCCCCGCAGGCTCTCCAGGCAACGCTCGATCCACGGCAGCCCGTTCAGCGTCACCGTGACGGCTGTCACATCAACGCTCACTTCTCGGCCACCACGCGCTGCCCGGGCGCGATGGGCGAGTGCGAGGCCAGGACGCAGGGAGCGCCAATAGCCGTAGCGCTATTGGCGCGACCGAGAACAACGAATGGCGCCGCCCGGCGCGGCCGGGCAGCCCGTGCGTCGTCGAGAAGGGGGCGCAAGCTAGCCACTGCGTTCGAGGCGAGGCGGGGCCGAGCCGCGCAAGCCTTCCCAGGCAAGGATCACGGCACCGGGCAACGAGAGAGCGATCGTGACGACGAAGAAGAGGAAGCCGGTCGCAAACGCCGCGTCCGCACCGACTCCGAGCTTGCCGAGGAAGCTGACGAAGAACGCCTCACGGACGGCGAGCCCGTTGATCGTGAAGGGCACCAGCATGACGAGGAAGAGGAGCGGGCCCATCACGTAGTAGACGCGCGGCGAGAGATCGACGCCGACCGCCTTCGCGGTCAGCCAGATCGCGAGCACGCGGATCGCCTGGATCGCGACGGTCAGCACGCAGACCCCGAGCAGCAGCCACGGGTGCGCGCGGTAGGCGTGAATCCCCTCGTAGACCGCCCGCAGCGGACGCTCGAGCCGAGCGCGGCGCAGGATCGGCACCGTCCACGACAGCGGACGGCGCATCCGGCGCGAGAACAGGACGATCCCGAGCACGATCGTCGCGACGACGAAACCGAGCTCGACCCACAGGTACGCGCCCACGTCGTAATTTCCGATCGCCAGCACGAACCCGATCGCGGCGAGCAGGAGCGTCGCCGCGCCGCCGAGCGCGCGCTCGAGGAGCACCGATCCGGCGATCGGCCCGCCCCGGCCCGGGTGCCGTCGCGTCGTCTCGAAGATCCGCATCGCGTCTCCGCCGATCGAGGTCGGCAGCACCTGGCCGGCCGTGTACGCGGTGAAATACGCGCGGGTCAGCCACGCGAGCCGGTCGCGGATCCCGCGCCCGGCGAGCAGCTGCTGCCAGCGCCACGCCATCGGCCAGACAGTGACGACCATGATCGCGACCGCCGCGAAGAAGTACCCGAGGTCGGCGTCGCGCAGGATGTCGACGGTCTTGCCGAGATCGATCTTCCAGAGGATGTAGGCCGTGCAGAGGCCGGTGACGACGAGCGTCGCACTGACCCGGATCGCGCGGCGCTTCGCTCGGGCCCGCTCCGGCGGCGGCAAAGCCGCCGCCTGGGCTCCCTGGTCGCCTCCGTCGAGCCTACGGCTCATGTAAAGGCCGCGTGCACGCGGCGGAGCGCGTCGATCGCGTCCCGGATGTCCTGCTCCGAGTGCGCCGCCGAGAGCGGCAGCGAGAGCACCTCGGCGCCCGCTCGCTCGGCGATCGGCAACGGGCGCTGCCTCGGATAGCGCCCGCGGTACGCGGTCAGGAGATGCACCGGGTGAAAGTGCACGCTCGTCCCGATGTTCTCCTCCGCGAGCGCGAACAGGTACTCGTCGCGCGTCGCGCCCGCCCGCTCAGGGTCGACCCGCACGACGTACAGGTGGTGAGCGTGGGTGTCCCGCGGGTCGCGCGTCACCGCCTCGATCCCCTCCAGTTCCGTAACGGCTGCGTCGTAGAGCTCGACCTGCGCCATCCGCAGCTCGCGGTGGCGCTCCACCTTGCCGAGCTGGCAGAGCGCGATCGCCGCGAGCACGTCCGAGAGGTTCGCCTTGTACCCAGGCACCCTGATGTCGTAGAGCGAGCCGTGAATACGGCGCATGATCGTCAGGTCGCGCACGCGCTCCGCGAGGCCGTCGTCGTTCGTCGTCACGATGCCGCCCTCGCCGGCGGTAATCGACTTCGTCGCGTACAGCGAGAAGCACGTCGCGTCCGAGAGCGCACCGATCTTGCGGCCGCGGTACTCGCTCTCGGCGGCGTGCGCCGCGTCCTCGACGACCGGCAGGCCGAGCGCCCACAGCGGATCGAGGTCGGCCGGCTGACCGTAGAGGTGGACGGGCATGATCGCCTTCGTCCGCGGCGTCACGAGCTCCGCCACGCGCTCCGGGTCGATGTTCAGGTCGGAGTCACGGATGTCCGCGAAGACCGGCGTCGCGCCGGTGTGGACGATCACGTTGGCCGTCGCCGGCCACGTCAGCGGCGTCGTGATCACCTCGTCGCCGGGCCCGACCCCGAGCGCGACGAGCGCGAGGTGCATCGCCGCGGTCCCCGACGAGACCGCCAGCGCGTGCCTCGCGCCGACGTACTCCGCGAAGCGCCGCTCGAGCTCCTCCGCGCGCGGCCCGGTCGTCAGCCAGCCCGAGCGGATCGTGTCGGCGACGGCGGTGATCTCCTCGTCGCCGACGGCCGGCGGCTGGAATCCGAGAAAGGTCTCCCGTCTAGACGACAGCTTGGGCGGCATCGGCAGTGACCAAGCGTACGCAGTCCGCCGCGCGGTCAGCACGTTCGAGCGCCTGCTCGCGTGTCTCGCCGACTGCCAGCACCGCGCCGACGCGGTCGGAGCCACGACGCAGCGGGCCGAGCACGGCTCCGGGCGCCCTGTAGATCCGGACCCAGGGGACTCCCGGACGTGATTCCGCCTCCTCGACGCCGATGACCTCGCGGAGCTCGCCGGGCTCCGGAACGAGGAAGCGGACGACGGCGCCGCCCGCGGCCGCGACAGGCCTGAGCTGCTCGGCCGTGACGGACTCGCCGAGCGCCACGGCCAGCGCGAGACCGTTCAGGTCGACGTCGAGTGCGGCCCCACAGAGCTCCGCGTCGTGACCGCCCCCCAGCCGGGCGGCCAGCTCGACGACATGCGCCCCGCGCCCGCCGACGACAACCTGTGTGTACGTCGGCCCGTTGTGCACCCCGAGCGCGTCCGCAGCGGCGCGCGCCGCCTCAACCGCGGCGCCGACCTCCGCCGGTGCCAGCGAGCTCGGCCAGACATGCGCGAGCGCGACCCCGAACGCGGGCGGGTCGGCGACGACGCGGTCGGTGATCGTCAGCGGCGTGAACCGGCCTTTCACCGAGAAGGCGTTGACGGTGACCTCGCGCCCCGGGACGAGCTCCTCGACGAGGACGAGGGTGCTGCGCGACTCGCCGAGCGCGAGCGCGAACGCGTCCGGCAGACCGGACTGGTCGCGAACGAGCACGAGTCCCTTCTGTCCCTGGCGGTCGGGCGCCTTGACGACGCAGGGGTAGCCGAATCCGGCCGCCGCGGCCGCCGCGTCCTCGATCGTCGCACAGACCACGTGGCGCGGATGCGGCACGCCGGCCTCGGCGAAGCACTCGCGCTGGCGGAGCTTCGAGGTCGCGAGCACCGCCGCCGCCGGGTCGATCGGGTGCGGCAGCACGAGCCGCGCTGCGATCCGGGCAGCGATCGCGACGGGCCAGTCGATCCCGGGAGCGATCAGCCCGTCGACGCGCTCCGCCGTGGCGAGCCGGTCGAGCTGCGGCTCGTCCTCGGCGGAGATGATCGCCCGCCGGTCGGCGACGGCGAACCCCGGCGCGGACGGATCGCGGTCGGCCGCGATCACGTAGAGATCACGCGCGCGGGCTGCCTCGAGCAGCCCGAGCTGCCCGGGGCCCGCCCCTAGGACGAGAAGACGCGCTGCTCCTTCTGGAGGATGCCCCGCCACCAGCCGTCATTCTCGCGATACCACTCGACGGTGCGCGCCAGCCCCTCCTCGAACGAGGTTCGCGCGCGCCAGCCGACGAGACGCTCGGCCTTGTCGGTCGAGCCGATGTGGCGGTCGACCTGGCCGAGCCGCTCGTCGACGTAGGACCTGAGCGAGGCGGGCTTGCCGAGCGAGTCGAGCACCGCGTCGGCGACCTGCGAGACCGAGAGGTCGCTCCCCGTGGCGATGTTGATCACCTCGCCGGCGATCGAGTCGACGTCGGCGGCGATGATCGCCTCGATCGCCTCCGCATCGTCGTCGACGTACAGCCAGTCTCGGCTCGCGTGGCCGTCGCCGTGGATCGTCAGCGGCTGGTCGCTGAGCGCCTGGGTGATGAACCGCGGGATCACCTTCTCCGGGTGCTGCCGCGGGCCGTAGTTGTTGAACGGCCGCACGATCACGACCGGCAGGTCGTACGTCGTGAAGTAGCTGTAGACCAGTCGGTCGGCCCCGGCCTTCGTCGCCGCGTACGGCGAGCGCGGGTTCAGCGGGTGCAGCTCGTCCATGGGCGCGTACTCGGCGGTGCCGTACACCTCGCTCGAGGAGATGAGGACGAACCGCTGACGATCCACGGCGACGGCCATGCGAGCCGCGACTGGCTCTTCGTCGACGACGACGCCGAGGCGATCGAGGCCGCGATCGAGGCCGACCTCGACGCCGTCGCTGGCGAGGTCGTCAACGTCGCGACGGGCGTCGACAT
>JBKOVL010000207.1:0-9109 GCA_046723895.1 Actinomycetota bacterium | reverse complement strand
TGACCGAGCGCAAGGCCGCGGGAGAAGGACTGACCGCACCCGAGGTCGCGATCCTTCTCTCGTACACGAAGGTGGCGCTCTACGACGAGCTGCTCTCCTCCGACCTGCCGGACGATCCCTACCTGGCCGGCGAGCTCGAGCACTACTTCCCGACTCCGGTCCGACAGCGGTTCCGCACACGCCTCGCGCGCCACACCCTCCACCGCGAGATCATCGCCGCCCAAGTGACGAACGCCCTGGTGAACCGGGCCGGCACGACCTTCGTCTTCCGCCTCAACGAGGAAACCGGGGCAACCGGGCCGGACATCGCGCGCGCCTTCACCGTCGCACGCGAGGTCTTCGACCTCGACAGCCTGTGGGACGAGATCGAACACCTCGACGGCCGAGTCGCCGCGCAGACACAGCTCGTGATGCTGCTCAAGACGCGGATCCTGCTGGAGCGCGCGACCCGCTGGTTTCTGCGCAACCGGCCGCGCCCGCTGGACATCGCGACGGCGATCTCCCGCTTCGGTCCGGGAGCGGCGGCGCTCGCCGCGGCCGCCGCCGACGTGCTTTGCGCCGCCGATCGAAACGCGGCCGAGCGCGCGGCCGAGGAGCTCGTCGGCACGGGCGTTCCGCGCG
Source organism: Actinomycetota bacterium (assembly GCA_046723895.1). GTDB lineage: Bacteria > Actinomycetota > Thermoleophilia > Gaiellales > Gaiellaceae > DATBLE01. The sequence continues at coordinate 8,488 of JBKOVL010000207.1, read as the reverse complement.
TGCTCGCCGACCGGGTCGCATACCTGGAGTCGCTCCTCCCGGTGCTCGATCTCGTCGAGGTGGCCGCGGCGACGGGTCTAAGCCTCGACGAGGCGATCGGAGTCTATTTCGCGATCGACGACCGGCTCGATCTGCACTCCCTGCGCGAGCGCATCGCCGCGCTCCCCCGGGAGGAGCGTTGGGATGCGCTCGCCCGCCGCGCCCTGTGGGAAGACCTTCAAAGCGAACATCGCGCGCTCACGACCGACATCCTGCGGGAGTCCGAAACCGGCGCCGCCGAGCGGGTGGCCACCTGGGTGTCACACAACGCCGCCGCCGTCGAGCGGTGCGAGCAGGTGCTCGCCGACGTCAAGGCCGGCGACGCGTCCGACCTCGCGACGCTCTCGGTGGCGGTTCGCGAAATCCGCAATCTGATCGAGGCGATCCCCGCACCCGCCTCCGGGGCGAGCGAGCCGGTCGAGCCGCCCGTCTCGCGGGTCGGCCGCTAGCGAGGAGCGCGCGTCGAGCTCGGCCGCCGGAGCGGTATCGCCGTTGAGCGCGACATCGGCTAGACGCTTCCGCCCGAGACTTCGACGTTCACGCCGGTGACGTACGAGGCCGCGTCCGAGAGCAGGAAGGCGACGACGCGGGCGACCTCTTGCGGCGACCCGCGGCGCCGCAACGGCACCATCTCGACCATCTGCCGCGCGACCACGTCCGGGTCGCGCGCGTAGTACTGGCTGCCGACGGCTGCCTGCTCCCCGACCTGTGTCTGCCACATCCGGCCCGGGCCGACGAAGCCGGGGGAGACGGCGTTGACGCGGATGCCGGCCGGTGCGAGATCTTTGGCCGCGGCCTTGGTCAGGCCGATGACGGCGGCCTTGGAGGCGGCGTAGGCGGGCATGTTCGGGGCGCCGGAGACGCCGGCCATCGACGCGATGTTCACGATCGCTCCGCCCTGGCCGTGGGCGACCATCGCCCGCGCGCTCGCGGCGAGGACGGTGATCACGCCGAGCACGTTGATCTCGACGACGCGGCGAGCGTCGTCGAGTGGGTAGCGCTCGATCGGGGCGAAAACGCCTTGGTAGCCGGCGTTGTTGACGACGCCGCCGAGCGCGCCCAGCCCGGCGATCGCGGAGGTGGCGCCCGCGGTGTCGGTGACGTCGAACGTGATCGTCGCAACGTCGGCACCGCGATCCCGGCAATCGCCGGCGCTGCGGGCGAGCTCTTCGGCGCTGCCGGGCCGGTCGGCGAGAACGAGGCTCCTCCCGGCCGGCGCCAGCTCTACTGCGATCGCACGCCCGATGTCGCCGGCCGCGCCGGTGATGAGGACGGCGCTCACAGGGTCAGGCCTGCGCGCCTCAGCGCTGACGCATCGAAGCCGTCGTCGTTTCTTCGCGGTAGCGAGACGCGACCCGCGTCGACGATCACGAGCCCGTCGCGGTGCAGCGCTGCCACGGCCTCGGGATCGACGTCGGCCGGCTGCGGTTCCGCCGCGACGAGCCGGAGTAGGGCGGCGCGGCGCTGGCGGAACGAGCCCTCGAGCGGGCTCTGCTTGCGCTGTGGCTCGTACGTCCGGCCGCGCGAGGGGCACGCCTCGGCGAGCGGGCACGCGCCGCAGCGGGGGATGCGCGCGAGGCAGACGGTCGCGCCGAGGTCGAAGAGCGCCTGCGCGGCTTCGTGCGTGAACTCGCCGCCGCTGCGCTCGAGCACGCGCCCGACGTTTACGTCGACGGGGAGCACCGAACGGCTGAACGCGAAGTTCGCGATCGCGGCTGCGGTGTAGGGCCCGACGCCCGGCAGCTCGGTCAGGTCGTCCGGCCAGCCGTGTGCGGCGACGTGTCGGGCGGCGCGGTGGAGGTTGACGGCGCGCCGGTTGTAGCCGAGCCCCTGCCAGGCGCGGATCACGTCCGCGACCGGCGCGGTCGCGAGCGCCTCGACGGTCGGCCAGCGGGCGAGCCAGTTCTCGTATCGAGGCACGACGCGCGCGACCTGCGTCTGCTGGAGCATGACCTCGCTGACGAGAATCGAGTAGGGATCAGCGGTGCGTCGCCAGGGCAAGTCCCGCCCGTTGTTCTGAAACCAGGCCGAGAGGAGCTCTTCCATCGGCGAACCGAGTGTAGGTGCAGCGTGCAAACTGTCCGTGGGTCACGACCGAAGGAGGAAACGATGAAGGCTCTCTTGATTGGCGTGCTTGCGTCGGTGGCGATTGGAAGCGCAGCCGCGTCTGCACAGGCAAGCATCCATCCCGCGCTGACGCGAAGCTCACACGCCGCGGCGCTGATCAAGCGCGTGAACGTTGCTGCAAGTGAGTTCAAGTTCGTCCTGAACGCGAAGTCGGCGAAGCGCGGCGTCGTCGTCTTCCGCGTCACGAATGTCGGGAAGATCAAGCACGACTTCGAGATCTCGGGTCGAAAGACAAAGCTGCTCTCGCACGGCCAGTCCGCAACGCTCCGGGTCACCTTCCTGCGCAAGGGGAGCTACCCGTACAAGTGCACGGTGAAGGGCCACGCCGCATTAGGCATGAAGGGAGTGTTCACGATCAGCTGAGCTGCCTCCGCAAGGCGTCGCCCGTGCCGCCTGCAAGGATGCACGCCGACGAGCTCGAGATCGGCCAACCGCTCGTGCGTCGGTTGCTGTCGGAGCAATTTCCCGCATGGGCGGATCTGCCCTTGAGCCCTGTCGAGCACGCGGGGACGGAGAGCGCGGTTTTCCGGCTCGGCGACGGCCTTGCCGTGCGGCTCGCACGCCGTCACGGGCAAACGGAGCCCGGCGGCAAGGAGCTGGAGTGGCTGCCGAAGCTCGCACCGCTCCTTCCCCTGGACATCCCCGTCCCCGTCGCGCAAGGGCACCCGACGGCTGACTACCCGTGGTACTGGGACGTCCACACGTGGGTCGACGGGGAAACCGCGCCGGTCGAGGAGATCGACGCGATCTCGGCTGCGCGCGATCTGGCGACCTTCATCACGGCCCTCCAGCAGGCCGACCCGACCGGCGCGCCGAAGGGGCGCGGGATCCCACTGGCCGAACGCGACAAGGAGACCCGAAAATGGCTGGCCCGGTTCGACGGCGACCCCGTCGTGACGGCCGAGTGGGAGCGCGCGCTCGCGGCCCCGGCGTGGGACGGGCCGCCCGTCTGGCATCACGGCGACCTCGACGTGCGCAACTGGCTCGTTCGCGATGGGCGGATCCGCGGCGTGATCGACTGGGGCGCGATGGGCGTCGGCGACCCGGCCTGCGAAGTGATGGTCGCCTGGAAGCTCCATTCGAGCGCCGCGCGGGACACGCTCCGCGCGGCGCTGCCGGTCGACGACGCGACCTGGGAGCGGGCGCGTGGGTGGGCGTTGTCGCAGGCGGTGGCGATCCTCGCCTACTACACGCCGGAGAACAATCCGGTCCTCTACCGGGAAGCAGAGAACTGGCTCGAGCTGGCGCTTTCGGAGTAGGGGTATACGCGCCCGCTCCACGACGCCAGCCGACGAGCGCACGTGTCGGGGTCGAGGACGATCCAGAGGCAGACGGCGGCGAGCGGCAGCTCGGCGACGGCCGCGAGCACGATCGCGTACGTCAGGTCGCGTCCGCTCGAGGTGAGCAGGTCGAACCAGGCATCGACGACGAGCAGCGTGCCGGCGGAGGCCGCGCAGGCCTGGAGGAACGGCCCGTGCCGCCAGACGGAGACGGCGGTGGCGAGGATCGCGGCGGCGAGCATCAGGTCGAGGCCGGCCCAGGCGAGATCCCAGTGGTCGGCGACCTCGTGCGAGGGCAGTACCGTCGCCAGCCAGATCGCCCAGGGGACGAGCGCGAGCGCGACCAGCGCGAGGAAGGGTGGGAGCCAGCGCCTCACGCGCGGGCGAAGCCGAGGCGCGGCAGCTGCCCCTCGACGAGCATCGCCGCGAAGCCGATGCGCGGCAGCCCGAGCGCGCCCTCGAAGACGAGGTAGCGCGGCTCCCAGCGCGGGTCGAACTTCGCGTTGAAGCGGTAGAGGCGCTCGATCTGGAAGAGGCGCTCGGCGAGCGAGAGCCCGCGGCCGAGGGCGCGCTCGGCCGCGCCGCGCGGCCCGCGGATCAGCCGGGCGAACGCGGCGAAGTTGAGCGAGAGCTCCTCGATCCCGCGCTCGCGCAGCAGCTCGATCGCCTTGACGACGAGGAACTCGGTCAATCCGTTCGGCGTGTCGCGGTCGCGGCGCATGAACGAGAGCGACATCGCCGCGCGGCCGTAGCTCGGGACGAAGTGGAGGAAGCCGCGGACGGCGCCGTCCGAGTCGCGCGCGAGGACGACGACGCTGTCCGGCTGGTACGCGGCGTCGAGCGAGTCCATCGCCATCGAGAAGCCGCGCTCGGGCGCGCCGTCCAGCCAGCGGGCCGAGACGGCGCGGAGCTGCGCGCGGCTCTTCGCGCGGAGGCTGCCGAGCTCGTGCGCCGAGACGGTGTAGCCCGCTGTCTCGAGCCGCGACACCGACTGGCGGACCTTCCGGATCGCGCGTCCCGCGAGCGAGAAGGCGGCGGTCTCGACGATCGCCTCGTCGCCGATGTACAGCGAGCGCAGGCCGGCGGCGCGGAAGAGCGGGAGCGTCTGTGAGCCGACGCCGATCGCGCCGAGCCGCAGGCCGTGCCGCTCGGCGAAGGCGCAGGTCTCGCGCAGGAGCAGCGGAAGCGAGTCCGGGTTGCCGACCGGGTCGCCGGAGAGCAGCATCACGTTCCTCTCGATCCGGTAGCCGACGAACGCGCGCCGGTCGGAGCTGAAGAAGTACTGCTGGTCGCGGCGGAGCTTGAAGAACGCGAGCGTGTCGTGGCCGTGGGCGTGGACGAGCTCGTCGGCGAGGTGCCGCTCCTTGCGCGTGGGTCCGCCGGGCGGGGCGAGCGGGCGGAACGCGAGGTAGGCGATCGCGAGCAGCCCGCCGACCGCGACCGCGCCAGCCGCAAGCGGCAGCCAGACGACCTCGTCACCGAAGGCGATCGGCCCGTGCCGCCACAGCAGGAGGTCCACGGTCTCGCGCGTGACAAGGCGCGGCGAATCGGCATGTGCGAGCGCCGCGATGAACCCGGCGACGAGGGCGACGGCTGCGGCTGCGCCTGCGAGCGCCCGCGCGAGGACGCGGCCGTCGGGCCGGTCGTGTCTGACGTAGAACGCGCCGCGCCCCGTCCAGAGCAGGGCGGCGGAGCCGAACGAGAGGAACGACTCCTCGAAGTCGAAGCCCTTGAGCACGTCGAGCACGCCGAGCACGAGAAGCAGCGCCACCGCGGCCTGCCAGGCGCGGCGGCGGCGGCGGCCGAGGTAGAAGGCGCAGACGATCAAGGCGACGCTGGCCGGCACGGCGAGGGTGTGGAAGAGCGGGACGAGCTCGACCGGCTCGACCTGGAGGAGCAGGTGACCGCGCCAGGCGACGTTCGGCGTCAGCGCGGAGGCGAGGTTGACCGCGCCGACGGCCAACGCCGTCGCCGCGGCGAGCGCGGGCAGGCGCTCGAACCGGCGACGTTCCCTGAGCGGCGCGGGAACGCGGTGGATCCCGAGCCGCCAGCAGGCGGTGTCGCGGAGGCGGGGGAAGAGGTCGCGCCAGTCCTTGGCGACGAGCCAGGCTGCCGTGGCCGCGAAGCCGATTGCGAGGCGGTCGTGGCCGAGCGCGCCGACGATCGCGGCGGCCGCGGCCAGCGCGAGGCCGAGGTGGTATTCGTGGATCCGGCAGCCGAGCACGCGGAGGCGTGGCCCGCTCGGATGGCGCTCGAGACGAACCATCCAGTCGGACCGTATCCACGTAGCCGGACGGTCGGGTTAAGCGCGGGTTAAGCAACAGCGCGGGTACCGTCAGGCGGGTGGCCGGCTTCGTCGATCTGCACACCCACGTCGTGCCGTCGGGAGACGACGGCGCGTATGACGTCGAGTCGGGTCTGGCGTTGTGCCGCCAGATGGCGGCCGAGGGCACGAGCGTCGTCTACGCGACGCCGCATGCACATCCGCCGGACAGCTGGTTTCCGATCACGGAGGAGCGGGTGGCGCTCGTTCGGGGGGGCTATGCGGAGATGAAGCCGGCGTGCGCCGGGTTCGGCCTGGACCTTCGGTTGGGGTGGGAGCTCTCCGCCACGGGCGTGCTGGTCGGCGAGCTGAGCGACTACGTGCTGGAGGGCACGCGGGCGATCCTGCTCGAGCTCCCGGGCCCGTGGTTCTCGTTCGAGGACGAGGTCGCAGTGACGCGCGACGAAGCGGCGGCGATCCGCGCCGCCGGCCTCGAGGTGATCCTGGCGCACCCGGAGCGTTCGCTCGGCATCCAGCGTCGGCCTGAGCTCCTGCACGAGCTCGTCGAGGAGGGCGTGCTCGTGTGCTTCAACGCGGACTCGTTCGTCGGCGGCCACGGCGAGACGTGCGAGCGGTGCGCCTGGCGCCTGCTCGAGCTCGGCGTGGGCGACTTCGTCGCCTCGGACGCCCACCGCCCAGAGCGTCCGAGTCGCCTGCGCGAGGCGGTAATGGCGATCGCAGCGAGGTACGGCCGAGAGAGAGCGCTGGCCCTGGCCGAAGGCGCAGCGCTCGAGCGGCTGCGGGCCTGACGGCGTGTCCCTGTCGGGTTACGTGACGAGGCCCGCCGCCGCGGGCCTCGCCCCCTGAGCTCAGGCCGCCTTCTCGAGCAGCGCGGCCTCGGCCCCCTCGAGCATCGCGCCGGCGACGATCGCGCAGACTCGGCATTTCATCGTGCGTTGCGGTTGCGACCGGGTTGCCTTCTGTGCGGCAACTAGTCGCTTGTTCTCCCGTGGGGATTTCATTTCACTCTCCAGCGGACGTGAAGCGCCCGCGGTTTTCTGAAGACGAGGCCGCGTGGCGTGGCCGGCGCGGTCAGGTTCAGGTCCGGTAGACGCTCGAGCACACGCTGGATCGCGGTCTGTGTCTCGAGACGCGCGAGGTGCATGCCAACGCAGACGTGCGGGCCCTGAGCGAACGCGAGTTGGAGACCCGCATTCGCGCGCCGAACGTCGAAGCGGTCCGGGTCCGGGAAGACCGCCGGGTCACGGTTCGCACCAGCGAGGGATATGGTCACGAGCTCGCGGTTCCGGATCTGCGCTCCGGCGAGGTGGAGGTCGCGGGTCGCGTAGCGGTCGATCACCGCGGCAGCCGGCTCGAGCCGCAGCGACTCCTCGATCGCACCCGGCAGCAGGCTCCAGTCAGCACGTACGAGTTTGAGCTCCGCGGGGTTCGAGAGCAAATGCAGGAGGGCGTTCGTGATCATCGCCTCTGTCGTCTCGATTCCGCCGAACATCAGCACTGCGGCGTTGGAGACCGCCTCCTGACGCGAGAGGGCGCCGATGTCGGTGAGATTTGGCTCGATCGCCTTGCTGAGCGCGGCGAAGGCGTCCCTGCCGGCGGCACTCACGGGTCTGCCCGCCTCGACCTCGGTCACCGCCGCGACGATCGCGTCGTACCAACCAAGCACCTCGATGCCGTCAGCACGTTCGAGCTTCAGCGCATCAAGGACGGCCGCGACGGCCAGCGGCCCGGCGAGTTGACGGCGAAGCTCGGCGTGACCGGCGGCCTCGAACGCGTCGATTAGCCGATCGGTCTCGGCCGCCACGACTTCACTGAATCGTGTCCGCACCTCGTCGCGGCGAAAGCGTCGGGCGAATGGATCACGATGGCGGGCGTGCTCGGCGCCGTCGGTCGTGAGCATGCTCCGGCCGACGACCCGGCCGGTCGAGAAGCGCGGGTCGTCGACGGTGAAGGTCTCCGGGTCACGCATCACTTCGAGCGCGAGGTCGCGCCTCGTCACGAGCCAGGCGTTGAGCGAAGCGAGCCAGGTGACCGGTTCGCTCTCGCGCAGGCGCGCGAGCAGAGGGTGCGGGTCGGCTTCGAGTTCCTCCAGCGTGGCTGCCGCACCGAGCGGGAACGCCGCTTCGCGATCGATCATGGCCTTGGAACGCGAGCCCGCAGTGCGCCCGAGCTGATGAGCTCGACCAGAGGCTCGAGGTCGTGCGGGACGTCTCCGCCTTCGACGGTCTGTGGCACGAGTCCGCGTACTGCCTGGTAGGCGCGGCCGGTGCCGTTGCCGAGCGGCCGGACCCTGCGGAGGTCGATCGCCTGAGCCGCGACGACGAGCTCCACCGCGACGATCCGCTCGCCGAGAGAGACCATCTCGGCGAGACGGCGGGCCGCGAGGGGGGCCATCGTCGCGCGGTCCTCGAGCCCTTCGGCATGGCTCGAGCTCGCGAGCTCGAACGACACCGGCTGCGCGAGAAGGCGGGCCTCTGCGGTCAGCGCCTGGATCGCGACACCGAGCTCGGCGAGTGACTCTTCCGCAAGCCCGTCGCGTGCGGCAAGGCCGTCGGGGAGGCCCGATAGCGGAGCCTGGAGCAGCTTCACCGTCCGCTCGCACGCGCTCGTGAGGACAGGCGCGAGCGCAATGCGGAGGAAATCGAGGGCGGCGGCAAGCGGCAGGATGTCGAAGTTGCCCACCGAGACGTAGCGGCCCTCCGCCGGCACCGGCAGCGGATTCTCCTGGGAGGCGTTGAGCTCCGTCTCGAGCTGCCGC
>JBKOVL010000235.1:0-8033 GCA_046723895.1 Actinomycetota bacterium | reverse complement strand
CCCCAGGTCCGAGAGTTGGAACCACGCCGGCAGCGGCTCGCCGAAGACGTGCTCGTGGATCGAGACGAGCTTCGGCACCACCACCGCGCGCTTGGTGGCGACGGACTCGACGTGCTCGAGGCTCATGTGGCGGATGAGCTCCGGCTCGGTGAGGTCGCCGGCGGCGGCGAGCCGCTCGCCGAGCTCCCACGCCGCCCGCCCCGACACCTCTTGCACCCAACGGACCCGAAGGCGGAGCGCCTCGCGGACGATGCCCTCGTCACTGCAGCTCTGGCAGCCGGGCGTCACGTTCATCGACGTCGCCTCAGCCGGGAGCTCGGGCTCGGGCGCGACCCGGGGCCCGGTGAGCGCCAGCACCGTGGGGCTCCGGACGAGGATCTCGTTGTCGCTCAGACCGTCCTGGCGGGCTTCGGCGAGCACGCGCAGCGCCACCGACGCGCCGGTCAAGCGATTGCCACCGTGATCAACGAGCATCCCGATGAGGATCTCGTGGGCGTGCAGCGCCCGCAGGATGACCTGGCTCCGGTGTAGCAACGCGATCAGCTGGCGGCTCGTCAGCTCCGGCAAGGGCGGAACCGCTTCGAGATCGGCGTCGGTCCGGTCGAGCAGGGTCTCGGCGAGGCGCGGGAGCGCGGCGCGCAGGCGACCGACGCGCCACGCGCCGCGCATACGGTGCATCGCGGGAATCGGGTTGAGCGCGTGCAGGATCGATCGCTTCGGCTTGATCTCCCCGGCTAGTTTCAAATCAATGGCGACGTAGCCGCCGACGGAGACCACCACGTTGCTCGCGTCGACGTCCTTCGGGGTCGCCGCTCCGGCCAGCACGACCGCCTCGCGCACCGCTTCGCGCAGCGGGGGGACCCACAGGTCCTCCTCGAGCTCTGTGAGCGGCGAGGGGAAGGTCTCCGCGACCGGACCGGGACCGAAGACCGGCCCGCGCGGCACACCTCGGACCTCGGTCGTCACCGGACGCGACTGCAGCAGCCAGAGCTGCTGGTCGGAGTCGATGGCCCACTCGACGTCCTGCGGGCCGCCGAACACGTCCGCAACCCGACCCGACAGCGGCAGCAGCTGACGCAGGTCGCTATGACCGAGCTCGGGGCCGTCGTTGGCGTCGAAGTCGAGCACCTTGGCGTTCGACGGGTCGAGCACGTACCGGGAGCCGTCGACCTCGCCGCTCACCAGGCGCTCGGGTCCGCCCGTCACCGCGCTCACCACCCGCCGATCGCTTCGACCCGACACGGGGTCGACGCCGAACATCACGCCCCCGAACGCGGGATCGATGAGCGGCTGCACGAGCACCGCGATCGGCTGGTCGGCGGCACCGGCGCGTTCCCGTGATGCCAGGACCACCATGACCGCGGTGACGAACTCGTCGAAGCCACTGATGCCGATGATGGAGTCGAACTGACCCGCCATGGACGAAGCCGCGGTGTCCTCGACGACCGAGGAACTGCGCGCGACGAGTGCCCGACCGTCACCGCCGGCGCGCTCGAACGCTTCTCGCACGGCCGGATGCTGTGCTACCTCTGCGCCGCCGTCGATCGCATCGCAGAAGGCGGTCGTGAGCACGACGCCGGGAAGCACGGCGACGCCGGCGCTCGCGGCTCGCGCCAGCGCGGCTGCCTTGCCCCCGGTCAGCGCCCGATCGACGGCGGCGTCGTCGCCGAGCTCGACGACGAAGGGGCCTGTGCCGTCGACGACCCGCGGAGCACTCCCTACCTGTGCGTCCGTCATCCCAAACGACTCCTCCACCCGTTCACGGGTCGTTTACCGGGCTGTAAGGCTACGTCTGCTGCATGGGAAGGACGACCTGGAATCGAGTATTCCCCGGGATCGACTCCAGCCGGATCTCCCCGCCGTGGCGGCCGACGACGATCTGCCAGGCGATGTCGAGGCCGAGGCCGGTCCCCTTTCCGACTTCCTTGGTCGTGAAGAACGGCTCGAACACGCGGGTGCGAATATCGTCGGGGACGCCCGGCCCGGTGTCGCCGATCTCCACCATCAGACGATCATCGCCATCGCGGCGAGTGCGCACCGTGAGCGTCCCGTGGCGCTCCATGGCGTCGACCGCGTTGTGGATCAGGTTCGTCCACACCTGGTTGAGCTCGCCGGGAAAGGCCGAGATGGTCGGGAGGGTGCGGTCGTAGTCGCGGACGACCTCGATGTCGTCGCCCATCTTGTGCGCCAGCATCGCCAGCGTGGCGTCGAGGCCCTCGTGGACGTCGAAGGAACGGAGTGGCGCGCGGTCCATCTGGGAGTACTGCTTGGCCGACGCGAGCAAGCCCGAGATGCGCTCGGCGGCATCGGTGATCTCGTCGACGAGCGTGTCCGACTCGAGCGCCCGAACCGGGTACGAGAGACCGATGCCCAGGTTCGGCGGCGGCATCACCTTCGCAAACTCCTCGAGCCACGCCACGTCGACGCCGGCGGCAAGGAGGGTGGGGGCGATCTCCCAGGCGCCGGCGACCTCGTGGTCCTCCAGCCAGCCGGCCAGCTCGTCTTCCCGGTCGGACGCCTCGAGGGGCGACAGGTCCGGAGCGTGCCGACGGCTCTCGAGCGCGCGTCCGGCCAGGTTCGCGATCGCCTCGAGCTGGTCGGCGTCGAGCTCGCTGCGGATCATCACGCCGACCTTGTCCCGCATCTCGGCCAACATGTCCCGCAGCCTCGCCGTCGCGCTCATCACCGCCGCCACCGGATTGTTCAGCTCGTGGGTGAGGCCCGCCGTCACCGACCCGAGCGCTACCAGCCGCTCGTGCCGCGCGACCGTGTCCCGGGCGGCGTAACCCTGGACCTGGCTCCCCTCGAGCAGGTGGGCTGCCATCGGGAACCACTCCCGCACCGCGCGACCCCAGTCGGCGGCCGGCAGCTCGAACAAGCGAGCGTCCGTCACCGCCCGCGCGGTGCCGCCGTACAGCTTCGGACCACCGCGGTCAGACGTGTAGGCGTCGAACGCGCCCGTGTACGACCCGCGGTAGTCGGAACGGAACAGCTCGATCTCGCCCCCCTGCACCCGGCTCAACATCGCGATCGTCCCGGAAAGCAGCACGAAGAAGCACGAGGCCGGCGCGCCTTCCGCATGGATCGTCCCGCCGGCCGGATACTCGACAACGCGACCGCGCTCGGCGAGCCACGCGAGTTGGTCGTCGCTCAGGTCCTCGAACAGGAACAGTGTCCGCAGCTCGTCCGTCGTCAAGCGTTCGGGCTCGGTCATCGGTGCTCCAGGTATCGGTGGAGGAGCTGGATGGCCATGGCGCCCTCGCCGACTGCCGACGCGACTCGCTTGATCGAGTTGGCGCGGACGTCTCCGGCGGCGAACACGCCGGACGCGCTGGCTTCGAGGTAGTACGGGTCGCGGTCGAGGTTCCAGCCGCGGGGTCGCTGCCCGCCGTGCAGGAGGTCGGGTCCGGTCAGCACGAACCCCCTCTCGTCTCGGGCGACCACGCCGCCGAGCCACTCGGTGCGAGGTTCGGCGCCGATGAACACGAAGAGGTAGCCGGCCGGAACCGTCTCCTGCGTTCCGGCCCGGTTGTTGCACAGCGTGATCTCCTCGAGGTGGTCGTCCCCTTGCAGGCCGATCACCTCGGTGGTGAGTCGCACGTCGATGTTCGGGATCTCGTCGATCTGGCGCACGAGGTAATAGGACATCGAGCGCTCGAGGCCGTCCGCCCTCACCACCAGCGTCACGTGCCGAGCGTGCTGCGACAGGAACACCGCCGCCTGACCGGCGGAGTTGGCCGCGCCGACGATGTACACGTCCTCGCCGAAGCACGCCGGCGCCTCGGTCGCGGCGGAGCCGTAGAAGACGCCGCGGCCGGTGAGCGCGTCCGCCCCCGGGACCTCGAGCTTGCGGTACGAGATGCCCGTGGCAAGGAGCACTGCGTGGGCGACGACGTCGCCGCCGTCGGCGAACCGAACCGCCCGCGACGACGCGCGCACGTCGAGCCCGACGACATCGCGGGTGGTGAGGATCTCCGCGCCGAACTTGTGGGCTTGCCGGCGAGCCCGGTCGGTGAGCTGCGTGCCGGTGACCCCGTCCGGGAATCCGAGGTAGTTCTCGATGCGCGAGCTCTGGCCGGCTTGTCCGCCGGTGGCTTGTCGCTCGACCAAGACGGTTCGCAGACCCTCGGACGCCGCGTACACCGCCGCGCCGAGGCCGGCGGGCCCGCCACCGACGATGACGACGTCGTAGAAGTCGGTCGCCGGCGTGGTCGACAGCCCGACTCGAGCCGCCAGCTCGCTCATGGTCGGCTCCACCAGGTAGTCGCCATCGGGCGTCACCACGAGCGGGATCTTCGTCACCTCTACCCCGGCCGCGGCAAGCAACCGTTCGCCCTCCGGTTCCTCGGTCGAGAACCAGCGGTAGGGCACGGAGTTGCGGGCAAGGAAGTCTCGCACCTCGAACGATCGCGCCGACCAGCGATGCCCCACGACCTGGGTCCGGCTGACAGCCTGCTCGTCGCTGTCGAGCCACATCTCGATGAGCGAGTCGACGATCGGATAGAGCTTCTCCTCGGGTGGATCCCACGGCTTGAGGAGGTAATGGTCGAGGTCGACCACGTTGATGGCCTCGATCGCGGCGTCGGTATCGGCGTACGCGGTGAGGAGCGCGCGCCGCGCGTGCGGGAACAGGTCCATCGCCTCTTCGAGGAACTCGAGGCCGCTCATGTCGGGCATGCGATGGTCGGCAAGCAGCACCGCCACCGGGTCGCCGCGAAGCTTCAGCTCCCGTAGCGTCTCCAACGCCTGCGGACCGGACTCGGTCCGCACCACGCGGTAGGCCTCGCCGTATTGACGGCGGAGATCCCGAGCGACGGCGCGCGAGACGCCCGGATCGTCGTCCACGGTCAGCAGGATCGGCTTCCGGTCGGTTTCGACGGCCATGCAGTCTTCGACCGTATCGGCCTCAGACGAACCGGTTGAACAGCTGCCGGGGGCCGTCCAGGAATCGGCTGACACCCTCCACGACGGTGGGCGGCTCGTGGGCTCCCCCGCGGTCGAGGCCGCGGATGAACGCGATCTGCTCGAGCGTCAGGACACCGATGGCGAGGCTCTCGCGGAGAGCCTCGGACGCGCTGGCCTGCCCGGTCGTGACCTTGTACGCGGACGACATCGTCCCGGCGCGGCCGACGCCCTCGCCGCAGTGGAGGAACACGGTCCCGCTACTGGCCTGGACGACGCGCACGAGCCTGCGGACCTGTTCCGGCGTCGGCGGCTGGCCGTCGGTCACCGGCATGTGGACGGGCTCCATGCCCAGCCCGCGCACCTCGTCGTCGACCGCGCGCGTGTCGGAACCGGGGCGGAGGTCGACGACCGTGGTGACGCCTCGATCGGCGAGGGAGCGAAAGCCCGCCGCCCCTGGCTTCGCGCCCCGCCACAGCCGATCGTCGTCGACGATGTACAGCTTGCGCACACCCTCGAGCTTCGGACCCGCGTGCAGGTCGGTGCTGTCCCTGGCCCACCAGCTCGCCGCGATCAGCGCGAGGTTGCCCTGGAGCAATGCGCCGATCGTCGCCGCGAGCACGATAAACGCCCCAATACGAAGGAAACGCGGCCATCGAGGGCCGCTGCGCGGGTCGACCGTCGAACGCTCGGCCGTCGCGACCGACATCAGGTTCGAATGGGAACCGGAGACTCGATCTTCGGAACTTCGGAGTAATCCGAGCACGGGTGGCGGCGGTGAGTGACATCTCCGATGCGCTCGATCACCAAGAGAAACACCGCGCCGAAGAGGAACGCTCCGATCACATCCGAAAACCAGTGCACGCCTATATAGACGCGACTTGCGGCCACGAGCACGATGATCGTGCCCGAGACGATCGTCGCTATCCACCACAGCGTCCGCCTGCGGGTGAGGAGCGCCACGACCGGCGGGACCAGCCCCCACAGCGCGATCGATGCCATCACATGCCCGCTCGGAAACGAAGGACCCGCGCTGCTCACAAGCGCGCCTTCCGATGGCCGCACCCGACCGACGCCCGACTTGATGAGCCACTCGAACACCGGCCGCGCAAGCGTCGCCACGATCAAGAGCCCCGCCATCGGCGCGCACACGCGCCACGCGAGAGCAAGGAGCACCACGAGGCCGATGACCACCACCTGCCAGCTCCCGAGCCTCGTGACCGTCAGGAAGAAGCTGTCGAGCGCGTCGGTGCGGTGGTCGGTGATCCAGCTTCGGATCGGCTCGTCCCAGACACGCAGGAGCGCGCCGTTGGCAACCGCGGCCGCAAGGGCCATCGCCGCGAAGAGGAGCACGATGGCCGGCAGCGTCCACGGATACCGAAGCAGGACCCCAGCAGGAGTAAGGGGAGGCTCGCGGTGGAGGTTCCGCGGTCGAAGGTTTGCCAGTTGGAGATTCATCGCCCGAAAAGACGAGTCTACGACCGAACCGAACCATCCGGTTCGCGATGGCGGCGCTGATCGGACGGTGATTCTCCGATGGTTTCTGGGGTCGTCATCGGGCAGGCAGGGCTGGGAGGAGCCCAAAGGGGCGCAGCGAGTCCGCCCGGTCGGCCAGGCCCGGCTTCGAGTCGCAACCGCCGCTACGCGACGATGACGCCCGTGATCTTCGTGGCCTTCCTCCGCGCCATCAACCTCGGCCGCGTCAACCGCGTCCCGATGGGCGATCTTCGCGTCGCGCTCAATGACGCCGGATTCACGGACGTCGTCACACACCTGCAGAGCGGCAACGTCGTCCTCGGGAGCGCGAAGCGTTCTTCGACCGCGGTGGCGACCGCTGTCGAGAGGCTCGTCGAGGCCGAGTTCGGTGTCGACACCGACGTCATAGTGCGAACCTCCGGGGAGCTCTCGAAAATTGTCCGCAAGCATCCGCTCGAGCGCCGACGAGCGGCGGCACTGCACGTCGCCTTCCTGAAGACACGTCCGACAGCAGCGGCGAAGCG
The DNA here is from genome assembly GCA_046723895.1 of Actinomycetota bacterium. Taxonomy (GTDB): domain Bacteria; phylum Actinomycetota; class Thermoleophilia; order Gaiellales; family Gaiellaceae; genus DATBLE01. The sequence goes on along the minus strand of JBKOVL010000235.1, from coordinate 1,131 downwards.
CGCTTTCTCGGGGCGCACGTTCGGCGACGACGAGTTTGTCATTCGGGATACAGAGGTCTATCTGCGGTACCCGAACGGCGTCGCAGCCTCGAAGATGAACACGGCGCTCTTCGAGGGCGGCCTCGGCACACCGGCGACCGTCCGGACCTGGAAGGTCGTAACGCGCCTCGACGAGCTCGCCGGCGCTGCGGGTCCACTATGACGAGCGCGAACCGCGACTAGATCGATTTCTGGACCCCGAAGAACCTGAAGCCGTCGGTGAGGGTGACTGACGCGGTTCAACCTCGTCCGTTCGGCGCAGATGCCGAATCTGCGAGCGCGTGCTCCAGCCAGGCCCGCAGCGCGGGTTCCGGTTGTGCTCCCGTTTGGCGGGCGACGACCTCTCCTCGCCGCATCAGCAGCATTGTGGGGATGCCCTGCACGGAGAAGCGTCTCGCCACGCCCGGCGCGGCGTCGGCGTTCACCTTGACGAGCTTCACGCGCCCGGCGAGCTCGTGCGCGAGCCGGTCCAGCACCGGACTGACCATCCGGCACGGGCCGCACCAGGGCGCCCACACGTCGACGAGAACGGGGAGCGACCCGGCGTCGGCAACCTCCGCGAACGAGTTGTCATCCGCCTCGGCGATCCACGGGAGCGGCTCGTGGCACTCGGCGCACCGGGCCGTCCCACGAGCAGCCGCCGGGACGCGGTTCTTGCGACCGCAGTTCTCGCACTGGGTGACGTTCATCGACGCTTCTACGCTACCCAGCGGCGCCGCAGGAGCCGGAGCTTGCAACGGCGACCGGCTAACGCGCGGCGACGGCGGCTTTGCCGACCGGCGCCGCAGGAGCCGGAGCTTGCGACGGCGACCGGCTAACGAGAGTCCAGGAATGCCAGCACGGCGGGGACACGCCGGTGGTCGTCCTCCTCGGCGTAGAGATCGAGCTTGGTGAGGATGCTCCCGACGTGCTTCTCGACGGTGCCCTCGGTGACCCACAGGCGGTTGGCGATCCCGACGTTGGAGCGTCCCTCGGCCATCAGTGCGAGCACTTCGCGCTCGCGTTCGGTCAACGATGCCAGCGGATCGTCGGCTCGGCGCGTCGTAACGAGCTCCTGCACGACGTCCGGATCGATCACCGAGCCGCCCTTCA
>JBKOVL010000092.1:0-2747 GCA_046723895.1 Actinomycetota bacterium | reverse complement strand
CCTGGTCAGGGACTGGTCGCTGAAGCCCGGCGAGCGCGCGGTCGTGGTGACAGCCCGCGAGCCGGACATCGTCGCCGACCTGGAGGCGGCAGGCATCGAGGTGGCGCAGGTCGTCGACCTCCGCGAGCGAACGACGAGCGAGCTCTTCGCCCAGGGGCGGCGAGGGCGCGTGCGCTCGCTGACCGTCGACGGAGCGCGGATCCGCTGCGATCTCGTCGTCGCCGACGGCGGCGCGCAGCCCGCCTACTCGCTCCTCGCCCAGGCGGGGGCGCGGATCGAGTACGACCCGGCGCGCGGCATCTTCGTCCCGGCTGAGCTCCCCCCGCACGTCGAGGCGGTGGGGTCGGTCACCGGCGCCGGCGCGAGCTCCGCTGTTCCCCGGCCGTCGTACGACGGGCGCGGAAAGTGCTTCCTCTGCGTCTGCGAGGACGTGACCGACAAGGACATGAAGCGGGCGATCGCGGAGGGCTTCGACTCGATCGAGCTCGCCAAGCGCTACACGACGGTGACGATGGGCCCCTGCCAGGGCCGGCTCTGCCACCTCGCCTCGATCCGTTTCTTCGCGCGCGAGACCGGGACGAGCGAGGCGGCGATCGGGACGACGACGGCGCGGCCGCCGTGGTCGCCCTTGCCGCTCGGGTTGCTCGCCGGGCGCGGGCACGAGCCGGCAAAGCGAACGGCGATCCATCACCGCCACAAGGAGCTCGGGGCGACGATGATGTGGACCGGCGTCTGGCGGCGGCCTCACTCGTACGGCGACGCAGTCGCCGAGGTGCGGGCCGTGCACGAGGCGGTCGCCGCGATCGACGTCTCCACCCTCGGGAAGCTGCTCGTCCGCGGGCCGGATGCGGCGGTCTTCCTCGAACGGCTCTACCCGAATCGGTTCGCGGACCTCGAACTGGGCCGGATCCGGTACGCCGTCCTCGGCACCGACGCGGGCCGGATCATGGACGACGGGACGGTGGCGCGCCTCGGCGACCAGGCGTTCTTCGTCACGACCACGTCGACAGGCGCGGAGACCGTCCTGGAGTGGTTCGCGTGGTGGAACGCGGTCTGGCAGCTCGACGTCGAGATCGTCGATGCGACCGGCGCCCTCGCCGCCGTCAACATCGCGGGCCCGCGTGCGCGCGAGCTGCTCCGGCGGCTTACGGAGCTGGACGTGTCCCCGGGCGCCTTCACGTACCTCGATGCGAAGCAGGCATCGGTGGCGGGCGTGCCGGCCCTCCTCCTGCGGATCGGCTTCGTCGGCGAGCTCGGCTACGAGATCCACGTTCCCAGCCCGTACGGCGAGCACCTCTGGGACGCGATCCTCGACCACGGCTCGGACCTCGGCGTCCGGGCGTTCGGGCTCGAGCCCCAGCGTGTCCTCCGGCTCGAGAAGATGCACATCCTCGTCGGCCAGGACACCGACTCGGAGTCAAACGCGCTCGAGGCCCGGATGCCCTGGATCGTCAAGTTCGAGAAGGACGACTTCGTCGGCAAGTGGTCGCTCGAGCACGTTCGCGAGCGGGGCCTCCGCGATCAGCTCGTCGGCTTCGAGATGCGAAACGGCTCGGTTCCGCCCGAGGGAGCGCAGGTCGTGGTCGACGGTCGCCCCGGCGGCCGTGTGACGAGCGCGCGCTGGAGTGGGGCGGTCGGCAGGGCGATTGGGCTGGCCTGGGTTCCCAGCGAGCTCGCAGAGGAGGAAGCGACGATCGAGATCAGGATCGACGGGCGGCTCGAGCGGGCGAGGGTGCGCCTCAGCCCGTTCTACGACCCGGAGGGAGGAAAGCTGCGCTCGTGACGCTGCCCGAGTTCCTCGTCGCCGATCCCGCCTCGCCGGCCTGGCGCTCACCGCTGCGGCGCGCCCTGGCGCGGGCGCCGGCGGGGATCCGTGACGTCAGCGCGCTCGTCGGCGAGGAGGAGGCGGCGGCGCTCGGGCCGGCGGCCGGCCTCGCCGGGATGGAGATCGAGGGCCCTCAGGTCGAGACGCTCCTTCGCCGGCTGACCGACCTGCGCCTCGACAGGCTGCCGGCGGTCGGGGCCATCGCCCACGTGCGCGCGCTCGTCGCGCCCGCGGGCAAGGGTTACCGGCTCTGGTTCGCCCAGGAGTACTCGGACTACCTGGCCGAGGTGGTCATCGACGCCGCCGAGGGGCTCACGTGAGGGACCTCTTCCGGGTCCGCCGCATGTGGCGCCCGCGCGCCGCGCTTCGGCCGCGCTACGAGGTCGTGATCGTCGGCGGCGGTTCGCACGGCCTCGCGACCGCCTACTACCTGGCGCGCAACCACGGGATCACGAACGTGGCCGTCCTCGAGAAGGGCTACATCGGCTCCGGCGCCGCGGGCCGCAACACCACGATCATCCGCTCGAACTACCGGACGCCCGAGGGCGCCGCCTTCTACGCCGAGAGCGTCAAGCTCTACGAGCGGTTGGGCGCCGACCTCGACTTCAACCTTCTCTTCTCGCAGCAGGGCCACCTCACCCTTGCCCATTCCGACCGGGCGATGATCACGATGACCGAGCGCGCCGAGGTGAACCAGCTGCTCGGGATCGACAGCCGGGTGGTCTATCCGGACGAGCTGGTCGAGCTCTGCCCGGAGCTCGACCTCTCGCAGGACGTGACGTGGCCGATCATGGGCGCGCTCTACCACCCGCCGGGTGGGATCATCCGGCACGACGCGGTCGTCTGGGGCCTCGCCCGCGGCGCCGACCGGCGAGGCGTCGAGATCCACCCCGACACCGAGGTGACCGGGATCGAGCGGGAG
>JBKOVL010000026.1:0-10346 GCA_046723895.1 Actinomycetota bacterium | reverse complement strand
CGCGTGTCCGGAACGCGACGACCGCGACGGCGACGAACAGCACGATCAGCGTCATCTCGATCCCGACGAAGAACGCGTCGCTGATGTGAGTCAGCGCCCCCGCAGTCGCTGGGCTGACGTGGTTCTTGTTGATCGCGACCGCCATCTGGCCGCCCATCGAGCCGATCGCGAAGGCAGCTGCGGCAAGAGCGCCGCCGAACGCGAGCGTCGAGAACGTGGTCGGCCCTCCTTCGGCCTCGGCGAGCCGGCTGCGAACCGTCCCGGCGAACCAGATGAAGAACACGCACCCGAGCATGAACAGCCACGAGGCGAGCATGATCTGGTTCGAGTGGTGCTGGTAGACGCTCAGAATCTCCGCGTCCGTTTTCTTGGTCGACGTGTCGGGCGCGTCGTTCGCAAGTAGGCCGACGATCCAGAGTGCGACCGCGGCGAGGCCTGCGAGCGGCGACCACCGTTCGATACGTGACATGGGTTCGAAGACCCCCTCTCCCTTGGTTGAAGCCTGCCTCCGGCGCGAGATGGTAGCGCGAAAAGACGATCGTGGGTCAAATGGCCGCTAGGAGCGGAAAAAGCTGCGTCCTTGCCACTTGCCAAAACGACTGTGACTCTCTAGGGTGCTGCTTGCGCCGAGCACGGAGCGCGATTAGGTCGAAGCCCAGCCGGGCGGTTGTACGCGGCAGCGGAAGGTCGGCCGGCTAGGTGGACGAAAGCGCCTCCGGCTCGGCGAACTTCTGGACCGGGTCCGTCTGCTCCGTCCGACGCACCTTCTAGGCTCACGCGCGTGCAGGGCGACTACGTCAGGCGCGGCGTCGCGGAGTTCATCGGCACCTTCACGCTCGTCTTCATCGGCACGGCCGCGGTCATGTTGGGCGGCGCCGGCGGCCTGATCGGCATCGCCTTCGCGTTCGGGCTCGCGCTCGCGATCATGATCACGGCCTTCGCCCATATCTCCGGCGGCCATTTCAATCCTGCCGTCACGCTCGGCTTCGTCGTCACGAGACGGATCGCGGCTGCTCTCGCCGGGGTCTACTGGCTGATGCAGTTCACCGGTGCGGTGGTGGCCTCGCTCCTGCTCTGGTGGATCTTCCCGAAAGAGGCGATCGCACCGGCACGTCTCGGCGCGCCGCTCCTGAACCCCCTGATCGGCTCCGGCGCCGGCTTCGCGCTCGAGGGAATCCTGACCTTCTTCCTGGTGCTCGCCGTGTTCGCGACCGCGGTCGACGAGCGCGGCGCGTTCAAGGCGGTCGCCGGGTTCGGGATCGGGCTCGTGCTCACGATGGACATTCTCTGCGGCGGTCCGCTGACCGGCGCGTCAATGAATCCCGCCCGCGCCTTGGGGCCGGAGCTCGTCTACAAGGTCTGGGAGAGCTACACCTGGATCTACTACGCCGGCCCCGCCGTCGGCGGCATCCTCGCGGCCGTCCTCTACGAGCTGCTCTACCTCCAGCCCAAGATGCGTCTCCCGCTCCCCGGGCGCCCCGGCGCCGACGTCGACGAGCCCCGCCCGGGCGACCTGGCCGCGTCCTAGCGCATAGGCTCGCGCGGTGGAGTCGTTCCGCCCGGCCGCCGGCCGGGCGCTGTCCTACCGCTTCGATGGGGCGGGCCCGCCGGCTAGGCCGTCGCTGCTCCCAGCACCCGCGTGGTCTCGTCGCTCCCGTAGACCGGCAGCTCGTGCTCGACCCCATTTGCTCGGAGCACGAAGCGGCTTCCTTCGGTGACTTCTCCGATCGGCGTCAGGCGGATCCCGAGCGTGCCGCTGATCGAGACCAAGCGATCGACTGCGTCAGGATCGGCGGCCGCGAGGAGGCTGCCGGAAGCGAGCATCCCGAGGGGGTCGAGGCCGAACGTCTCGGCGATCGCGGCAGTCTCCGGCATGATGGGCACCGCATCGCGATCGATTGTCGCGCCGCAGCCGGCGGCCAGCGCGAGCTCCCGAACGCCGGTCGCGAGCCCGCCCTCCGTCGGGTCGTGCAGGGCCGTGATGCCGCCGGCGTCCAAGAGCGCGATCGCCTCCGCGGCCACCGAGATGCCCGGATCGGAGAGGAAGTTTGCGGCCCGCTCGACGATCACGGGATCGAGCGCGTCCTGTAGGCGGTCGCCGAGCTCCCGGGCGACGAGGGCGGTCCCTTCGATGGCGAGGGCGCCCGTCAGCAGCAGCCGGTCGCCGGCACGAGCACCTCCCGGACGCACGAGTCGTCTACCTTCGACCTCACCGATCAAGACGCCGACGAGGATCGGTCGCGCGATGCCGAACGTGACCTCCGTGTGGCCGCCCACGAGCGAGATGGACCGTCGTCGGCAGGCGTCCTGAAGCTCTCGGAAGTGCGACTCGACGAGCTCTTCCGTAGTCCCCTCGGGCAACAGGGCCGTGACCATCATCCAGCGAGGCGTCGCGCCCAGGCAGGCGAGATCGTTCGCATTGACGTCGACCAGATACCGCGCCGGGCTCTCGCTGGCGAAAGTGATCGGATCGGACTTCACCACGAGTGTGGTCGCGCCGACGTCGATGGCGGCTGCATCGCCACCGAGGCCGGGGCCAACGACGACGGTCGGATCGCTCGTCGCATAGGTCGCGATCAGATGGGCGAGCAGCTGCCCGGGAAGCTTCCCGATCGGAAGAACGGAGGATGGCACGGCGTGCACGGTATCCTCCTGGGTGCGCGTGAGGGCGCACCCGGTCCGCGGGCAGGGCTGAGCCCACCTCAACGGCAGCACAGCGGCACTGACCGATCTTCTTCCCACCCGACCGCGGACGCGGGCGTCACGGGAGGAGATCAGCATGAACCTCGAGCAGCTTCGCAAGCAGGCCAAGGAGCTCGTCCGGTCCGCGCGGGCGGGGGATCCCGCTGCGCTCGAACGCTTCGGCGACCTGCCGGTGCGGCTTACGAGCGCACAGCTCGTGCTTGCGCGCGAGCAGGGCTACTCGAGCTGGCCCGCGCTCGTCCGCGTCGCCGTTGAGCAGCCGTTCCACGGCGACATCGAGTACTACGAAGGCCGGGCGGACGGAATCGCGACGGTGAACGGTGTCACGACCGCCGAGGCTCGGCGCGACCTCGCGGGCCGGCACGGGTTCACGAGCTGGTCAGCGCTGCGACGGCACGTGGCGGCGATCGCCCGCGGCACCGAGCCGGCCCCGCCGTTCATGCTCGCCTATCGGGCCCTCGAGACCGGCGACCGAGAGCGGCTCGTCGAGCTCCTCGATGCTCATCCGAAGCTGCTCGAGATGCGAGGCACGAACGGCAACGACCTGTTCGGGATGGCCAATGACCTCGAGATCACCAGGCTTCTGCTCGAGCGGGGTGCGGACGTCAACCGCGGCAACGACCACGGCTGGACGAAGCTCCACCAGGCCGGATACTCGAACGACCTCCAGCTCGCTCGGCTGCTGCTCGACGCCGGTGCCCGGAATGATCTGTACGCACGCGGTGACGGCGGCACCCCGCTGATCGCCGCGCTCTTCTGGGGCCACCGCGAGGTCGTGCAGCACCTGGGGCTCGAGCCTCGCAACCTGAGGGTCGCAGCCGGCCTCGGCCGCGTCGATCTGATCGACGAGCTCGTCGGGACGCCGGCGGCGGGAGCCCACCGCGGCTTCTACCGCCCACACGGCGGTTTCCCGGCCTGGACGCCGTCCGACGACCCGCAGGAGGTTCTCGACGAGGCTCTCGTCTGGGCGGCGAAGGCGGACCGCGTCGAGGCAATCGACCGTCTGGTCGAGCTCGGCGCCCAGGTCGAGGCTGACCCCTACCGCGGCACGCCGCTCGTGTGGGCCGCGTCGAAGGGGCGGGTCGCCGCGATCCGCCGCCTGGTGGAACTCGGCGCCGACCCGAACGGCCGCGGCACCTTCGGCGGCTTGAGCCACGGCGAAGGCGTTCCGCCGATCCATCTCGCTGCGCAGGCCGGCGAGGAAGAAGCGATCGACGTCCTGCTGAAGCTGGGGGCCGACCCGACGATCCGGGACGCGCTCTACGACGGCACCGCCGCCGGCTGGGCGGCGCACGGCTGTCGTCCGGACCTTGCAGAGCGGCTCGGCTGAGGCACCTCACTACAATTCGTGCCCGTGTCAGGGCACTCCAAATGGAGCTCGATCAAGCACAAGAAGGGCGCCGCGGACGCGAAGCGCGGTCAGCTGTTCACGAAGCTCACCCGCGCGCTGATCGTCGCCGCCAAGGACGGAGGCCCCGATCCGGCGGGGAACCTCGCTCTGCAGAACGCAATCGAGAAGGCACGCGCCGCGTCGATGCCCAAGGACAACATCGAGCGGGCGATCGCCCGAGGTGCGGGGACCGGGGGAGACGCGGCGGCGTACGAGCACATCTCCTACGAGGGCTACGCGCCGGGCGGCGTCGCCGTCTACGTCGAGGTGCTGACCGACAACCGCAACCGAACAGCCGGGGAGGTGCGTCACGTCTTCGCGCGCGCCGACGGAAATCTCGCGGAGTCCGGCGCCGTCGCGTGGCTCTTCGAGCGGAAGGGCGTGATCCTCGTCGACGCATCGGCTGACGAGGACGAGCTGACGCTCGCGGCCGCCGACGCCGGCGCCGAGGACGTCCTCCGCGAAGGCTCGAGCTTCGAGGTCACGTGCGCGCCCGAGGACCTGCAGAGCGTGCGCGAGTCGCTGGAGGCAGCCGGGATCGTGATCGCCGAGGCCGAGGCGACGATGCTGCCGAAGACCACCGTCTCGATCGAGGACGAGGCGACCGCGCGGAAGGTGCTGAAGCTGATCGACGCGCTCGAGGAGCTCGACGACGTGCAGGACGTCTACGCCAACTTCGACATCCCCGAGCGCGTGCTCGAGACCGTCGCGGCCTAGCCCGGCGCCTGGGCGAACATGTTCCAGGCGGGGAGGAACGTCCGACCACGCGCCTAACCTCACGTCGTGAGAGTTCTGGGCATCGATCCAGGGACGGCTGCTTGCGGGTACGCGATCGTCCACAAAGACGGCGGACGCCTCCGGGCACTCGACCACGGCTGGTGGCAAACGCCGGCGCGCGAGCGCCCGGAGGTACGGCTGAAGACGATCTTCGAGCACGTGCAGGAGCTGGTGGGGGAGTTCGAACCGGATGCCGTCGCCCTGGAGGAGTCGTTCGTCGGCGCCGACGCCCGCACCGCGCTCTCTGTCGGTCAGGCGCGCGGCGCCGTGCTCGTCGCGTCCGCACTCGCAGGCGTCGAGTGCGCCGAGTACGCGCCGGCGCAGGTGAAGCAGGCCGTGTGCGGCTACGGCCGCGCTGAGAAGGCGCAGATACAGCGGATGGTGCAGGCGATCCTTGGACTGAAGGCGCCGCCGGGCCCGTCGCACGCCGCCGACGCGCTCGCGGTCGCGATCTGCCACGCGCTCGCGCCGCCGCTGGTGAGGGCGCTCGCCTCGTGATAGCCAGGCTGCGCGGAAAACCGATTGCGCGGCGGCCTGACGGGCTCGTCATCGATGTCAACGGCGTCGGCTACCTCGTCGCGGTGACCCCCGGCGTGCTGCGGCGGGCGGAGGGAACAGACGAGGTCGTCGTCGAGACGTACCTCGTCGTCCGGGAAGACGCGCTGGCGCTGTACGGCTTCGTAGACGCGGGCGAGCGCGAGCTGTTCGAGCACCTGCTCTCGGTCGGTGGGGTGGGGCCGAAGATGGCGCTCGCGATCCTCTCCGGCTCGACCGCGAAGGAGCTCCGTCGCGCGATCGCGCTCGAGGACACGAAGCGGTTCGAGGCGATCCCGGGCATCGGCAAGAAGACCGCGCAGCGCGTCGTCCTGGAGCTGAAGGAGAAGATCGGCGCCGGGCCTCTCGGCGCAGCCGAGCCGGGCAACCACATGGCTGCGCGGGATGCACTGGTCGAGCTCGGCTATTCGGTCCCCGACGCGGAGCGCGTGCTCGCCGAGGTCGATCCGGATCTCACCCCCGAGGAGCGTGTGCGCCTGGCGTTGCGGAAGGCGGCGTGAGCCCTAGGCTCGATGGAGGCGACCGCGTCGCGGAGGCGGTGGCTTTGCCGGCGGCGGAGCGGCCAACTGCCGAGCGGCTGCTGACGCCTGTGCTTCACGAGGGCACGGAGGACGAGGACGACCGGTCGCTCCGGCCGCGCCGTCTCTCCGAGTTCATCGGTCAGGACCGGCTGAAATCCCAGCTCGAGGTCGTGCTCACCGCGGCGACCGGCCGCGGCGAGGCGCTCGATCACGTCCTGCTCGTCGGTCCCCCCGGGCTGGGGAAGACGAGCCTCGCCTACATCGTCCGCGAGGAGCTCGGAGTCGGGATCCGCACCGTGGCCGGTCCCTCGCTCGAGCGCAAGGGCGACCTCGCCGCGATCCTGACCGCGCTCGATCCGCGCGACGTCCTCTTCGTCGACGAGATCCACCGGCTCAACGCGGCTGTCGAGGAGATCCTCTACCCGGCCCTGGAGGACTTCCGCCTCGACATCGTGGTCGGCCAGGGTCCCGCGGCGCGCACGTTGACACTCGACTTGCCGCCCTTCACGCTCGTCGGTGCGACCACCCGGACCGGCCTGCTGACGACGCCCCTCCGCGACCGCTTCGGGATGACCTTCCGGCTCGCCTACTACGAGCCGGCCGAGCTGGCCGAGATCGTCCACCGCTCGGCTCGGATTCTCGACGTTGCGATCGCCCGCGAAGCGGGGGACGAGATCGCACGGCGCTCGCGCGGAACGCCGCGCGTCGCGAACCGTATCCTCCGGCGCGTGCGTGACGTCGCCGAGGTGCGGCACTCGGGCGAGATCACGGCTGAGATCGCCGCCGAAGCGCTGGAGCTGATGGAGGTCGACGACCAAGGCCTCGAGCGCACCGATCGCGAGCTGCTCGAGACGATCGTGGCCAAGTTCGGCGGCGGCCCGGTCGGACTCTCGACGCTCGCAGTCTCGCTCGGCGAGGAGCCGGACACGATCGAGGACGTCTACGAGCCCTACCTGCTCCAGCTCGGCTTCATCCAGCGGACGCCTCGTGGCCGGATCGTGACCGAGCTCGGGCGCGCGCACGTCGCCGAAGGGCAGGCGGCGCGCGTCGATAGCCTGTTCTAGGGACACTGATGCCAGACCTTTGGATTCCGGGGTTCGCGGGTCCGCTCGACGACCTGATCAACCGCATCCACCGGCGGATCGAGCAGTTCTCGGCGGAGGCGGAGGTCGAGCGGCCTGCGGTCGAGGTCGAGCTCGCGGGCGGGATCCGCTACTCGATCGAGTCGCTGAGTGCCGAGCCGGGGTACGGCTTCGTCACCCTCCGTCCCCACGGCGACGACGTGCCCGACGAGGTGATCGTTCCGGTCGGCGCGATCGTGCGGCTCGAGCTCAGCAAGGCCGCGGAAGAGCGGGGCCGGCTCGGGTTCTCGCTGCCCTCGTCGTGATCCGGCGCCTGCGGCAGCAGCTCGACCCCGCTACCCCCGTCCGCCTTCTATAGCCCTGTCCGTCTGTGCGAACATTGCGTGCACCGGCGTTGTCGGCGGGTCTGGAGGTTGAGCCCTTGGTGCTGATCTGCGCCAGCTGTGGGCGCGAGAGCGAGGGCGATTTTGCCTTCTGTCCCTTCTGCGGCGCGGCGCTGGAGTCCGCCCCGCCGGTCGGCGAGCGGCGGAAGACGGTCACCGTCCTGTTCTGCGATGTCACCGGTTCGACCGCGCTCGGCGAGGCGTCCGATCCCGAGGCCGTCCGTGCCGTTCTTGCCCGCTTTTTCAGGCGGATGCGGGGGATCGTCGAGTCGCACGGGGGGACGGTGGAGAAGTTCATCGGTGATGCGGTGATGGCCGTCTTCGGTGTCCCTCGGGTGCACGAGGACGACGCCCTCCGCGCCGTCCGGGCCGCCTGGGAGATGCGAGAGGCGCTGCCCGAGCTGGGCGTGCAGGCGCGGATCGGCCTGAACACGGGCGAGGTCGTGACCGGTACCGAGGAGCGGCTTGCGACCGGCGACGCGGTCAACGTCGCCGCCCGGTTGGAGCAAGCGGCCGCCCCGGGCGAGATTCTGATCGCTGAGGCGACGCTCGGGCTCGTGCATGGGGCGGTCGAGGCGGAGGCGCTGGCGCCGCTCGAGCTGAAGGGTAAGGAGCAGCCGGTGGCCGCCTACCGGCTGGTCTCCGTCCGCAAACGGCCGGAGCGCCGCCACGAGATCCGCTTCGTCGGCAGAGTGCAGGAGCTCGAACGGTTACGGGAGGCGTGGCAGCGGGTCTGCATGGAGCAGCGCTGCGAGCTGGTGACGGTGGTCGGGGAGGCCGGGGTCGGCAAGTCGCGATTGGCGGCCGAGTTCCTCTCCACGATCGACGCACACGTCGTCAACGGCCGCTGCCTTCCCTACGGCGAGGGGATCACGTACTGGCCGGTGGTCGAGGTGGTCAGGCAGCTCGACTCGCTGCCCTCCGATCCGGCGGCCGCGGCCTCGATCCGTTCGCTCCTGGGCGAGGCGGCGGAGGCGGCCTCCGCGGAGGAGATCGCCTGGGGCTTCCGGAAGCTGCTCGAGGAGCAGGCGCCGCTCGTCTGCCTGCTCGACGACATCCAGTGGGGGAGCAGACGTTCCTCGACCTGGTCGAGCACGTTGCCCTGCTCTCGAGCGGAGCGCCGATCTTGCTTCTCTGCCTCGCCCGCCCCGACCTGGTCGACCGCCGGGCGGAGTGGCCGGTCGTGCTCCGGCTCGAGCCCCTGCCGGACGCAGACGTCGACGCGCTGATCCCGAAGCTGCTCACGGAGGGAATACGCGGGAAGGTCGCACGCGCCTCCGGCGGAAACCCGCTGTTCGTCACCGAGATGGTGATGCTCGCGGCGGAAGCGGAGGGGGACGTGGCCGTACCGCAGACGCTTCGCGCTCTGCTGGCCGCCCGGCTCGACCAGCTCGAAAGCCCTGAGCGGTTCGTGCTGGAACGGGCCTCGGTCGAAGGGGAGATCTTCCACCGCGGCGCTGTCCGCGCGCTCTCTGACAGCGGCGATGTGACGCCGCGGCTCGCCTCGCTCGTCCGCAAGGGCCTGATCCGGCCCGACGAGGCCCAGCTCCCCGGCGACGACGCCTTCCGCTTCCACCACCTCCTGCTCCGGGATGCCGCGTACGACACGCTGCCGAAGGCGACTCGAGCGGAGCTGCACGAGCGCCTCTCCGACTGGCTCGACCAACGCGTCCAACAAGTGGTCGAGGCGGACGAGATCCTCGGCTTCCACCTCGAGCAAGCGGCCCGGTACAAGGCCGAGCTGGGACAACCCGACCCGGGGCTCGCCGAGCGGGCCGGTGAGCGCCTTGCTGCCGCCGGCCGACGCGCCCTCTGGCGGGCAGGCGATCGAGCGGCTGTGCCGCTGCTCGAGCGCGCGCTCGCGCTGACCCGGCCCCTTCGCCTCGACATCCGACTTGAGCTCGACCTCGCGGAGGCGCAGCCGAGGCCGAGCGAGGGAGCAGCGATCGCCGAGCAGGCCGCCGAGCAGGCTCGCGAGGCCAGCGACAAGGTCGGGGAGGCACTCGCCCTCTGCGTCGCTGCCCACGGGCGCTTGAGGTCCGCCGACGACCAGGCGGTCGACGAACTCGAGCGGCTCGCACGGATGGCGCTACCGCTCCTCGAGCAGGCAGACGACCACGCCGGCCTCGCACGCGTCTGGTCTGCGCTGGGCGCGGCGGCGAACTTCCGCGGGCGCTTCGAAGCGGAAGCGTGGGCAGCCGAGCAGGCCGTCCGCCACGACCGCCTGGCGGGCCAAAGCACCGCGTTGTCCGGTCTTCACGACGCGCTCGTCTTTGGGCCGCGGCCGGCGGACGAGGCGCTGCAGGCGCTCGACTCGGCGCTGCCGGACAATCCGCACCCCATGGAGCTGCTCTATCGGGCCTGGTTGCTCGCCATGCTCGGCCGGTTCGACGAGGCCTGGGCGCTCGCTCGTCCGGCCGCGGAGCGGGCGCGTGAGCTGACGGGGGACGCCTGGGGCGAGCGGCAGCTGGCCGAGATCGCCGCGCTCGTTGGAGACCACGCGACCGCGGACGCCCACCTGCGCCGGATCTGCGACATGTACGAGAGACACGGCAGCCGAAGCGTGCTCTCGACTTGTGCTCCCGTACTGGGCCGCGTCCTGTGTGCGCGTGGCGGTTACGACGAGGCGGAGCAGCTCGCGCAGCTCGGCCGCGAGCTCGGCAGCGAGCAGGATCTCGCCACGCAGATGCTGTGGCGGCAGGTGCAGGCGCTCGTCCACGCCCACCGCGGCGAGGACGCCGAGGCCGAGCGGCTCGCGCGCGAGGCGGTGGAGATCGCCGAGCGAACCGACTCTCTGAACAACCAGGGAGACGCCCTCTGCGACCTCGCCGAGGTGCTCGCCGCCGCCGGCCGCAGCGACGAGGCCGCCCTAGCGCTCGAGCAGTCACTCGACCGCTACGAGCGCAAGAAGAACCTGGCGATGGTGGCCCAGGTG
>JBKOVL010000108.1:0-33313 GCA_046723895.1 Actinomycetota bacterium | reverse complement strand
CACGCCACCCCGACGGCGAATCCAACCGGCCACAGGGTGGGAGACGGGGAATGAGGCTTATCGTCCCCCGACCGGGGCTCCACTTCGCAACGCCTCCTTCTGGCTTACCGAGAGAGATTCAAACGGTCGCCAGTGGGTGGTGTCAACGACGTAACACTTGGCGCAACGAGCCGCACTATGACGCATCTCGTGCGGACGGGCTGGCAAGACCGTATTCCGCCCAGCGGCTGTCGACCAAGGCCTTGACCTCGTCGCTCATCACGATCTCCGGGGGCCACTCGCGCGCGCCCTCCTCGCGGAGCTTGTGGGTCGCATCGATGCCGATCTTGCCGCCGACGAACTGGGTGACGGGGGCGTGGTCGAGGTGGTCGACCGGCCCCTCGGAGAGGAGGATGTCTCGCTTCGGGTCGACGTTCGCGGTCACGCGGAAGAAGACCTCTGCGTAGTCGTGCACGTCGACGAAGTGGTCGACCACGACCACGCATTTCGTCAGACTGAGCATCCCGAGGCCCCAGATCGCGTGCATGATCTTCTGCGCCTGGCCCGGGAAGGTCTTGCGGATCGCGACGATCGCGCAGTTGTGGAACGCGCCCGCGACCGGCAGGTCGTAGTCGACGATCTCGGGGACCGACATCCGGATCGCCGGCAGGAAGATCCGCTCCGTCGCCTTGCCGAGCCACGCGTCCTCGGCCGGCGGCTTGCCGACGACGATCGACGCGTAGACGGCGTCGCGCCGCATCGTCATCGCGGTGATGTGGAAGACCGGGAACGGCTCGGAGGCCGTGTAGTAGCCCGTGTGATCGCCGAACGGCCCCTCGACGCCCTCGTCGCCCGCCTCGACGTAGCCCTCGAGGACGATCTCGGCGGTCGCCGGAACCTCGAGGTCGTCCGTCTTCGCCTTGACGAGCTCGACCGCCTCGCCGCGGAGGAACCCCGCGACCATCAGCTCGTCGACGTGCTTCGGGAGCGGCGCGGACGCGCTGTAGGCGATGACCGGGTCGAGGCCGATCGCGACCGCGACATCGAGCCGTCCGGCGGCGGCGAGGTAGTCCATCCGCCCGTCCTTGTGGATCTGCCAGTGCATGAAGGTCGAGCGCCGATCGATCTTCTGCATCCGATACATGCCGACGTTGCGCCCACCGGTCCGCGGGTCCTTCGTGATCACGGCCGGGAGCGTGATGAACGGCGCCGCGTCCTCCGGCCAGCACGTCTGGATCGGGATCAGGTCGAGGTTCACGTCGTCGCCGGTGAGGACGACCTCCTGGCAGGGGCCGGAGCGCACCGTCTTCGGGCGCGAGCCGGCGATCGACTTCAGCTTCCGCAGGCCCCTGACCTTGTCGCGGAGGCCTTCCGGGGGCTGCATCTCCAGCACGTCCGCCAGCTTCTGCCCGACGTCGTCGAGCCGCTCGACCCCGAACGCGAGGCACATCCGCCGCTCGGTACCGAACTGGTTGATCAGCAGCGGGAGGTCCGAGCCCTTGGGATGCTCGAAGAGCAGTGCAGGCCCGCCGGACTTCACGGTGCGGTCGACGATCTCGGTGATCTCGAGCTGTGGATCGACCTCGGCGTCGACGCGAAAGAGCTCACCCTCGCGCTCGAGCAACGCGATCCAGTCGCGAAGGTCGCGGGGGCTTGCCACGAGTGTGAGTCTACGGGGGTGCTGGTCTACGTCACCGGGGCGAGCGGGTTCGTCGGCGGGCACGTCGCGCGCGAGCTGCGCGAGCAGGGCGCCGACGTTCGAGACGACTGGGTCGACCTGCTCGACGGCGACCGGCTGCGTCGAGCCATCGCGCGCTGCGACGCGGTCGTCCACGTCGCGGCGCTGTACAGCTTCACCGCACCGGCGCGCGAGCTCGAGTCGGTGAACGTCGAGGGCACGCGGAACGTGATCGATGCCTGCCGCCGCGCCGGCGTCGCCCGGATCGTCCACACGAGCACCTGTGCCACCTGCGGGCCCGTCCCCGGCCGTCAGGCGACCGAGGAGGACACCCCGCCCGCCTGGGAGCTCGTCGTCCCCTACAAGCAGACGAAGCTCGAGGCCGAGCGGCTCGCGCTCGCGGCGGGCGCGGTCTGCGTCAACCCGACGACCCCGGTCGGCGACGGCGACACGCGACCAACGCCGACAGGGGCAATGATCAGAGGCGTCGCTACGGGCCGCTACCGCGGCTACCCGCGGATCGGAGTCAACCTCGTCGACGTCCGCGACGTTGCCCGCGGCCACGCACTCGCGCTCGAGCGCGGCCGCCCGGGGGAGCGCTACCTGCTCGGCGGCGTCGACCTGACGCTCCGTGAGGTGTTCGCGGCGGTCGCCGACCTCGCCGGCCGCCCGCGGCCGGCGGCGGCGATCCCCTACGCCGTGATCAGAGCAGGCGCGGCCATTGGTCTCGTCAACTCGAACGAGGCGATCCTCGCACGCACGCCCGCCTACTTCTCGTCCGCGAAGGCGGAGCGCGAGCTCGGCTACCGGTCCGGACCCGTCGAGCCCGCACTGGCGCGGGCGGTGCGCGAGGTCAGTGCCTCCTGAGCTTCCTCGACAGCGTGCCGAGCCCGATCACGGCGAGGAAGATGAGACCGACGATCAGCATGCCGGTCAGGACGTGCCGGCCCTCGGAGGCGGCATCGGCGAGCAGCGCGAGCACGGCGCGAGTCTAACCGACCCGGGCGGCGTGAGCCGCGAGCGCGTGGTCGACCGCCTCGTCGCCCGCCGCCGCTCGCGCCGCCGCCGCGTGTGCCGTCGCGTTACGGGTCTCGAAGAGGGGCCCCTGCCCGAGCAGCGCGGCGGTGGCGGCCCACGCCTCGGCGTCGCCCGGGGCGCCTTCGGCCCGAAGATGGGCGCAGAGTGAGATCAGCGCAGCGAGATCGGCGACTGCCTCGACGCGCCGGCAGGCGGCGATCCGGACGAGCCCGTGGGCGAAGAGGTAGTCGCCGAGGAGGAGCGCTGTGTGGTGCTCCGCCGACGCGAACAGCCTGGGCCTGCCGTAGTGGAGCAGGTAGCCCTCGTAGATCGTCTCCAGCCCGAGCGCGTACCGCTCCTCGGCGAGCGGCGAGAAGACGGCCACGAGCTGACGCTCGTGGCTGGGGAGGAGCGCCTCTGCCCAGAGTGGGCTCTCTCGCTCCGCCTCCGTTGCGATCGTCGTCCAGACGCCCATCACTAGCGCGCCGTTTCGAAGAAGCTGTGCGCTGCCTCCACCGTCTTCGCGATCTCGGCGTCGCCGTGCGCGGCCGAGGGGAACCACGCCTCGAACTGGGACGGCGCGACGTACACGCCGCAGGCCAGCAGGTGGCGGAAGAGCGCGCCGTAGCCGGCGGCGTCGCAGGCCTGCGCGTCCTCGAAGGTGCGGACGGGCTCGTCGCGCATGAAGAGCGTGAGCATCGCGCCGACGCGCTGCACGCGGCCGCAGGGCGAGAGCCCGGCCTCGAGGCGCGACCCGGCGTCCTCGAGCCTGTGGTACACGGCCGGATCGCGCAGGCGTCGCAGGACCGAGAGCCCCGCGGCGGTCGCGAGCGGGTTTCCGGCGAGAGTCCCCGCCTGGTAGACCTCGCCCGCCGGCGCGAGATGCTCCATCAGGTCCGCGCGGCCGCCGAAGGCCGCGAGCGGCAGCCCGCCGCCGACGATCTTCCCGAGCACGGTCAGGTCCGGCATGACTCCGTAGCGTTCCTGAGCGCCGCCGCGGCCGACCCGGAAGCCGGTAATCACCTCGTCGAAGACGAGTAGCGCACCGGACGCGTCGCACAGCGAGCGCAGCCCCTGGAGAAAGCCGGGCTCCGGCGGGACGACGCCCATGTTCCCGGCAACCGGCTCGACGATCACGCAGGCGAGCCCCTCGCCCCACCGGGCAACCGCCGCGGCGGCCGCCTCGACGTCGTTGTACGGGCAGACGATCGTGTCGGCCGCGACGCCGGTCGGGACGCCGGGCGAGGAGGGAATACCGAGGGTTGCCAGGCCCGAGCCCGCGCTCGCGAGCAGTGTGTCGGCGTGGCCGTGGTAGCACCCGGCGAACTTGAGGATCCGGTCGCGACGGGTCGCCCCGCGGGCGAGCCGGATCGCGCTCATCGCGGCCTCGGTCCCCGAGGAGACCAGTCGCACCTTCTCGACCGACGGGACCGCGTCGACGATCTCCGCCGCGAGCTCCACCTCGCGCTCGGTCGGTGCGCCGAAGGTCGTTCCGTCGGCGACGGCCTCGGTGACCGCGACCAGCGTCTCCAGGTCGGCGTGGCCGAAGACGAGCGGCCCCCACGACATCACCCAGTCGACGTAGCGGCGGCCGTCGACGTCCTCGATCTCCGCACCGGCGCCGCGGCGCACGAAAACCGGCTCGTCGAGGCCGACCGCGCGCATCGCCCGCACCGGCGAGTTGACCCCGCCGGGGATCAGCTCGAGCGCTCGCTGCCAGAGGGCAGAGCGAGTTATGAGAGCCACTCGGCGAGGTCCTTCGTCCAGTACGAGACGACGATGTCGGCGCCGGCGCGCTTGATCGCGGTCAGCGACTCCAGAGCGGCCGCCGTCTCATCGAGCCATCCCGCACCGGCGGCGGCCCTCACCATCGCGTACTCGCCGGAGACGTTGTAGGCGGCCAGCGGGAGATCGAACCGCTCGCGGGCCGCGCGGATGACGTCGAGGTAGGGCAGCGCCGGCTTGACCATGATCACGTCCGCGCCCTCGGCAACGTCCTGCCCGCACTCCCGCAGGGCCTCCCGCACGTTCGCGGGATCCATCTGGTAGCCACGCCGGTCGCCGAACGCCGGCGCCGAGTCGGCCGCCTCGCGGAAGGGCCCGTAGAAGGCGGAGGCGTACTTCGCCGAGTAGGCGACGATCGGGGTCTCCGGGAGCGCCTCGCGGATCGCGGCGACGCGGCCGTCCATCATGTCGCTCGGGCAGACTGCGTCCGCGCCGGCCTCGACGTGGCTGACCGCCGCACGCGCGAGCAGGTCGAGGGTCGCGTCGTTGTCCACCTTGCCGTCCGTGATCACGCCGCAGTGGCCGTGAGAGGTGTACTCGCAGAGGCACACGTCGGTCAGCAGCACGAGCTCCGGGAAGCGCGGGCGCAGCTCGCGCAGTGCGCGCTGGATGACGCCGTCGTCGTCCCAGGCGCCCGAGCCCTCGTCGTCCTTCTCGTCCGGGATCCCGAACAGGATCACCGCGCGGACGCCGGCCGCGGCCAACCGGCCGACCTCGGCGACGACGTCCTCGACCGACCAGCGGCCCATCGCGGGCAGCGGCTCGTTGGGCTCGGTCGCCGGCCCGACGAAGAGCGGCATGACGAAGTCCTCGAGATCGAGCCGTGTCTCGCGGACGAGCGAGCGGAGCGCGCCGGTGCGGCGCAGCCTCCGGAGGCGGGAGACCGGGAAAGTGCTCATCTCCCGAAAGACTACGCCCGGCGCCTCTTCCGCAGGCTCGTCGGGCTAGACCCCGCACGTACGTCGCCATGGGAGGGTCCCGGCGAGCCGGAGCTGGAAACGGCTCAGACCGCGAGGCGCGGGGCCGAGACCCGCGCGAGCGCGAAGTACGCCGCGCCGAGCCCGACGAGCCAGGCAGCCTCGCGCGCGAGGACGCTCCACGGCGCCCGGTCGTACAGGGCGGCCGAGAAGAAACGCACCGCGTGCGCGAACGGGAAGATGTCGCTGATCCAGGCCGCGACGGGGACGATCGAGCGCGGCACCAGCCCGAGGAAGACGACCGGCAGGACGGCGAGAACACCGACGAGCGAGGCCGTGCGCGCCTCGCGCGTGAGCGCGCCCACGAGCGTGCCGACGGCCCCGACCGCCGCCGCCGCCAGGAGGACGCCGAGCAGGACGAGCGGGACGCGCTGCCAGGGTTGGCCGCCCGCGACGTTCCCGGCCTCGACGGCGACCCCGAAGCCGACGAGGATCGCGAGCCCGAGGCCGAGCCCGACTACGACAGCGAGGGCAACCTTCGCCGCGATCAGCCGTCCGAGGCCGACGAGCCCGCGCATGAGCCGACCGATCACGTTCTCGTCCCGCTCCGCCGCGAGTGCACCCGCGGCGAGCAGCAGGCCGAGGAAGCTGATCGTGATCGCGAGCCCGTATGCCTGCACCTGGGCGGAGAGCGCGGACGTGCGGCCTCGGCCCTTCTCCTCGTCGAGCACGATCGGCGACGCCGTCGCCCTGATCGCATTGTCCGTGAGCGCGAGGGCGAGCCGGGCGTCGTGGACGAAATCGAGGATCTGGGCCTTCTCCGGCGAGGCCGGCAGCCGTGCGAGCAGCTTCCGCGTTCCGTCGAGGCCGATGATCGAGAAGTCGTGGCCGAGCACCCGTCCCTTGCCGCCGTGCAGGAGCAGGTCGACGTAGCGGACGTCCGCCTGGATGAACGCCTTCTGCAGGCGGAGGTTGAGGTTGTAGACGAGCGCCTGCATCTGCTGGCGCACCCGCGGGGTGATGCCGCCCGTACCCGTCGCGAGCGAGAGGTGCGGACTCGCCACCAGGCCCTTCAGATCGTCGATGAACCCGGGCGGGATCGTGATCACAGCCGCGACGCGACCGGAAGCGAGCTGCTGGGAGGCCTCGCCCTCGCTCATCCGGACGAGCTCGACGTTCTTTCCGACCTCGTGGATCAGCGCATTGATGTCGAACGTGTTGCCTGCAACCGTGACGTGGCGCGGGACGCGGTCGAGCCCGACGACAGCGACGCGCGGCTTCGCGTTCGCATACGCGGCCGTCAGCCCGATCAGGAGCGCGATCACGAGCGGATAGGCGATCAGGACGCCGAGCAGCAGCGGTGAGCGGCGTAGCACGAGCAGGTCCTTGCGCAGGATCACCAGCGGCGGGCCGAAGGCGAGCGACGGCTTCATCTCAGGGCGCCGGCCGCCTCGGAGCGCAGGTACTCGCCGACCCGCCCGTCGAAGACGACGCGACCCTCGAGCAGGACGGCGACCCGGTCGGCGACGTGCTCGAGGTCCTCCACGTTCTGCGTGACGAGGACGACCGCCCCGCCGGAGTCCCGAACCGCACGCGCGGTCTCCCAGAGCCGCCGGCGCTGCCGCGGGTCGAGCGCCGCCGTCGGCTCGTCGAGCAGGAGCACCTGCGGGTCGCCGAGCAGCGAGATCGCGAGGTCGAGCCGCTGGCGGTTGCCGACCGAGAGCGCAGACGCCGGCCGCTCGTCGTCCGGGAGCTCGAACCTGGAAAGGAGCGCATCGGCCCCGGCGGCTCCCTGCAGCCGCGCGAAGAGCTCGAGGTTCTGGCGGGCCGAGAGCCGCCCGTAGTGCGCCGGGCGCTGCGGCATCCAGCCGACGCGCACACCCGGCCCGGGCTCGACCGAGCCGGTACTCGGCGGAAGCGCGCCCGCGAGGATCCCGAGCAGCGTCGACTTGCCGGCGCCATTCGGGCCGACGAGGGCGAGTACCTCACCGGACCGCACCTCGACGTCGGCCGGCTCGAGCGCGACGTGGTCGCCGAAGCGCCGGCTGACGCCGCGCGCCTCGAGGAGCGCCGTCACGGAGTCCGGGACCGGCGCATGCGGCGCCGCGGCTTCTCGACCTCGGTCTCCCCCTCCGGCTCGGGCACGGGAGCGACGAGCGGCGGCTCGACCTCGACCTCGACGTCGATCGGCTGCGCCGAGCTCCACCGCTCGAGCTGCACGCGCTCGCCGAAGAACTCGTACGCGGCCCTGGCGGCGGCCAGCAGTGGCAGCGCGACGAGGATCCCGGCGAGCCCGTAGATCTCACCGCCGGCGAGCAGGCCGAAGATCACGAGCAGCGGATGGAGCCGCAACGCGCTCCCCATCACGTTCGGAACGACGATGTGGCCCTCGACCTGGTGGATGACGAGGAAGAGGATCGCCACCCAGAGCAGCGAGATCGGGTGGACGACGACCGCGTAGATCGCGGCCGGGATCGCGCCGAGCCACGGGCCGAGGTACGGGATCAGCTCCATCAGCCCGACCCAGGCACCGAAGACGAGCGCGTACTTGTCGGCGCCCGGCACGAGGCCGAGCGCCCCCAGTATCCACATCCCCACCCCGGCGCTCGCCCCGATGATCAGCGAGATCAGGAACTGGCCCTTGACGTAGCCGGCGACCGCGCGCTCCATCCGCACGAGCAACGGGTCGGACCCGGGATGCGGGGGAAAGCGTCTGTCGATTGCCGCCGCGAGGCGGGAGAAGTCGAGCAGCATGTAGATCGAGACGACGAGGATGACGACCGCGGCGAAGAGGAACTTGCCGATCGAGATCGCCGCCCCCTCGACGAAGTCGACCACTTTGCTCGTGTACTTGCTGACGTCCTTCTCGCGGATCTGCTTCACCCAGCGGTGACCGCGCTTCTGCACCTTGATCGAGCCGAGCCCGTGGGTGTCCAGCCATTGCTGGAGCCGGTCGACGTCCCGGTCTGCGTCCGTCGTCGGAGGCTGTCCGTGGACGACCGTAAAGTAGGTGTCGAACCGGTTTGCAGCCGTCTTCGTCCGATCGACGATCACGGTGGCGAGACCCCAGATGATCACGATCAGGGCCGCCGCAAACGTGAGGTACACGAGCGCGACCGAGACGCCGCGACGGATCCGAAACCGCCCGAGCCGGACCGAGCTGATCCATTTGACGAGCGGGTCGAGCAGCAGCGCGATCAGGCCGGCGACGACGAAGAGGAAGACGACGTGAAAGACGCGTCCGGCGACGACCCACGCCAGCAGCAACAGCACCGGAAGCCCGACCAGCTGGATCCAGCGCGGGATCTGGATCTTGGGCGCAGCGCCCGGGGGCATCGCGAGGATCGTACCGCGCTTGGCGTACGCCCACGCCCGAGCGTGTGGGACTGGTCGCTCGACGTCGAGGGATCGCTGGCCGTCGATCCGGAGGCGAGCTGGCTCGATTCAGTACCTAACCGGTTGAAGCTGCAGGGGACCTCGGATACGGTGCTGCCGATGCACTCCGTCCCCGCCTACCGGCGGTCGGAGCGCCGCGCCCCGAGCGCGGCCCGCGCCCGCCGCCGTGCCGTTCTCACGTTCGTCGGACTCGCCTTTCTGGTCGTCCTCTTCCTCGCGGCCTTCCGCCCGGGCTCGACGCCGGTCGTCAAGGTCGGCGTGCCCGCGAGCGCGTTGCGCCTCTTGCCCGCAGGTCCACCGACCCCGCTCGTCATAGCAACCCACGGCCCGTTACACATCCAGCTGCCGGTGAACGAGCAGAGCGTGACGGCGATCGGCTACCACGGCGCCGGTGAGGACGCCCTGCCGCTCGACCCACTCGGTCGCCAGGCGAACGAAGGACTCTTCTCCCGCGTCTTCCACCGGATCTTCGGAGGCGGCGGGGGCGGCGTCGCCTACTATCAGCTCGGCGGCGGCGACGGCCCCTCGACGGGCTCGCTGAACGTCGGCGCTGCGCCGGGCACCGACGTCTACTCGCCGGTCGACGGCACGGTCGTCGGGCTGCGCGACTACGTCCTGAACGGCAAGAGCTACGGCTCTGTGATCGAAATTCAGCCCTCAGACGAGCCTTCGGTCGTCCTCTCGGTCACGCAGCTGCGTGCCGACCCGGCGCTGCGGGTGGGATCGGCGCTCTCGAGCCGGACATCGAGGATCGGCTCGGTGCTCGACCTCGCCGGCGTCGAGCGCCTCGCACTGGCGCGCTACACACAGGACGCCGGCAACCACGTCGCGATCTCGGTGCGCTCCGCCACGACCGTGCCGCTGCGCTAGAACCGCATCCGTGCGCATCCTCTTCCTCGCCGACGTCTTCGGCTCGGCCGGCCGGAATGCGGTCGAACGGCGCCTGCCGGCGCTCCGAGACGAGCTCGGCGCCGGGTTCTGCATCGTCAACGGCGAGAACGCGGCCGACGGCCGTGGCCTGACGCCGCGGCTCGCCGACAAGCTCCTCGTCGCCGGCGCCGACGTGGTCACGCTCGGCAACCACGTCTGGGCGCGCGACGAGATCGGGCCCTACCTCGCGGCCTCCGAGCGCGTGATCAGGCCCGCAAACGTCGCCACGGGCTCCCCCGGACGCGCGCTCGCAGTCGCTCCGGCGATGGACGGTACGCCGGTCGCGGTCGTCAGCCTGCTCGGCTGGCTCTTCCTCGACGTCGTCTGCGGTCCGTTCGAGGTCGTCGACGGGCTCGTCGAGGAGGCGCGCGCCCGGACTCCGGTCGTCGTCGTCGACTTCCACGCCGAGGCGACGAGCGAGAAGATCGCGGTCGCGCGCTACCTCGACGGCCGCGTTACCGCCGTGATCGGCACCCACACCCACGTGCAGACGAACGACGCGCGGATCCAGCCGGGCGGCACGGCGGCGATCACGGACGCGGGTATGACAGGGCCGCACGACTCCGTGATCGGCGTCGAGGCCGAGCTCGCGATCCGGCGGATGCGGACCGGGATGCCGGTCCGGTTCCGCCCCGCCGAGGGCGGCGTCCGGCTCGAGGGCGTCGTCATCGACTGCGACCCAGACGGACGCGCGACCGGTATCGACCCGCTCCGGATCGAGCTCGGCTAGCCGCTTTGGACGTGTCTGGGGACATTCCCCAGACGAGTCCGAATCGGCCACAGGAGCGTCGCGAGCAGCCCGAGCATGACGAGGTCGCGCACGAGCACGAGCCAGGACGGCAGGGCGCGGAAGTGGAGCACGAGGTCCCAGTAGCGGAACGGGAACCAGAGCTGGGTGAGCACGAGCGCGAGCGCGAGGATCGCGCCGGCAGCGAGCCCCCGCCGGCCCCGAACGAGCGGGACGAGGGGGACGAGCCAGATCAGGAACTGGGGCGAGAACACCTTTCCGAAGGCGATGAAGGCGCAGACGGTCGCGGCGAACGCCCGGACCAGCCGGTCACGCTCCATCGGCCCGCGCGCGAACCAGATCCAGACGGCGATGACGGCGACGAGTTGGAGCGCGCTCTGGAGCGCGGCGATCGCATCCGGGCCTCCACCCGCAAGGTTCTGGGAGCCGTGGCTCGAGCGCATCGTGATCCCGATGTCCGCGACCTGGTGCAGCACGAGCAGCACCCCCGCGCCGAGCGACTCGATCTGGAGGGGCCGGTCGGCCTGGCGAGTGAGGCTCTCCCACAGGCCGTGCGGAGACAGGGCGAGAAACGGCAGGAAGCAGGCAGCGACGACCGCGGCGAAGATCCCGAGCGAGGCCAGCGCCTTGCGTCGTTCGGAGCGGCGCCAGATCCAGACCCCGGCGACGGGGACGAGGACGAGCGGGTACAGCTTCGCCGCGACCGCGAGACCGAGGACGGCTGCCCCCAGGCGGTCGCGGCCCGCGAGCAGCGCGGCGAGTGCACCGACGGTGAGCGCGGCCGGCCAGAGGTCGAACCGCGAGAGGACGACCGAACCGAGCAGGAGCGGCGCGAGCGCCGTGAACCCGAGCGCGAGCCCGACCCGCACGGGGCCCGCATCCACGGAGAGGAGCGCGGAGAGCACGAAGAGCACCGCGAGCCCGCCGCAGACGAGCATCTCCGCCTCGAACCGGTCGCGGTAGCGCTCCAAGTCACCCTCGGGCGAGCGCAGCAGCGAAGGGATCGCGAAGACGGGCAGCGCGCCGGGCGGGTACTCGAGCTGGAAATCCCGGTACGGCACCTTCCCGTTCGTGATCGCGTCGCCGTAGTTCTGGTACACGGGCGTGTCGACGATCTGTCGGTGCCGGTAGAAGCCGCGATGGAGCCCGGCCCAGGCCCCGACGAGCACGGCGAGCGCGAGCGCACCGGCGACCAGCGCGCGCCGTGGGTCAGCCGGTTGCGACCAGCTCGCGAGCCTGGTGCTCATCGGTGGGGACGACCGGAGCCTCGGCCCGCCTCGGCTCCGCGGCCAGGACCGCGAACGCGACGAAGCCGAAGAACCACGGCAGATAGAGATAGAACCAGTGGGTGAGGACGGTCTCGAAGCCGATGAGGAGCGCACCGGTGAAGGCGGCGAGCTGGAGCGGTGTCTTCTTCCGCGGCAGGAAGGCGAGCACGCCCGCGCCGGCGACCAGGGCGACCTCGAGCACCTTCTGGACCCAGGAGAGGTCGGGGAGCCCGGCCGCGTGGTACTGGCTCCAGTCCCAGAGCGAGAACGGCGAGTGGCGGTCGATCTGCGTGGGGATCGTCCGGTCCCAGAAGACACGCGCGGCGTGGAGCGGGTTCGGCTCGAGCAGCAGGACCCAGAATGCGGCAACGGTGGCCAACACGAAGCCCGCGGCGAAGACGAGCGCAGTCCGTCGGCTGCGGCGGAGCTCCGGATAGGTCGCCCACATCGGGACGACGATCAGCGCCGCGAACTTCGTCCAGCCGGCGAGCCCGGTGAAGAGGCCGCGCGCCCAGTGCGACGTCGCGAGCCAGAACCCCCAGATCAGGAAGGCGGGCATGATCGAGTCGTTGGTGTTCGAGTTCGACACGTACTGCGTGAACGGGTACGCGGCCCAGGCGAAGGCGAGCGTGACCCCGAGCCGGGTGCCTCCGAATCGCCTCCCGACGAGCCCGAGCCCGACGAGGCAGAGGATGTCGAACGCGACCGAGGTGAAGTGCGCAGCCGGAAGGTCGTCCCACTTCCCGCTCCACCCGAAGAACGCGTAGCCGGGAATGTAGGAGAGGTAGGACACGGGCCCGTAAGTGTCCCCGTTCGGGTTCGCCGCCTCGCAGCGGCCGTTCGTCTGGATCCGCTCGCGAATCTCGCCGTTGCGGTCCGCCGGCCCGCAGGGCTTGCGCGAGTCCTCGACGGGGAAGTTGCCGTACGGCGACTGACCGTGGACGATGCGCTCCGCGCCGATCGGGCCTGCGAAGCCGACATCGATCACGTTCGAGTCCCGGACGTTGAGCCCGATCTTGAAGCCGACGACGAACACGGTCGCCGCCGCGAGCAGCCAGACCGGCCAGAGCGGTCGTGATGTTCGCGGAGGCTTGTCCCGCACGCCGATCCAGATCGTGCGCGCGAGCAGGTATGCGAGTCCCGGGTAGACGAGCGACGAGCTGGCGAAGACGTGGCCGTGGTTGAAGTACCAGAGCGAGACGGAGAACGAAAGCAGCGAGAGCAGATCGAGGTTGCGGAGGCTGAACGGCCGCCGCCAGTCGCCGAGGCCGATCAGGAAGGCGGCGCAGAAGCCGAGCCAGACCGGGAGGCTGTTGATCTTCTTGCCCCCGAACGCGCCGGGGCCGCCCCGGGCCATCGCCCAGGCGACCTGGGGCCCGGTCCAGGCATCGGTGACGATCGCACTCAGGTCGTCGACCCGGCCGCCTGCGATCTGGCCCGCCTTTCCCGACCAGACCTTCGCCTCCCAGTCGTGATAGGTCGAGTCGTAGGTCGCCTGCTTGATCAGGCTCGCCTTCGGATACCGGCTCAGCCAGTCCTTCACCTTCGGAACGGCCGTGAAGGCGAGCAAAGCCTGCTTCTCGGTCAGCACCGACTTCGGGGCCGCGGGCGCGTACGGGACCTTGACCAGCCGTCCCTGCTCGTCGTAGACGGGCCCCCGCGGCGGTGCCGCCTGGGCAGCCGCAGCGAGCGCGACGGCGAGGAGCGCGGCGGCTGCGACTGCGCGGACCACGGCTACCGTCGGAACGACCAGAGCTTGTTCGCGCTGAAGCTGAAGGGCATCACGAGGACGATCGCGACGGCCTGGGCGACGATCTTGCCCGCGCCGAGCGCGACCAACCCGCGCAGGAGCGTCAGGTTGAGGCCGAGCGCCGCCACCGAGACCACGAAGAAGCGCATCCCCTGGTAGTAGACGTGCCCCCGGCGGTGGCGGAAGGTCCACTGCCGGTTCCAGAAGTAGTTGTTCGAGACGGCAACGACGAAGGAGCAGACCGCCGCCGGCAGGTAGTGCAGTCCGACGCCGTCGAGCAGCGCGACGTAGACGCCGAGGTTGAGCAGGTATCCGCTCGCCCCCACCGCCGAGAACTTGAGCAGCTCGATCCAGTTCTCGGGACGGCGCAATGCCCGGCCGGCGCGCGCGGCCGCGATGCCCGCTGCCGTCGGTCGCGCCACGCAGCGAGCGTAGCGGAACGTCCTGCTACCTGATCGAGAAGCCCTGCTCTCCCCTCGGCTCCAGGCGCTCGACGTCGATCGTGTCGACACGTGCGCCCCGCGGCCCGCGCCGAAACCAGTCGACGAGCAGGTCGACGCGGTCGACGGGTCCTTCCAGCTCCGCCTCGACCGTGCCGTCCGCGTTGTTCCGGACCCAGCCTGCAACCTCGAGCGATCGCGCGCTCGAGTAGGCGGTGGCGCGGAAGCCGACCGCCTGGACGAAGCCGCGGACGACGACTCGGACTCGCCGCACCTCAGGCACGGTCGAAGCCTTCGGCGCCGACGAGCGGCACGAACCGGCACGGGACGGAGCGGAGCACCGCCGGGCCCTCGGGGCTGCGGACGACGAGCTGAAGCTCCTGGCCCGCCCGGCCGCCGACCGGAATTGCCATTCGCCCTCCGGCCTCGAGCTGGTCGTAGAGCGAGGGCGGCACCTCAGGAGCGGCGGCCGCGACCGCGATCGCCGCGAACGGCGCATACTCGGGCAGCCCGAGCGTGCCGTCGCCGAGGTGGACCTGCACCCGCTCGTAGCCGGCAGCGGCCAGCGCCGCGCGCGCGGTCCGGGCGAGCGCGGCCACACGCTCGATCGTGTGCACCTCTCCCGCGAGCTCCGCGAGCACCGCCGCCTGGTACCCGGAACCCGTCCCGACGTCGAGCACACGCTCGTCGCCGCGCAGGGCCAGCACCTCGCAGATCCGCGCGACCATGTAGGGCTGCGAGATCGTCTGCCCCTCGGCGATCGGAAGTGCGGCGTCGTCGTAGGCGCGGCGCCGATACTCCTCGGCGACGAAGACCTCTCGCGGGACGCGCTCCATCGCCGCGAGGACGCGCTCGTCGGCGATGTCGCGGCCGCGCAGCTGCTCGTCGACCATTCGCCGGCGGGCGGCGGCGAAATCGTCAGACGACATCGACCGGCGCCGCGAGCCGGGCAACGACCGCCGGCGCGATCTCGATGATGCTCGTGAGCTGCTCGTCGAGACCGATGGTGAGCATCGGCACCTCGGAGTCTCCGGCGCAGAGCGACCCGTGGCTTCCCCCGCCCGCGTGGTGCCGGCCGGCGAGATCGGTGAACTCGTAGCCCTCGGCCGCGGAGACGAGCACGTCGCCCGCGTTCGGGTTGGCGAGCGCCGCCCAGGAACGGGCGAGCGCGTCCGGGTAGTCGAGCACGGCGGGGTCGCCGTCCAGTCGGAAGCCGCCGTCGTCCTGGCGGAAGCGCAACTCCTCGCCGCCGCGGCGGGCGACCGCGTCGGCGCCCTCGCGGAAGAGCACGACCTCCACTGCCTCGTGCCCGTCGAGGCGCTCGGCGAGGCCGCGCGTGTCCTCGGGACAGTCCGCGAGCCGGTAGACCTGTCCTGCGCGGTTCGAGGCACAGAGGACGACGTCCGCCCGCAGCTCGCGGCCGCGGAAGACGCGGAGATCGGCGTAGGCGGCCTCGAGCGCGGCCGCCCGGTACACCTCCGTCTGGCCGTGGTCCGAGCAGAGCACGACGTCGTAGCGGTCGAGGAACTCGTCCAGACCGCCAGCCGCCTCGAGCAGTGCGCCGACGGCACTGTCGGCGTCGCCGAGCTTTGCCGCCGCACCTTCGGGACCGAGCGCATGGGAGGCGTAGTCGTAGTCGGAGAGGTAGTAGACGAGGAAGTCGAAGCCGTCGCGCGTGACGAGCCAGCGGCCGACGGCGGCCGCGTAGGCGTCCACCGTTCCCGCCGCCCGCTTGCGCACGGCGAGCGGCGCGCCGGTCTCGTCGGACTCGAACAGGTTGTAGAAGAAGAACCGCTCGGGACCGAGCGCGCGCCGCGTCACGCCCGGGAGCACGGTTCGGTGCGGCGTCCGCCCTCGGTAGCACGTGAAGTTGATCGCCGCCGTGACGAGGCCGGCGTCGCGGAGCGCCTCGAACACGGTCGTCGCGTTCGCTTCCAGGTGCCGGCCGTTCATGTGGAAGATCGTGTCGAGGATCGAGCGACGGGTTCCCGCGGCGACGACGGCACCGAACGACGAGCCGTATTCGATCAGGCGGCGCTCGTCGCGGTCATACCAGACGAGGTGTGGGATGCGGTGGAGGTCAGGGTGCGCGCCCGTCGCGATCGAGGAGGCGCAGACCGGCGTCAGCGAGGGGAAAGTGGAGACGGCACGACGATACGTTCCCTCGCGGGCGAGCACGGCGAGCGCCGGCGCGTCGCCGCTCTCGACTGCGCGCTCGAACACCGCCGGCGTCAGGCCGTCGATCACGATCAGGACGAGCTTGTTCGTACCTCAGTCCTTGGCGAGGATCCGGAGGCCCGCGTATCGCCGCCCGCCGCGCCGCCGCATCCGGTGGGCGAACGCCGGGACGAGGACGGCTTCTGCGTAGCCGACGCCGGGGATGAAGGCCAGCGAGGCGACGACGAGACCGGCGAGCACGACGATGACGCCGACCCCGAGCCGCGTCCCGCCGGCACGAACCGCTCCGGCGACGATCGGAACCGACGAGAGTGCGCCGAGGAACCCGCCGATCGCGCCGCCGATCGCCTCGGCCCAACCGCCGACCAGCAGACCGATTCCGATGCCTGCACCAATACCGAGCGCGGCCGCGATCGCGGCCATCACCTCGATCCGTCCTCCGGGCAGCAGCGCGCCCAGGACGATGCCCGCGCCGGCGCCGAGGCCGGACGCGACGCCGATCCAGTACCAGGCGCCCATCCGGCGGCCAGTCTAGCCCGACCTTGACGATCTCCTTACAGATTTCCCGTTTGCACCGTGGCACGCCGGGGAGAAAGCACATCATGGGCGCCGAGATCCCGCTGCTCGCCTTCTTCACGGAGCCACGTTCGGGGCCGGCTAGGCGGATGGAGAGCTTGCTCGCACATCTCGCCCGCAAGGAGCGTGGGCGGCTGCGCGTCACGTGCGTCGACGTCCACAAGCGCCCGGAGCTCGCGAGCCGCCTCAACGTCGATACCGTGCCCACGCTGCTCCTGATCAAGGAGAACCACGTCGTCGGACGGCTCGAGGGGCGCGTCAGCGCACCGCGGATCGAGCGGATGCTGGACCAGCATCTCGACCGGGTGGAGGCCGCGGCCTAGGAGGACAGCTCGCTCGGGTTTTCGAGGCGGCGGATCACCGCCAGCCCGAACGCGGCGGCGCGCGCGCCGTCGATGACGCGGTGGTCGAAGGTGACCGCGACCGTGCCCGTCTGCCGGACGGCGACCTCGCCCTCGCGCACGACCGGGCGCGGGCCGATCCGGCCGATGCCCATGATCGCGACCTCCGGGTAGTTGACGATCGGGGTGTGGAAGAGGCCGCCGAACTTGCCGGCGCTCGTCACTGTGAAGGTCGAGCCGCGCAGCTCCTCGGGCGCGAGCGTCCCGGCGCGGGCGGCCTCGGCAAGGCGGGCGACGTCGTCCGCGACCGCCGCGACCGGGCGTGAGTCGCAGGCGCGGACGACGGGGACGACGAGGCCCTGCTCGGTCTGCACGGCGACGCCCAGGTCGTAGCGGTCGAGGTAGACGACCTCGTCGCCCTCGAGCCGCGCATTCAGCTCCGGG
Organism: Actinomycetota bacterium; assembly: GCA_046723895.1. Taxonomy (GTDB): domain Bacteria; phylum Actinomycetota; class Thermoleophilia; order Gaiellales; family Gaiellaceae; genus DATBLE01. Next base: position 15,866 of record JBKOVL010000108.1, on the reverse strand, counting down.
TACTCCCGCAGCGCCAGCGCGCAGGCCTTCAGGGCGGTCGGGACGAGCAGCTGCAGGTCGAGCTGCTCGAAGTCGCACTCCTCGACCCACGTCACCTGGGCCACCTCGCGGTGTGCCCGCGTCATGTGCTCGGCGATCAGGCGGCGGACGCCGCGAAGCTTCTCCCGCCGTCCCTCCGAAATGTAAGGGGTCTGACCCCGGGTGCCGGCCGCGGCGGCCCGCACGTCTGCCTCCGTGACCTGTCCCTGGGCGCCCGTTCCGGCCACGTCCTCCAGCGAAACGCCCAGCTCGTGCGCGATTTTTCGGACGAGCGGTGTGGCCCGAACTCGTGGCGCGGGCATTTGTAAAGGGTCTGACCCCTTGTCGGCGATTGCGGGCACGGCGGGTTCGGGCGGTGCGGCCGGCGCGGCGCCGTCCTCGCCGATGACCACGAGCACCGTGCCGACCGGGACGACCTCGCCCTCGGCGACCAGGATGCGCGCGACCTTGCCCGCGGCGGGCGAGGGGATCTCGACCGTCGTCTTGTCCGTCTGGATCTCGACGAGCGGGTCGTCCTCGGCCACCTCCTGCCCCTCGGCGACGAGCCAGCGGGCGATCTCGCCCTCGGTCAGGCCCTCGCCCAGGTCCGGGAGCTTGAGCTCGTACGCCATCAGAACTCGTCGAGCAGGCGGCGGCCGGCGGCGGCGACGCGCTCGGCCGAGGGCACGTACGCGTCCTCGATCTGCCAGTAGGGATAGGGCACGTCGAACCCGGTCACGCGCAGCACCGGCCCGCGCAGATCGAGAATCGCCTTCTCGGCGACGACTGCGGCGACCTCAGCGCCGAACCCGGCGACTCGGGGGGCTTCCTGCACGATTACGACGCGTCCGGTCTTCGCAACCGAGGCGAGGAGCGTCTCCTCGTCCAGCGGCTTCAGCGTGCGCACGTCCAGCACCTCGACCGACGCGTCGAGCAGGTCCGCAGCCGCCTCGGCGACGGGCACCATCGCGCCGTAGGTGACAATCGTGAGGTCGCTGCCCTCTCGGGCGATGCGCATCGTCCCGAGCGGGACGACGTGCTCGCCTTCCGGCACCTCGCCGCGCGCGGTGCGGTAGACGAGCTTCGGCTCGAGGACAACGACCGGATCGGGATCGCGGATCGCGGCGGCGAGCAGACCCTTCGCGTCCGCGGGCGTCGAGGGGATCGCGACCTTCACGCCCGGCGTGTGCACGTAGTACACCTCGGGCGAGTCGTCGTGCAGCTCGGGCGCCCGCACCCCGCCGCCGTACGGCATCCGGACAACGAGCGGGAACTCCATCCCACCGCGCGTCCGCCAGCGGTAGCGACCGACGTGGTTGATCAACTGGTCGAGGCACGGGTAGGCGAAAGCGTCGTACTGCATCTCGCAGACAGGCCGCCAGCCGGCCATGCAGAGCCCGACCGCCGTGCCGAGGATCCCGGCCTCGGCAAGCGGCGTGTCGACGCAGCGCTCGGGCCCGAAGCGGTCGCACAGCCCGGCCGACGCCCGGAAGACGCCGCCCGCACGCCCGACGTCCTCGCCCATCACGAGCACCGAGTCGTCGCGCTCCATCTCGGTGTGGAGCGCGTCGTTGACCGCCTCCACCAAGGTCAGCTCAGCCAACCCAGCCCTCCCGCAGCCGTGTGGGCGGCTCGACGTACGCGTACTCGAAGATCAGCTCGGGATCGGCCGGCGGCTCGGCTTCGGCTGCCGCGATCCCCTCGCGCATCGCGTCCGCCGCCTCGGTCTTCACGCGCTCGACCGTCTCGTCGTCGAGCACGCCCTGCCGCCGCAGATACCGCTCGTAGCGCCCGACACACTCGCGCGCGCGTTCCTCCTCGACCCGCTCTGCATCGATGTACGCAGTCGGGTCGTCGGCCGTCGCGTGCGGCGCGGAGCGGTAGGTGACGGCCTCGATGAAGCTCGGCCCCTCGCCAATGCGCGCCCGCTCGACCGCCTCCCGCGTGGCCTCGTACACCGCGAGCACGTCGGCGCCGTCGACACGCGCGCCGGGGATACCGTAGCCGATCGCCTTGTCGGCGAGTGTCGGGGCCGCGGTCTGGGCCGAAAGCGGCGTCGAGATCGCCCACTGGTTGTTGTTGCAGAAGAGGACGAGCGGCGCGCGCATCACGCCCGCGAAGTTGGCCCCTTCGTGGAAGGCGCCCTCCGAGGTCGCGCCGTCACCGAAGTACACGATCGCCACCGTCCGCTCGCCGCGAAGCTTCTTTCCCCACGCGAGCCCGGCCGCGTGCGGCACGTGGCTTGCGACCGGGACGCAGATCGAGGCAAGGTTGTAGTCGAGCGGGTTCCACCAACCGGCCGGGTGGCCGCGCCACCACGAGAGAACCGTCGCGGGCGGCATTCCGCGCAGCAGACCGATCGCCGACTCGCGGTAGCTCGGGAAGACCCAATCGTCGCGCTCGAGCGCGTAGTGCGAACCGACCTGCATCGCCTCGTGGTTCCAGAACATCGCGTAGGTGCCGATACGCCCCTGACGGTGGTAGACGAGCGAACGCTCGTCGTAGGTCCGCAGCAGGACGAGCTGACGGTAGAGCTCGAGAAAGTCGCTCTCGTCGAGGCCGTCGACCACGCCGTCGGGCACACTCTCGCCGTCGCCGATCACCCGGCGCAGGCCGCGCTCGGCTGGGACCACCTGGGCCACGGCGCTCGACTCTACCTAGACGAGAACGGAAATCGCGTCGCGCTCCGCCTCGAAGACGGCTTCCGTCACGTCCCCGAGGTCCTCGCCGTCGGCCTGCAGAGGGCGGGGCTCGTCGCAGCGCACGACGACCCTGTCGACATCGTGCTGGGCAAGGACGCCGGGCGCCCCTGCGAGCCCCCGTCCGATCGCGAGCCGGACGGCGAGGCGCAACGACATCAGCGCACCCGCCCGCTCCGGGGCAGTCACGTCGAGGCCGAGCTCGAACCGCGCCTCCGGCGAGAAGCGCAGCGGCATCGGCCCCGCGTACGAGAAGACGGCGTCGTTCGATACGAAGAGCAGCGCAGCGCGGCCCAGCCCCTCGAGCTCCAGCCGCGGCTCGTACCCGCCGAGGAGCCGCCGCGCGACGATCCGCGCATAGGCGACGTCGCTTGGGCGGCGGCCGTCACGGACGCGCTGGATCGTGTCCAGCTCGCGGACCGCCTCGGAGTCGACGCCGATCCCGGCGGAAAACGCGAAGCGCCGACCGTTCACCCGTCCCAACGAGATCCGCCGCTCCCGCCTCGCAGCGGCCGGGTCGCTCGGCACGCCCAGGGCACGAGCGAGCACGTTCGTGTGCCCGCCCGGGACGACCCCGAGCGGCTTGCCGGCCCGCAGACCGTTCAGCACCTCGTTGACGACCCCGTCGCCGCCGAACACGAACACGGCGTCCCCGGCCGCCCCCGCCGCCAGCTCGCTCGCGTGCCCGCGACGCTCGGTCAGCAACGTCTCGACGGCACGGAGGCGCGCCTCGACTGCCCGCACCCGCTCCTCGGTGACGCGGCTCGCGAACGGATTGACGATCAGGGTCGCCCGCACGCCGCCGAGAATGCCTGAATGGCGAGGGTTCAGGCCGGCGTCGAGTAGCCGCGCACGCCGTCGACGAGCAGCGCAAAGAAGCGGTCGGCGAGCTCGTCCGTGTCGCGGCCCGGCTGGAGCCAGGTGTAGGCCCAGTTTGCGGCCGAGAGGAGAAGGAGCGCGGCGATGCCCTCGTCCAGGTCGGCGCGCAGCTCGGAGAGCTCGCGCCCCTCACGGAAAAGCTCGCGGATGCGCTCCTCGTAGCGACGCCGCTCTGCGACGATCTCCTCGCGCCGCTCGCCCTCGAGGTAGCGCCACTCCTGGACGAAGACGGTGGCGACGTCGAGCTGCTCGGCGACGACCCGCAGGTGGCCGCGCAGCGCGAGCCGGACCTTCTCGACCGCCGGCAGCTCCTCCGGGATCGCGTCCAGCGCCGCGTGGAAGGCGTCGGCGCCCTCGCGCATCGTCTCGTAAAGCAGGTCCTCCTTGGAAGCGATGTGCGCATAGAGCGAGCCCTTCTGGACGCCGAGTGCCTCGGCGATGTCGCCGATCGACGTGCCGTGGTAGCCCTTCTGCGCGAAGAGCTTCGCGGCCTCGCGGGTCAGCTCACGGCGGCGGGCGCTCACGCGAGGCGCTCCCGGATCGAGTCGGCGCGACTCGTCACACCCTTGCGCTCGTACAGCCCGAGCGCGTCCTGCCACGCCTTCCGCGCGTCATCCGTCCGGCCGGCGGCATCGAGCACCTTCGCGAGCGCGACGTGCGCCTCCGCAGTGGCCTCGAGATAGTCCGTCCGGCTGACGATTTCGAGCGCTTCGCGCGCAAGCCGCTCGGCCTTGTCGAACTCGCCCCGCCCGGCGAGCATCAGCGCCCTCACCCAGCGCCGCCGGGTCTCGGGATCGAAATCGTCCGCTGCAACGAAGCTCTCGGCCTCGGTCAGCACGGCCTCGGCGTCGGCAGCTCGGCCGGCGGCGAGCAGCGCGTCGGCGAGCATCGTCCCGACGGTCGAGCGGAAGCCGGTCTCGCCGAGACGGCCGTAGTGCTCCCAGGAGAGCGTGATCAGCTCGACGGCCGCTTCCGGCGCGCCGGCGAGCATCTCGACGTGGCCGCCGTACATGCCCACCATCCCCGCCGCGACCACGCCGAGCTCCAGCGCCGTCGGCGCCGCCTCTTGCACGAGTGCGCGGGCCCGAGCGACGTCACCCGCCATCGCCAGACACGCCGCCTTTCCGAGCTCGCTGAGCGCCGGCGAGACTCCCGCCTGGACATCCTCGGCGATCAGCTCGTCGAGCGTCGCGATCGCCTCCGGGACCGGCGTGGGGCCGTAGAACTTTGCGGAGGCTTCCCACTGCTGCCAGTCTCGTGCGTCCCGGCGCAGACCATGCCTGCGCGCGAGCGCGATCGCCCGGTCGTACGCCTCCAGCGCGTCAGCACATCGCCCGAAGTAGAAGAGCACCCTGGCGACGTAGGCCAACCCCTGGGCCATGCCGATCTCGTCACCCAGGCGTTCGAGAGTGCGTGTCGGCGCCTCCATGTCCTCGGGGTCGAATATGGCATCGGCTCCGCCGACCAGGGTCTTCAGCATCAGCGTCTCGAGCTGCGCCCGCGCCGCTAGCCGCTCGTCGCCCAACTCCTCCGCGTCACGGGCGACGTCCTCGACGAGCGTCGCGGCGCGGTCGAAGTCGCCCGTGTCGCAAAGAACGCGCACGAGCTCGAGCTCGGCGTGCGCCTGGTCGGCCGAGCCTGCGGGAAGAAGCTCGATCCGTCGTGTCAGTAGCGCGACGGCCGCGTGCAGGTCTCCCCGGAGCCGGGCGGCCTCGGTGCCTCGCCCGAGATGCTCCGCTGCGCGGACCGCGAGCGCGAGCCCGGCCCCGTCGACCGGGCCGAGCTCCGCGCTGTAGCGGTAGGCCTGCTCCAGGTGGTAACCGAGGATTTCGTCGCGCTCGAGCAGCTCGCCGCCGTGCTCTTCGAGCCAGTCCGCGAACCGCTCGTGCAGCTCTGCCCGCGTCGCTTTCGGCAGGGCGTCATAGGCCGCGTCACGGATCAGGATGTGGCGGAAGCGGTACGCATCGTCGCCGGTGAACTGGGCAGCCTCGGGGCGGACGAGCTCCTTGCGGACGAGCGCGGAGAGCCGCGGCGAGATATCGACCTCCCCGCCGAGCGCCTCGACCGTCCCACGGTGGAAGACCTGCCCCTCGACGGCGCCGCGCTCGAGCACGCTCCGCTCGTCGCCGTCGAGCTGGTCGAGCCGGGCCGCGAGCAGCGCCTGCACGGTCGGCGGCACGACGACCTCGCCGCCGCCTCCCTCGGCGACCATCGCCGTCATCTCCTCGACGAACAGCGGGTTCCCGCCGGCGGCGTCGCGAATCCTCGCGGCGAGCGCGGCGTCGAATCTGCTGCCGAGCGTCGCCATCAGCTCCTCGGTCTCCTCAGGCAAAAGCGGCTCGAGCAGGGCGGTGGTCGCGTTCAGAAGACCGCCGCCCCAGGCCGGGCGGCGGTCGAGCAGCTCGGGGCGCCCCAGACAGAGCACGAGAATCGGGGCGCCGCGGCTCATCGTCCCGACGTGCTCGATCAGGTCGAGAAGAGCCGGCTCGCCCCAGTGGAGATCGTCGAAGAAGACGAGCAGCGGCCGCTCGCCCGCCGCCTGCTCGAGCAGCCGGCGAAAGGCGAGGGCGATCTCCTCCGAGGACGTCGGCGTCCCCTCGCCGACGAGCCCGGCCAGCGGGCCGGCGCCGATGTGATGGCCGAGCTGCCCGAGCTGGAGGACGATCTCCGTCACCGGCCAGTAGGTGATGCCTTCGCCATAGGAGAGACAGCGGCCGCGCACGACCGTCGCGTCGAGTCCGCCCAGGAACTCCTGGGTCAGTCGCGACTTCCCGACGCCCCCCGTGCCCAGCAGCGTGAAGAGCACGCAGGTCCGCTCCGAGCTCGCGCGATCCCACGCGTCGCCGAGCAGGCGCAGCTCTCGCTGCCGGCCGACCAACGGCGCGTCGAACCGGCGCGGCGGCTCCGCGGCGTCGATCGAGACGAGCCGGTAGGCGCGGACGCCCTCCGCCTTCCCCTTCAGCTCGAGCGGCTCGAGCTCCTCGGTCGTGACCACGCCGCGGAGCAGGCGCATCGTCTCGGGCCCGAGCAGCACCTCGCCCCGCGCCGCCGCCTGCTCGAGCCGGGCGGCGACGTTGACCGCGTCCCCGGTCGCGAGCCGCTCCTCCGTTCCCGTCACGACCTCGCCGGTGTTGACGCCGGTCCTCAGCTCGAGGCGCGCGCCGTAGTCTCGCTCGAGCTCCTCGTTCAGGCTCGCCAGCGCCTCCCTCATCTCCATTGCCGCGCGAGCGGCGCGGAGCGCGTCGTCCTCGTGCACGGTCGGGACGCCGAAGACCGCCATCACCGCGTCCCCTATGAACTTCTCGACCGTGCCTCCGTGCCGCTCGATCACCGTGCGCATCGCCTCGAAGTAGCGCGCCATCACGTGCCGCAGGCTCTCGGGGTCGAGCCGCTCGCCGAGCCCGGTCGACCCGGTTACGTCGCAGAAGACGACAGTGACGGTCTTCCGCACCTCGCGCGCCGGAGCCGCCAGCGACTTGCCGCACCCCGCGCAGAAGCGCGCCCCTTCGGGGTTTTCGAACGCGCAGGCGGGACAGACCGCTGTCATACTTCCGAACGATCGTTAGGTATGGATCGCCCGTCTACTGAAGCCGAATTCCTCGCGTACGTCCAGTCCGGAGGGCAGGTCGAGGTCGACGACTGGATGCCGGACGAGTACCGGGCCAAGCTGATCAAGTTCATCGAGATGCACGGCAACTCGGAGCTGATGGGCGTCCTCCCTGAGCGCGAGTGGATCCTCCGCGCTCCGACGCTACAGCGCAAGCTGGCGCTGACCGCGAAGGTGCAGGACGAGGTCGGCCATTCGCAGCTCATCTACCGCGTCGTCGAGGATCTCGGCAAGGCGCGCGAGCAGTGCCTCGCCGACCTGATCTCGGGCAAGGCGAAGTTCCACAACGTCTTCCATTACCCGACGAAGACCTGGGGCGATGTCGGTGTGATCGCCTGGCTCGTCGACGCCGCGGCGATCATCTCCCAGAAGGCTCTGCTCAGGTGCTCGTACGCGCCGTACGCACGGATCATGAAGAAGATCTGCTGGGAGGAGTCGTTCCACATCCTCCATGGGCGCGACGTCGTGCTGACGATGATGAACGGCACCGACGAGCAGCGGGAGCTCGTCCAGGAGGCCCTGAATCGCTGGTGGCCGCCGCTGATGATGTTCCACGGCAACCCGATCGACGCGAAGGACGACCCCGTCGTGCAGTGGCGGATCAAGACCCAGGGGAACGAGGAGGCGCGGCAGCAGTTCCTGGACGGCTATGTCCCGCAGATCTGGGAGCTCGGGCTGACCGTGCCGGACCCGAAGCTGCGCAAGCGGGACGACGGGGTCTGGGAGTACACCGAGCCCGACTGGGACGAGCTCCGCTCGGTCGTGACCGGCCACGGGCCGAAGACGGCCGAGCGGCTCGAGTTCCGGCGCATCTCGCGCAAGGAGACCGAGTGGGTCCGGCGCGTGGTGCTCGCCGAAGCGGCGTAGGAATGGTCTGGGAGGTCTTCCGGCAGGAGCGGAAAGGCGTCGCGTTCGAGCACGCCGGCTCGGTGGCCGCGCCGGACGAGACGTTCGCGCGGGCGTACGCGCACGAGCAATACGGGCGGCGCGGCGAGTCCGTCTGCCTGTGGGTCGTCCCGCGCGCGTCGATCATCGAGGTCGAGGATTTCGTCGACGAGCTCAATCGCAACTACCACCGAGTGGACGGCTACTCGCTGAAAACGAAGCTGGCGAAGGCACGTGAACGAGCGGCCGCCTCCTCCGGAGGCGCCCGTTGACGGGCTCTGTTAATCGGTCGGAGTGCCTTCGGGACTCCGACGTTCAGCTGCTGCTCGCGATCGCTGACGACGAGCTCGTTCTCGGCTGGCGCGACTCGGAGTGGACGGGAATTGCCCCGGTGCTCGAGGAGGACGTCGCCTTCTCGTCGATCGCGCAGAACGAGATCGGTCACGCGCGGGCGATCTACCAGCTGCTGTCCGACGACGCCGACGCGCTGGCGTTCGACCGCGAGCCCGCTGAGTACCGCTGCGCGCAGCTCGTCGAGCTGCGATTCGTACCGGACTGGGCGCGAACGATCGCCCGCCGCGTGCTCTACGAGGCGGCCGACGAGATCCGGCTGGCCGCGTTGAAGGCCTCGCCGGACGAGACGGTCGCCGGGCTCGCTGCCAAGATCGACCGCGAGGAGGCCTACCACCGCATGCACGCGCAGATGTGGCACGAGCGGCTCGCCGGCGAGCCGCGCTTCCAGGAGGCTCTCGACGAGCTCTGGCCGTACGCAATCGCCATGTCCGCCGAGGCCGACTGGGGAAAACTTTCGGCACATGTGCAGCGAGAAACGCCAAGTAACAGTCTGTTACAAGGAATCGGGCGCGGGACTCACACGCGCGGCTGGCCGCGCCTCTGGGAGGAGATGACCGAGGTGCGGCGGTCGGTGCCGGGGGCGACGTGGTAGCGGCCGAAGAGGTCTGGTCGGCGCTCGCCGAGGTCGAGGACCCCGAGATCCCGGTGATCTCCGTCGTCGATCTCGGCGTCGTCCGCGACGTCCAGGTCGACGGCGAGCGCGTGCACGTCGAGTTCACGCCGACGTTCCTCGGCTGCCCTGCGCTCGAATACATGCGCGCGCAGATGACGGAGGCGATCGAAGGCCTCGGCGCCCAGGCGGACGTCGAGGTCGTGCTCGACGACTCCTGGTCGACCGACCGGATCACGCCCGAAGGGCGGGAGAAGCTCCGCGCCGCCGGCTTCGCTCCGCCCGCCCCGCGCGAGGCGGCGGCGCCCAGGCTCGTTCAGCTCCAGAGCCGGGTTTTCCGCTGCCCGTACTGCGGCTCGACCAATACGCGCCTCGAGAACATCTTCGGCCCGACCCCGTGCCGCTCGATCCGCTACTGCACGAGGTGCCGCCAACCGTTCGAGCAGTTCAAGACGATCTAGTGAGGACAGGCGGAAGCGCAAGCCGGACGGACGGGCCCGCCCGACGTTCCGGTTGCCACCTTGCCCTAGTGCAGTAAGACTTGCTCCGTTTGCTGCTCGGGCCGAAGGGAGGAAGAGATGGGACTGCTTCGCAACCGTGGGCCGGACGGGACGCGATACACGATGCGCGAGAAGATGTTCGCCATCGGCGATGACTTCTGGATCGAGACGGAGGGCGGCGAGAAGGCGTTCAAGGTGAACGGGAAGGCGCTTCGTATCCGGGAAACGCTCGTGCTGCAGAGTCCGTCCGGTGAGGAGCTGTTCACGATTCAGGAGAAGAAGCTGAGCGTGCGGGACAAGATGGAGGTCGAACGGGACGGAAAGACGGTGACGACGATCAAAAAGGCACTCGTCAACCCGCTTCGGGATCGATACTCCATCTCCGTCGAGGGTGGCCAGGACATGGAGGCGAAGGGGAACATCGTCGACCACGAGTTCAAGATCGAACGAGGCGGTGACAAGGTCGCCGAGATCTCGAAGCGGTGGTTCCGACTGCGCGATACCTACGGGATCGAGATCGCACCGGGTCAGGACGACGCGCTCATCCTCGCCTGCACGGTCTGCATCGACCAGATGGGCCGCGGCTAGGCCGATCAAAAATCTCGTGCGGAAGACCGACGCGTTCGGGGGTGGTTATCCGAGCGGAATCTGGGCGCTCAGGTGCGTCCCCTCGCCGGCAGGGCTCGTCACCGAGAGCCGGCCCCCGAGCGCCTCGACCCGGTCTGCGAGGCCGCGCAGGCCTCCGCCCTCATGGTCGGCGCCGCCGACGCCGTCGTCCACGACCTCGACGATCACGGCGCCGTCCGGCCTTTCGACCCGTACGCCGATCGTGCTGGCAGCGGCGTGCTTCTGGACGTTTGCAACTGCTTCGGCGACGACGTAGTAGACAGCCGCCTCGACAGGCTCCGGCAGCCGGCCCTCCGGGAGTGACTGCAGGTCGACCGTCACCGGCGCGGCGAGCGCGAGTGCGTGCAGGGCAGCCGCCAGGCCACGCTCGGACAGGACGGAGGGATGGAGCCCGCCGGCGAGCTCGCGAATCTCCTCGAGGCCCTTCGCGAGCTCGTCGAGCGCGAGGTCGAGGAGCTCCTCCCGCCGCGCTTCGGGCGCCTCGCGAAGCCGGCCCAGAGTGAGGAGCACACCAGTCAGGCGTTGCTGGGCGCCGTCGTGGAGGTTGCGCTGGATGCGCTTCCGTTCGGCGTCCGCAACCTCGACGAGGCGGGCGCGGGAGGCCTGCAGCGCCTGCTCGGCCTCCATCCGGTCCGTGATGTCGCGCAGGTAGCCCGTGAATGTCGGAGGGCCCGGGAGCGCGATCTTGGTAATGGTCAACTCGACTGGAAACTCCGTACCATCGCGGCGCATGCCGGTCAGCTCCAGCCGCCGGTCGAGAATCACCGCCCGCCCGCCTTCGAGGTATCGAGCGAGGCCCCGGCGGTGCTGTTGCCGTAACCGCGGCGGCACGATCAGCTCGGCCATGTCCCGGCCGATCGCCTCGCTTGCGTGGTAGCCGAAGACTGCCGCTGCGGCCTGATTCCAGCCGATCACACGCCCGCCCGAATCCATGGTCACGACCGCGTCCAACGCCGCTTCGAGCATCGCCCGGAGCCGGGACTCGCTTGCGTGCACTTCCGCCTCGGCGTGACGACGCGCCACGAACTGGCCGACCTGGCTCCCCAGCGTCGCCATCGTCCAGAGGAGACGCTGGTCGGGCTCGCGGTGCTCGTGCGAGAAGAACTCCATCACGCCGACGACGCCGCGCGGACTGCGCAGTGGGAAGCCGAATGCGGCGTGCAATCCGATCCGCCGAGCGACGTCGGCGCGCGGGAAGTTTGCGTCGTCCGGGACCTCCGTTATCCAGGCGGGCTCGCCGGAGGAGACGACGCGTCCCGGAAGACCCTCGCCGGGCGACAGGACGAGACGCTCGCTCAGCGCTTCGAACTGCCGCGCCTCCGTGCCGGAATGCCAGGTGCGCACGCAGCGCAGCCGTCCATCGTCGGCGTCGACCTCCCAGACGGAGCCGAGCTCCCAGCCGAGCGAGGCCCCGATCACCTGCAACACCGCCCCGTAGGCATCGAGCGGGTGTTCCTGCTCGGCGAGGATCCGGGCGACCGCGTGCTCGACCCGCTGCAGATCGAGGCGATCGGCGATCATGCCCTGGCCTCTCTCGAGGTCTGCCATGGCGGGTAGCGACGTTACACCCCCGGAAGGCCAAGCGCCAAGGGCCGAGGCGCTGCGCGTCGTCGTGGCCGACGACAACGCGCTCCTGCGGGAGGGGATCGCCTCACTGCTCGAGGAAAGTGGACACGTCGTCGTCGGCCGTGCAGTCGACGCCGACGACCTGCTGCTCAAGGTTCGCTCCTACTCGCCGGACGTGGCGATCGTCGACGTCCGGATGCCGCCGCGGAACGTCGACGATGGGCTCGTCGCTGCGGCAGAGATCCGCCGTAGCCTCCCAGACGTCGGCGTCCTCGTCCTCTCCCAGCACCTGGAGCCCTCGTACATGCTCGAGCTCGTCGGCGAGAACGCCGCCGGCGTCGGTTACCTGCTGAAAGATCGCGTCCGCGACGTCGAGGAGTTCCTCGACGCCGTGGAGCGGGTCGCGGCCGGCGGGACCGCCTTCGATCCCGAAGTGGTGAAGACGCTGGTCGGAGGACACCAGCGAACAGCGCTCGACGAGCTGTCAGAGCGCGAGCGAAGCGTGCTGTCGCTCGTGGCCGAAGGCCGCTCGAACCGGGCGATCGCGAAGAAGCTCTACCTGAGCACGCGCGCCGTCGAGCGGCACGTCCAGACGATCTTTCAGAAGCTTCGACTGCCCGACACGGAGGACGACAACCGTCGCGTACTCGCCGTGCTGGCGCTGCTCGGTCAGACGCGCCTACCTTGAGGCGGAAGGGCACGGCCGGGCGAAAGAACGCCCCCGTACCGTTCTGGGCGGCTTCCGCGAGCTCCTCGCGGGCCGGCAGCCGCTCCGACGAACGCGGCCAGGAGGATCGCGGCGCCGGCGCGCCCGACGTCTAGCCGAGCCGCTCGGTCAGCCGCGCTGCGTACCAGTCCTCCCACCGCTCGTCCGGGGCCGCCGCGGTGTAGTCGCGGTCGAGCTCGACCAGCGCGCGGACGAGGTGGCTGCGCACCGGCTTCGAGCCGAGCAGCTCCGGGAGCTCGGAGAGGTTCAGCAGCCAATCCGCATACCACGAAGCCCAGTCCGGATCCTCGCCATCGGTGATCCGGTAGACGACGTGGTGGGTCTCGGCCACTTCGTGGAGGAGCTGCGCGAGCGTCACGACACGACTATCCCACAGACGCCAGGGTCGGGCTCCGGCCTGACACCATTGACCGAAGGCTCAGACCCTGCCCAGATCCCTTGCACCCGGTCGTACCCTTGGAGCTGTGGAGCCGCCGGGCGCGTGAGTACCGGCACGCGACCGCGACGAGCGCCCCGGCTCGTCTCACCGCAGGAGAAAGCCCTCTCCGAGCGCGTCGTCGGGATCGAGCACGAACTCGTGCCGGCCGGTGAGGTGCGCACTGCCCTCGACCTCCGTGATCACGCCCTCGTCGGTCTCCTCCACGACGAGGCCCGTGAACTCGGTGCCGACGATGCTGCGGTGGCGAAGGGGCTGGCCGGTCGCGAGACGGCCTTCGCCGTGGAGCAGTGCGAGCCGCGCGGAGGTGCCGCTGCCGCAGGGCGAGCGGTCGACCTCTCCGTCGGCGAAGACGGTGACGTTCCGCTGGACGAGCGGACCCTCCCCGTCCTCCTGCCAGAAGATCACGCCGTAGACGTCGCGCAGCTCGGGCTGGCGCGGGTGGACGACCTCGTGTCCTGCCTCGAGGCCGGCCTTGATCGCCCGGCCGAGCTCGATCAGGTGCGGCAGCTCGCGCGGGCCGACGTGCTCGGGGCACGAGGCGTAGAAGGCGCCGCCGAAGGCGACGTCGACTCTTCGGCCCTCGGCCTCGAGGTCGCGGCCCCACACGAACGCGGGGACGTTGCGGAACCGCACCGAGACGACGCGGCCGTCCTCGACGCGGGCGACCGCCGGCACTCGTCCGGAGGGGACGTCGACGACGACCTCCGGCCCCTCGACGACCCCGGTCTCGATCGCCCAGGTGACGAGCGCAATCGTCCCGTGACCGCAGGCCGTCGAGTAGCCCGCGTTGTGGAAGAAGACGACGCCGAGGTCGGCGCCGTCGTCCTCCGGCTCGGTGACGAAACAGCCGTACATGTCGGCGTGGCCACGCGGCTCGTACACCAGCAGGCGGCGGACGTGGTCGATGTGCTCGGCGGCGAAACGGCGCTTGTCGAGGATCGTAGGGCCCTCGAGCGACGGAGCGCCGCCGGTGATGATCCGGAACGGCTCGCCCGCGGTGTGGTAGTCGACCGTCCGGATCAACGGCCGGTGAAGCGAGGCGGGCGCTTCTCGAGAAACGCCGTAACGCCTTCGCGGAAGTCGTCGGTCCTCGTCGCCGCCACCTGCAGCTCGGCCTCGAGCGCCAGCTGCTCGTCGAGAGTCGAGCGGGCAGCGCGGTCGAAGAGCCGTTTCGTCATCCCGATCGCGGCCGTCGGCCCGGCCGCGTAGGTCGCGGCGAGCTCCCCTGCACGAGCCTGCAGCGCGTCCGCCTCGACGACCTCGTCGACGAGGCCCCGCGCGCGCGCCTCGGCGGCGGTGAGCCGGCGGTTCGAGGTCATCCACGCAAACGCGCGCGACGGCCCGAGCAGGCGCGCGAGGAAGAAGGTGCCGCCCGAGTCCGGGACGAGGCCGATGCCGATAAAGCCGGGCACGAAGGCCGCGTCGTTGGCGGCGATCCGGATGTCGCACGCACACGCGAGCGAGAGCCCGGCCCCGGCGGCCGCGCCGTTGACCGCCGCGATCACGGGCTTCTCCAGCGCTCGGATCGCCCGGACGTTCGGGTGGTAGCTCGCCTCGAGGTGCCCGGCGATGTCGCGATCGACCGACTCTAACTCCTTCACGTCCTGACCGGCGCAGAAGCCCTTGCCGGCGCCGGTGATCACGACCGCGCGCACGGCCGCCCCGCGCGCCTCGTCGAGCGCTGCGTGCAGCGCCGCGTGCATCGAGGTCGTAAACGCGTTGTAGGCCTCGGGCCGGTTGAGCGTGATCGTCAGGACGCCGCTGTCCCGGCTGGTCTCGACCTCGGCCACGAGGCGCAGCCTATCTCCCGGCTGGTACTACTGGATCATGGGGGCGTTGAGACTGGTCTCGCTGGAGCCGGAGGGGCCGCTCGACGCTTACTCGCGGGTCGTCACCGAGGTCGCGCGGAGGCTCTCGCCCTCGGTCGCCAATCTGCGGGTTTCGCGGCGCATGAGGCAAGGACGTCGTGTCGACGGCGGTGGGAGCGGCGTCGTGATCACGCCGGACGGCTTCGTCCTCACCTCCGCGCACGTCGTCGAGGGGACGGATCGGGGCGTCGCCTCGTTCGTCGACGGGCGTGAGCTGTCGGTCGAGGTCGTAGGCTCGGACCCGCTGTCCGACCTCGCCGTCCTCCGGACCGAGTCCAACGGCCTGACCGCGGCCCACCTCGGCGACGCCGAGAGCCTGCAGGTCGGCCAGCTCGTCGTCGCGATCGGCAACCCGAACGGCTTCGCCGGCTCGGTCACCGCCGGTGTCGTCTCGGCGCTCGGCCGCTCGCTGCCCACGCGCTCGGGCTCGGCGACGCGCATCGTCGAGAACGTGATCCAGACCGACGCGGCGCTCAACCCGGGGAACTCGGGCGGCGCGCTCGCCGACGGTTCCGGGCGCGTGGTCGGGATCAACACCGCGGTCGCAGGGGTCGGGCTGGGGCTCGCGGTGCCGATCAACGAGACGACGCGCCGGATCGTCGGCGCACTGATGACCGAAGGCCGCTTCCGGCGCGCGTACATCGGCATCGCCGGCGGCTCACGACCGCTGCCGCCGCGGCTCTCGGCCGCACTCGGCCGGCGCAGCGGGATCGAAGTCGTGCAGGTCGTCGAGGGCAGCCCCGCCGATCGCGCCGGCCTGCGCGCGGAGGACCTGATCGTCGAGGTCGACGGCCGGCCGGTCGCCGGCGTCGACGACCTCCAGCGCCTGATGGCCGGAGAGCTGATCGGCCGCGCAGTCGGCGCCCGCGTCCTGCGTCAGGGCCGCGAGCTCGACGTCGAGGTCGTGCCGGACGAGCTGACCGACTAGCGGCGCCGCGACAAGAGAGCGAGCGCGAGCACCGCCACGAACGCCATCCGGACGGGATCGACCGCCGGCCGCCACGACACCTGGCCGCCCTTGATCACGTACGCGCCGGCCGGGCGACCGCCGAGGCCGAAGCCGCCGCCGCCGTTGCCCTCGTTGTCG
>JBKOVL010000078.1:0-7868 GCA_046723895.1 Actinomycetota bacterium | reverse complement strand
CAGTTCGTCGGCGAATGCTTCGTCATCCCGGAGACGAGCACGAAGAAGGAGGCGGCGCTCGAGCTCCTCAAGTTCCTGTCCAACCCCGTCACACAGATCGGCCTGCTCACCCAGCGGAAGGCGGTCGAGCAGTTCGATCCGGCCGGCGAGGACGGGTTCCCGGCCTACAGGTCCGACTACGTCTCGAGGTCGGTCAAGGGGCCGGACAAGCGGATCGTCCAGGTCACGCTTGCGCAGCAGCGCTTCCCCGGGAAGCGGTACGAGAAACGGCCGGCGTACCAGGCGATCTCGGACGCGGTCGAGGCGGCCGTGTCGGCGGCGCTCAACAAGCAGAAAGACGTCGAGGCGGCTCACAAGCAGGGACAGAAGGCGATCAATGCGATCGTCGCCAAGGAAAAGGTCTAGTCGTCCAAAGAAGATGGCGCCTTCGGATGCTCGAGCGGGCCGGGCCTCGGCCCGCTCGAGCGTTCGAGGCGCATGGGTAGGACCCGAAGGATGGCCCGCGTAACCCTCGAGCAGATTCGAAAGGCCTACGGCGACTACGTCGCCCTGCACCCCCTCGATCTCGAGATCGACGACGGTGAGTTCGTCTCCGTCCTGGGACCGTCGGGCTCGGGGAAGTCCACCTTGCTCAAGCTGATCGCCGGAATCGAGGAGGCGTCGGGCGGTCGCGTCTACTTCGACGGCCGGGACGTGACCCAGACGCCGCCGGAGCGGCGGGATATCGCAATGGTCTTCCAGTCTTACGCGCTCTATCCGACGATGAACGTCTTCGACAACATCGCCTTCCCGCTCCGGGTCCGGAAGCGGTCCAAGGCCGAGATCAAGCGGCGGGTCGGCGAGGTCGCCGAGCTCCTCGGCATCGAGGGGCTGCTCGGCAGGCGGCCGCGCGAGCTGAGCGGCGGCGAGCGGCAGCGAACCGCCGTTGGGCGCGCCATGGTTCGTAACCCGAAGGTCTTCCTGTTCGACGAGCCCCTCAGCAATCTCGACGCGCACCTGCGCGCGGGCATGCGGACGGAGCTGAAGCACCTCCATCGGGTACTGGGGAGCACGTTCGTCTACGTCACGCACGATCAGGACGACGCACTCGACATGGGCCAGCGGGTGGCCGTGCTCGCAGCCGGCCGCCTGCAGCAGTTCTGCTCTTCGCAGGAGCTCTACGAGCAACCCGCGAACCGCTTCATCGCCTCCTTCGTCGGCCATCCGCCGATGAACCTGCTCTACGGTCGACTCGCTCACGAAGGCCCGGCGCTCGTCTTCCGGTCGAATGCCTTCGTCCTTTCTCTCGGCGCCCGAGACGCGGCCGGGCGGCTGGGCGACCGAGTCGTGCTCGGCATTCGGCCCGAGGCGGTCATCGTCTCGAGCGCGTTGGAGGGCCGTCCCGCGGGGGTCGTGGAGAGTACTTCGGCGCTCGGCTACCGCCGCATCTACGCGACCGTGCGCATCGGTGACTTCACCGTAATGGCGCGAATTCCCGACGGAATCGTCGAGCCTTCGCTGGGCGACACGGTCGGGCTGGAGTTCGATGACCGGGAGCTCCACCTCTTCGACGCGCACGACGGTACCGCTCTGCCGGATCGGATCCGGAACCTGGAGCCCGTGGAGCTCGAGAAGCACGGGGCGGCCACGTCGCAATGAGCAGGATCGAGCTCCCTCTAGAGGCAGGAGCGGAGCGGGGGCTGTTCCGTGCCCGGCGAATTCGAACGCAGGAGCGCGTGCACGCGCTCCTCTTCCTTGCGCCCACGCTCGCCCTCCTGACGCTCTTCGTCGCGTTCCCACTGGTGTACTCGCTGATCCTGACGTTCACGGGCGCGCCGCCCGGCCCCGGTCAGTTCGGCACGTGGGTTGCCCTGGACAACTGGAAGCAGATCTTCACGGACGGCGTCTTCGCCCAGTCCTTTCGTCAGACGCTCATGTACCTCGCCCCATCGGTGGTCATCGCTCCGATCGTCGGCCTCGCGGTTGCGCTCGTCCTCCACCAGAACTTCCCGGGCCGGCGTCTCGTTGCAGCGTCGCTCCTCCTGCCCTGGGCGATCCCTCCCGTTGTCGTGGCTGCGATGTTCGAGTGGTTCCTCGACCCGAATCGAGGGCTGCTCGGCAGCTGGCTGACGAAGATCGGCGTGACTCAGTCTCCGCCGCTCTTCTTCTCGGGTGTTCCTCAGACGCTGTTCGTGTTGGTCGGCATCCACATCTGGAAGACGTTCCCCCTGCTGGCGATCATGTTCCTCGTCGCGCTCCAGTACCTCCCGGAGGAGCAGCTGCAGGCGGCGCGCATCGACGGGGCAAGCTTCTGGTACCGGCTCCGGTACATCGTCCTGCCGCATCTTCGGCCCACGATCGTCGCGGCGCTGGTCGTGCAGTTCCTCGTCACGATCACGCTCTTCGACATCATCTTCGCGCTGACCGGCGGCGGCCCGGGCGAGTACTCGACCTACAACCTCTACTTCTACTCGTTCAAGCAGTCGTTCGAGTACAACAACTTCAACTTCGGCTCCGTGATCGCCTACGTCGTCAGCGGTCTCGTGATGGGCTTCGCCCTGATCCTGACGCGCGGTCGCAGCCGCCTGTCGCTGGCATGAGAGAGCGGCTCGAGATCGCCCCCGCCGTCCAGGCCAGCGTAGGGGCTGCCGGCCTGATCGGCCTCACGGCGGCCGCCGTCGCGCAGTACTGGCTCCACGACGGTTGGGTGATCTACCTCTGGATCGGCGGCGGCATCCTCAGCCTCTGGCTGCTGGCCCGCGGTCTCAACATCCGGCGGCAGTCCCTGGGCACACGCGTCGCCGCCGCCGTGGTCGCCCTGGGCGTGCTCCTGCTGCTTGTCCTGCCGTACCTGTCCGCCGTTGTCTTCGGCAGCTTCCTCGAGCAGCGCGATCTGATCACGAACAAGGCGTACGTCGTCCCGCCCCACTTCACGGTGAAGTGGTACAGCGAGCTCTGGCATACGCAGGGATTCCCCACGGCGGTGAAGGACAGCCTCCTCGTTGCGACGATCGCGTCGCTCGCGACGACCTGCTTCGGGCTGCTCGGTGCCTACGCGATCGCGAGGCTTCGGTTCCCGGGCCGAACCGCCGTCTACAACACGGTGATGCTGAGCTACATGCTGCCTGGCATTGCGCTGATCATCCCGCTGGTCTTCATCTTCCGCTGGTGGGGCAACTCCCTCAACCTCGTGCTGATCGACAAGTGGTACGGCATGGCGATCGGCCACATCGCGATCCTCCTCCCGTTCATCGTGTGGCTGCTCGTCGGCACCTACGAGGCGCTCGATCCGGACATCGAGCACGCCGGCCGGACGGACGGCGCCGGCCGGCTCCGGGTGATCAGGAGCGTGCTCTTGCCGATGACGCTGCCGAGCGTGGCGACGGTGCTCGTCTTCGCATTCATCCTCTCCTGGAACGAGTTCCTCGTCTCGAAGGTCCTCTACGTCAGCCAGACGCCGATGCTGGCTCCGACGATCGTGAACTTCATGGACCCGATCAACCGCGTCGAGCCGAAGCTCGCTGCTGCCGGCGTGATCGCCTCCATTCCCGTTCTGCTACTGGCGTTCCTGATGCAGCGCTACATCGTGCGCGAGATCGCAGCGGGGTCGGTGAAGTGACGGAGGCGGGTGCTGCAGCTTCCCGGAGCGTGACGTTCGGCATCTCGCCCGAGTGTCTCTGCCACGACGTCCGCGACAACGTGCGAGCGCTCGAGGAGGCCGGGTTCGAGTACATCTGGGAGGGCGATCACACGCTTCCGTGGCAGCATTCCTCCGGCCACAGCGCCGGGATCTTCAGCACGCTCCAGGCGTTCCTCGACAACACCGAGCGGGCGATCGTCGGCGGGATGGTGATTCCCGCGCTCGGCATCCGGCACCATCCGATCGACGTCGCGATCGAGACCGCTACGCAGGCGCGCCTCCATCCCGGCCGTGTTGCGCTGTGCGTCGGGACCGGATGAGGCGATGAACGAGAAGACGACGACCGGTTTCTGGCCGCCGCTCAAGGAGCGCGTCCAGCGCACCGTCGAGGGGATCGAGCTGATCCGGAAGGCCTGGACCAGCGAGGACTACTTCGAGCACAAGGGCAAGCACTTCCGGAGCTTCTTCTTCCTGTACACGAAGCCCGAGCAACCGATCCCGCTGCTCTGCGCCGCGCAGGGCCCGATCATGGCGCGCAATGCCGGCCTGCAGGCGCCGCACGGGCCGGGACGCCACGTCCTCTGCGCGCGCGCCGATTGCACTCACTGCTCCAGGTGCCCGAGCCGCTCGCGGTACTCGTCGTGGGTGATCTCGCCGCGCGCGTAGCGCTCGGCGAGGATCGCGCGCGCGTCGGGCCCCCGGTTGCCCCACGGGCCGCGGCGGCCGCGCCAGAAGAACAGACGGATGAACAAGAAGAACACCAGGAACCAGAACAGCGGCACCAGGGGCCAGAGCCAGAACCAGCCGTGGCCATGCCAGTCGTCCGAGCTTGCCACCAGCAACGAGAACAACGTCATTTCTTCCTTTCTGTCAGATAGCCGGATAAGTTAGCATACGAATCATTCGTATACGAATCGTAGCCGAACCCCGCTCTACGATGAACCGATGAGGCCGGATGGACCGCCGCTCGGGCTTCTCCTTGCCACCACGTCGAAGGCGGTCGGCCGCGCGTTCAACATCGCGCTGGCCGAGGACGGGGGCTCGATTCCGATCTGGCTGATCCTGAACGCGCTCAAGAGCGGACGGCCGCGCACCCAGCTCGATCTCGCCCGAGCCGTCGGGATCGAAGGCCCAACGCTGACCCGTCATCTCGACGGGATGGAGCAGGCCGGGCTCGTCCGGCGACAGCGCGCCACGCTCGACCGGCGCGCCGTCCAGGTCGAGCTGACGCGCGCCGGTCACGCCCTGCACGGCCGCCTCTTGAAGGCCGTGATCAGCTTCAACCAAGAACTGCGGACCGGTGTCAGCAGCGAGGACGAGGAGACGCTGCGCAGGGTGCTGCGCCGACTACAGGACAATGTCTCCGAGCGCGACCGCTCCACGCCGGGACCGGGCTCGCGCTGAGACGAGCGCGTCACGATGGAACTTCAGGGGCGAGGTCCGAGCTCCTGATCCCGTTCTTCGGTCTCGCGTTTCCTCCGCCGGCTGCCGATCCCGAAGATCACGAGAGCAGCCACGGCCACGATTGCGAGGAGTGCGATGTGCGCGGCAGGTCCGGGATTCCCCGCCAGGATCTCGGCCGAGACCAGCCGTCCGCCGTCGGCGACTGCACTCATGCGACGTCGCGCCGAAGGGTTGCGACCCAGCCGACAGCCGCGACCGCGGCCGCGAAGGAGAGGAGAACCAGCGCGGCCGGAGCGGGCGCGAGCAGCTTGTCTGCGGTCCTGCCGGCGAGTGCCAGCCCGGCTGCGCCGGGTGTGAAGCGACCCGCGTCCGGGACGAACGGGAGCAGCAGGTTCTCGACGACCAGCATCCACGCACAGAGGCCGAGCAGGGTCGCGACCTGGTTGCGGACAAGGGCGCCGACGCCGAGCCCGATCGTCGCCCAGAGCGCCGCCGCCGCCGTGCCGCCCGCCAGCAGTTGGACGTAGTCTCCGCCGCTGAGCCGGTTGTCGATTCCGCGGGCTGACAGGGCTACGGTCGTCGCGGCTGCCATCAGCCCCTCGGCGAGCAGCCCGAAGCCGAGCCCGACGAGCGCGCTCACCGCCAGCTTGGCAGCGAGCACCCGCCCGCGCCGGGGGGTGACGAGGAACGTCGCCCGGATCGTCCCGTGGCGGATCTCGGCCGTGATCGCCATCGCCCCGACAAGGGCCGCGAAGAGCATCCCGACCCTGGTGCCGACCTCGAACACCTCCAGCTGATGCTTGCGACTGGCGAGATCCGAGGCGGTCGGTGCGAGCACGTGCAACGCGCTTGCGAGCCCGACGAGTCCGACCATGGCCAGGAAGAGGAAGAGCGTCGTCTGAGTCGAGCGCTGCTTGAGCAGCTCGGAGCGAAATTGGCCCATCACGTTGCCTCGCGCGCCGTCAGCTCGAGGTAGACGTCCTCCAGCGTTCGCCCGTCGCGTGTGAGCTCGTCGAGGCGCCCGCTGGCAAGCAGTCGTCCATGGTCGATGATCAGCACCTGGTCGACGGTCTGGGCGACCTCGGCGAGCAGGTGGCTGGAGACGAGCACGGTGCGGTTTTCGGCGGCGAGGGCTCGCAGGAAGGTGCGCAGCCAGCGGACACCGGCCGGGTCGAGCCCGTTCGCGGGCTCGTCCAGGATCAAGAGCTCCGGGTCACCGAGCAGGGCCGCGGCGAGGCCCAGCCGCTGGCGCATGCCGAGCGAGTAGGTCCTCACCAGTCTGCCTGCGGCTCCGCTGAGCTCGACGATCTCCAGCACCTCGTCGACGCGGCTGACCGGCACCCCCGCCGCGAGAGCGAGCGCCCGCAGGTGATCGCGCCCGCTGCGCGCCGGGTGGAAGTCGCCGGACTCGAGCACCGCCCCGATCAGGCGGATCGGCTGATCGAGCTCTTGATAGCGGCGGCCGAAGACGAGCGCCTCGCCGGCTGTCGGCTCGGCAAGCCCCAGCAGGAGCCGGAGAGTCGTCGTCTTGCCGGCCCCGTTCGGGCCGAGAAAACCGGTCACCGTTCCCGGCTCGAGCGAGAAGGTCACGCCGTCGACCGCCGCCAGCTGCCCATAGCGCTTTGTCAGCGCCCGGCAACTGACTGCCGCGCTCTGCAGAGGCTTGACCTCGGCCCCGGAAACGGCCTCGTCGACGAGCACGTCTCTTGCTGGCTCGAACTGCATCAGCAATCATGCTGGCTCCGCCCGGACGCGGTCGCATCCGTCTCGAGATGTAACCCGGATACTCCTGCGGAAGTACGTGCGCCGGGCGGAGCCGAGCTACATTCGGTGCGTGAAGCGGCATGCGTACGACCCGCACCTGCTCGACGCGGCCCTGCTGCTCCTCGCGGGCTCGATCATCGTGGTCGGCGTCGCCCTGAAGGCGGAGTCGACGCGGCCGCTCGCGCTGGCTCTCGCAGTCGCAGCGACCGGCGTGCTGGTGCTACGCCGCAGCGCCCCGGCCACCACGCTCGCCGTCTCCGGTGTGCTCGTCCTCGTGCTGTTCGCCCTCGACCACGATGCCGGAGCGGTCGCCGTGATCGCGCCGGCCATCGCCCTCTACTCGCTCGCGCTCTCGCGTGGCCGTGCCCATCTGGTCGTGGCCGTCCTGGCCGCCGCTGCCGCGGTGCTGGTCGCCGACGCCTTCCTTTCCGGACCGCATCCACGCGAACTCACGATGCAGACCGCTGCCCACGTGGCGCTGATCGCCGTCCCGGTGCTCGCCGCGGAGGCGCTCCGCAACCGCCGCTCGTATGTCCAACTGCTCCTCGAGCGGCTCGAGTGGGCCGAGCGCACGCGCGAAGAGGAAGCGGAGCGCCGCGCGGAGCAGGAACGGCTCCGGATCGCCCGTGATCTGCACGACGTCGTGGCGCACACGCTGACGACGATCAACGTCCAGGCCGGCGTCGCCGGCCACCTCCTCGACCGGGACCCGAGCCATGCCCGCAACGCCCTTGACGCCATCGAATCTGCGAGCCACGAGGCGCTCGACGAGCTGCGCGCGATCCTCGGCGTGCTCCGCGAGCCGGGCAACGGAAACGTTCCACTCCAGCCCGCTCCAGGCTTCGATGGGATCGGCGCGCTGATCGAGCAGACACGCCGCACGGGCCTCCCGGTCCGTTTCGAGATCGAGGGCGAGCAACCGGAGCGTGTCCCCGACGCCGTCCCGCTTGCTGCCTTCCGCATCCTGCAGGAATCACTGACCAACTCCCACCGGCATGCGCCCGGAGCTGAGGTCCAGGTCAATCTCGCCTTCCGCGCCGATCGGCTCTGCCTGGCGGTCGAGAACGTCGCAGACCACGGC
>JBKOVL010000139.1:0-7759 GCA_046723895.1 Actinomycetota bacterium | reverse complement strand
CTACATCTCTGACCGCCAGCTGCCGGACAAGGCGATCGACCTGATCGACGAGGCTGCGTCGCGGCTGCGAATGGAGATCGACTCCTCGCCGCTCGAGCTCGACGAGGCGGAGCGCCGCGTCCGCCAGCTCGAGATCGAGCTCGCGGCGATGAAGAAGGAGAAGAAGGAGGTGCGCGACCCGCTCGAGCGCGAGCTGGCCGAGGCGAAGTCGCGCCGCGACGAGCTCGCCGCGCGCTGGTCGAGGGAGAAGGAGGCCCTGCAGCGCGTCGCTGAGATCAAGCGTCGGATCGACGAGCTGAACATGGAGGCCGAGCGGGCCGAGCGGAACGGAGACCTCCAGCGCGTTGCCGAGATCCGTTATGGAGAGCTCCCCGCGTTCGAGCAAGAGCTGGCTGCGAGGGCGGAGCCAAAGGCGCCGCCCATGGTCAAGGAGGAGGTCGACGAGGACGACGTCGCCGCGGTTGTCGCACGATGGACCGGCATCCCGGTCGAGCGGCTGCTCGAGGGCGAGACCGAGAAGCTCATTCACATGGAGGAGCGGCTGCACGAGCGCGTCGTCGGCCAGGACGAGGCAGTCTCGGCGGTCGCGAACGCACTTCGCCGCGCGCGCACGGGTCTACAGGACCCGAACCGGCCGATCGGCTCGTTCGTCTTCCTCGGCCCGACCGGCGTCGGGAAGACCGAGCTCGCCCGAGCGCTGGCCGAGTTCATGTTCGACGACGAGCGCGCGATGGTGCGGCTGGACATGTCCGAGTACCAGGAGCGCCACACGGTCGCGCGCCTCGTCGGCGCGCCGCCCGGCTACGTCGGCTACGAGGAGGGCGGGCAGCTGACCGAGGCGGTCCGGCGGCGTCCGTACTCGGTCGTCCTGCTGGACGAGATCGAGAAGGCCCACCCGGAGGTCTTCGACGTGCTGCTGCAGATCCTCGACGACGGCCGGCTGACCGACGGCCAGGGTCGTACCGTCGACTTCCGCAACACGGTGATCGTGATGACCTCGAACATCCGCTCGGCCGAGGCCCTGCGCGACGTCTTCCGGCCGGAGTTCCTGAATCGGATCGACGAGATCGTCGTGTTCCACGCGCTGTCGCGCGACCAGCTCGCAGACATCGTCGAGCTGCAGCTGGAGCGGCTGCGAGCGCGGCTGGCGGAGCGGGGCCTTTCGCTCGAGTTGACGGATTCGGCGAAGGAGCTCCTCGCCGAGGCGGGCTGGGATCCGACCTACGGCGCCCGCCCGCTGAAGCGCGCGATCCAGCGCATGGTCGAGAACCCGCTCGCGCTCCGGCTCCTCGAGGGCGAGTTCGAGGAGGGCGACACCGTCCGCGTCGACGTGCGCGACGGCGAGCTCGTCTTCGAGAAGGCGACTCCGGTCGCCGCCGCTGCATAGTCGAGCGGCGCTAGGGCTCCGGATCGTCGAAGAAGTCCGCGCCCTCCTGGACGGGGGGTGCGCCGTAGATGAAGACGACGACCTCGTCGGTGCTGTCGTTCCGGAGCTGGAGCGGCGTCCCCGGCTCGACGGCGACGACGCTCTCGGGCGGGAGCAGGTCGACGCGCTCCGGCGGGTCGCCGAGCAGCATCGTCAGCGTGCCGGAGAGGACGACGAAGACCTCCTCCTGCGCGCGGTCGGCGTGGCGGCGGCCGCGTGTCCCCGGCGGATAGCGCCAGAGCCGGGCGCGGGAGTTCTGTAGTGCGGCAGCGGTCGTCACGTCGGCTGCGAGGCGGGCCGGGTCGCCCTCTCGGCCCTCGGGCTTCGACCGCTCTTCGAAGGAGTGATCGCCTGCGCGGACGACGTGGTAGCCCACGCCGCCGATCGTACTCAT
The DNA here is from genome assembly GCA_046723895.1 of Actinomycetota bacterium. Lineage (GTDB taxonomy): Bacteria > Actinomycetota > Thermoleophilia > Gaiellales > Gaiellaceae > DATBLE01. The sequence goes on along the minus strand of JBKOVL010000139.1, from coordinate 5,939 downwards.
CTACGCTCGCGCCGTGTCCGCGGCACTCGCGTCGCTCACCTTCGGCGAGTTCTTCGTTGCGCTTCTCCTCGCCGCCGCACTCTCGATGTGGATCTACTGGCACGCAAGTCGGCACGGCAGCCGCCACGCAACCGCATGGGGGATCGCCGCCTTCTTCTTCTGGGTGACGGTGCCGATCTACTTCATCTACTACCTGACCACCCGGCGTCGCTACTAATGGCCAGAAGGGGGCGCGCCAAGGCGGCGCCGCGGAAACCGGAGCCTCGCCCCACGCCGTTGCCGCCCGAGCGGCGCACGCTCGGCCAGCTCGTCGCCGAGACCGTCCGCTTCTACCAGCAGCACTTCTTCCAGTCGCTCCCGCTCGGGATCTCGGTCGCAGCCCTCACCCAGCTGACGTTCGCGTTCGGGCACCGGCACGTCGAGCCGCGGGGCCACCCGCCGCCGAGGTGGTTCCACGAGCCGAAGTCGCTCCTCGGCGGGGGCATCGAGACGCCGACGATCCTCGGTGCGCTGCTGCTCACCGGCTCCTACATCGCGGCGATCGTCCTCGTCACCGGCGCTCGGCCGGATCGGCGCCGAATCCTGACCGCCTACCTCCTGGGCGTGCTCGTCTTCGTGCCCGCACCGCTCCTGGCCGCCGTCCTCGGCCTGCTCGCGTTGCCCGCGCTCGCGTACCTGGCGTTCTTGGGCTGGGTCGTCCCGGCCGCGCTCGTCGAGGGAACGGGCTTCCGCGAGTCGCTTCGGCGCTCGATTCGGCTCGGCCGGGCCGACTACGTCCATGCGCTCGGCGGGCTCGCAACGCTCGTGATCGTGTTCTACGTCGTGCGGCTGATGCTCGCGCTGCTCCTGCGCGGCGGCGGCGAGATCACCGAGCGGTCCGCGGCCGCCCTCGCCGATCTCGTTCTTTCGCCGATGCTGTTCATCGGCTCGGCGCTGCTGTACCTCGACCAGGCGGCACGCGTGAGGTCGAGGGCAGTAAGCTCGGCCTCTCTACCGAAGGAGACGTGATGCCGAAATACCTGATGCTGTCGACTCTGACTCCGAAAGGCGTGCAGACGCTCCAGGCGAACCCGGACCGTCTGAAAGAGGTCAACCGGGACGTCGAGGAGCTGGGCGCGACCGTGCTGCACCAGTGGAGCATGATCGGCGCCTACGACTTCCTGAACATCGTCGAGGCAGCCGACGCCGCAACGATCGCGAAGGTGTCCGTCGCGCTCGGCGCACGCGGGAGCGCCAGGCTGCAGACGTTCGAGTTGATCGAGATCGACGACCTCCTCGCGCAACTCTCCGGCTAGTTGCTCGTCGTCCTCGCCCGGCACGCGCACTCGATCCTCAACCTCGAGCGGCGCGTGAACGGCGATCCCACGGTCGATGTGCCCCTGACCGAGGAGGGGCAGGAGGAAGCAAGGCTCCTCGGAGCGCAGCTCGCTCACATCCGGCTCGACCTCTGCGTCCACACGCGGTTCCCGAGGACTCGAGAGACGGCCGAGCTTGCGGTTGCCGGTCGCGACGTCCCGATCGAGGTCGAGCCGCTGCTCGACGACATCGACATCGGCGACCTGGAGGGCTCCTCACTCGAACGCTACCGGGAGGTGAAGGAGGAACTCGGCCGCGATCGACCTTTCCCCGGCGGGGAGAGCCTCGACGCCGCAGCGCGGCGGTATGCAACGGCATTTCGCGGATTGGTCGCCCGTGCCGCGGAGCACGTGCTCGTGGTCTGCCACGAGATTCCGGTGCGCTACGCGCTGAATACCGCGGCCGGGTCGGATCTGCTCGACGGACCCCCGTTCCACGACATCCCGAACGCAGTGCCGTTCTTCTTCGACGGGAGCGTGCTCTCGACCGCCGCCGATCGGATCGAGCAGCTGGCAAGCTAGCGGCCGTGGACGGTGAAGCGCGGCGCGGCCGGCTGCGGTCGTTCCTCCTGGGCGGACTCGTCGGTGTCTCGGCCGGCATCGCGGCGGCCAGGCGCAAGCGGCCGCCGAAGCGCCGCACGCCCGCGGGGCTGGCGGCGTTCGAGGACGCGCCGTGCTACGAGGAAACTCTGGAGCGGGAGCGGACGACGAGCCGCGCCTGAACCTGGCGGATCGTCGCGTAGTTGATGTCCGCGTCGCCCATCGCGAGCGACTTGCCGATCAGCTCGGCCTTGCGCGCCGCGTCGAGATAGCGCGCGATCGTCGCGGTCGGTCTCCGCGTGCGGATGACGAGGTAGGGTCCGTACACGCGGCCCTCGAACTCGCTGCGCGGGAACGGCAGCCGCAGCTCGATCCGGGTCCGCTTGACGTAGTTGTTGTTGTCGCCGGCGTCGAAGACGAACACGCCGCGGCCGAGCGGCTTCTTCGTCTCGTCGAGCGTCTCCAGCGCGAGCTTCGGGTCCGCCCGCGGGACGACGGTGTGTGAGACGCCGGAGCGGTTGCGCTCCCAGGCGGCGAGGTAGAGCGGCTCGTAGGCGAAGAGGACGTCGTCGGAGCGGGAGGTCGCTGCCAGCCAGGCAGCGGCGGCATGACGGGCGTCCACGCGCACGGGGTTCTCCCGATCGAACAGCGCCGGGGTCTTGTGCCAGGCCCAGGCGATCTCGAACGGCAGCAGCGCAGCGACGACGAGCGCGGCGAGCCAGCCGCCGTACGGCGCGGTTCCGGTGAGGGCGAGGATCCCCGACGCTGCGGCTAACGCGAGGAAGGGGAGGACGAAGATCAGATGGCGTGACTCGGGCGCCGAGTTGCCGCCGAAGCGGCCGACGAGGAAAAAGAGCGTGGGCGTGACGACGACGCACGCCGTGAGGAGCGCCGCCTCGGGCCACTCGCGCGCGAGCCGGACGAGGCCGATCGCGGCGAGGACGAGGACGACGACGAGCGCGCCGCCGTAGCCGGTCGAGGAGTCGCCGGCGACGTGCCAGAGGTACGCGAAGACCTCGCGCGGGCTGCGCAGCTTCCCGCCGCCTTCGCCGACGCCGACGTCGAACCGGTTCGCGAGCACGAGGCTGCTGCGCCACAGCGGGATCGCGAGCACGAAGACTGCGGCGAAGGCCGGGATCGCCTGGCGCAGCCGGCGCCGCGTGACAAGGACGTAGAGGCCCTGCGAGCCGAGGACGAGGGCTCCGTAGGGGTGTGTGGCAATCGCGAGCAGCATCACGAGTGCCCAGGGCACCCACGCGCGCCTGCCGCGGTCGAGCGCCCGCAGGAACGCGAGGTACGAGAGCGTCGAGAGGAGGAGGAAAAGGCTGTACATCCGCGCGTAGACCCCGTGGAAGAGGAGAACCCAGCTCCCGGCGGCGAGGGCGGTTGCGGCCAGCGCCGGGCCGCGCCCGGCAAGCCGCTTGCCGAGGAGCGCGATCGCGGGCAGGCTCCCGACCGCGAACAGCGCCGAGAGGATGCGCATCGTCTGGAGACCGCCGCCTAGATGCGCCACGACCCAGGCGAGCAGGAAATGGAGTGGGGCGCCGCCGCGCTTGCCGAGCACGATGTCGAAGAGGTCCCCGAGCGGCTGGCGTCCGACGAAGAGCGGCAGGGTCTCGTCCTCGTGCGGCGGCCAGCCGGAGAGCTGCACGAGGAGAAAGGCCGCAGTGGCCACAGTGAGAGCGGCGACGCCGGCCGCGAAGAGTCGCCGGTCGAGGTCGCGGAAAGCGGGTCTGCTGAGCTCACGCGGACGGGGTTCGACTGCGGTGTCGGTCACGGTCGCGTCAGGTTACGCGGAGCGGGTGGGCGCGGATGCCGGTGGTACCTTTGACTGGCCGTGCCGATCTACGAATTCCGCTGTCCGAACGGTCACACGTTCGAGGTCTTCCACCGCATCACAGACCCGGATCCCGAGGTCTGCGAGATCTGCGGAGCGAGCCCGATCGTGAAGGTGCTCCACCCGGTGCCGATCCATTTCAAGGGATCGGGGTTCTACTCGACGGACTACGGCCGCGGCTCGCGCAAGCGCGAGGCGGCGGAGGGCGACGGTGGCGCCGCGGCCAAAAAGGAGGAAAAGAAGGAGAAGAAGCCCGACCAGAAGGCCGCTGCCGACAGCGGCTCGTAACGCCCAGCGGCGTTTCGCGCAGTCGGCACACAATCGGTACGACTCAGTCTCACCCTCGTCACAGTCGAAGAGCTAGGCTCGCTGTAGAGGGTCAGGGGTTCAACCCCCCACCCGGGCGGGGGCATGGCTTGGGCCATCGGCGCCTTCTGGTTGCCCTGAGCGTCAACGAACGCCGAGCGTACGGTTCCCGACGACGCAGCCGGGTCCGAAGGCGCCCGACCCGGGCGGCGGAGGCTGGGGCGCCGAGTCGCCGGTGACCATCGCGATCACGGCGCGGTTCTCCTCGGTGGGGACGATGTCGCCGCCGCTCGACTCGCCTCCGAGCCGACAGTGGAGCGTCGACCCAGAGCTCGAGCGGAACTTCGTCCAGCCGAGGGAGAGGAAGCCTTGCGTCGAGATGTCCGTCGCGACCGGGGCGAGCAGGTCGTCGCCGATGAAGGGCAGCTTGACCACCGTCCCGAAGCTGGTCAGCTTCGCGGCGACCGCGTTCAGCACCTGCTGATTGTGCTCGGCGCGGGAGAAGTCCGTGTCGGCTGGGTTCAGCTTGTTCTTACGAACGCGGGCGTAGATGAGCGCGCGGTGTCCGTCCATGTGCTGCTTGCCCTTGGCGAAGCGCCAGCCGTCCCAGCGCGCGCAGCGTTCCTCCGTCGGATAGGGGCAGTCGAACTTGGAGACGATCCGCTCTGGCACGTCGATGGTGATCCCGCCGATCTTGTCGATCAGGTCTTCGAACTGGCCGAAATCGACGACAACGACGTGGTTGATGGGCAGGCCTGTCAGCACGCGGACGGTCTTGACCGTCAACCCTGCGCCGCCTATTTGCATCGCCGCGTTGATCTTCGAGGTGCCGTGGCCGGGGATCTCGACCCGCAGGTCTCGCGGGATCGAGAGGTATGCGAGCCGGCGGGGGCCCTTGTCGACGCGGAGCAGTGTGATCGAGTCGGTCCGGTTCGCGGTCTCGCGCCCGGTGAGCTGTGCATGGTCGGTGCCGAGCAGGAGGATGTCCGTCGCTCCGCCGTGCTGGTCGTCGAGCACCTGGCGCACCCCGCGCCCGAGCCGTTTGTTGGCAGCGGAGACGCCGTCCCGGAACTGGAAATAGCTCGCGAGCCCCCAGACGACCAGGAACACGAGCACAATCCCGAGAGCGACCGGGATCCAGCGCAGCCACCCGCGGTTCGGCCGGATGTTGAAGGCGCGCCTTCCTCCCGGAATCGGCGCCGGCTTCGGCAGCTTCGGAACCTTTCCCCTGAACCGGCCGCCGCGGTAGACCCGATAGGGCTTCTCTCCGGCCGGCATCCGGCGGGTTATGGTAGCCGGGCCGGATGAAGGGACACGGAGGGGGCCGCGCGCCCCCTCCGCCGCGTAACCACGCGGAAACGGCGTAGCCGAGCCGAAAACTCGGCCGAGGGACGCCAGGTGACCATTCCGGTCGGATCCGCCTGGATCCGCTCGGCAGGGGCCTCGACTGGCGCGCAACTGGCGCGCATCACTAGACGCGGTTCGTTCTGTCCCGCACGGTCTCGAACTCCTCGATCCCAGCCCTCACCGCATAGGTGAGGGCAAGGAGTGCGAGGCAGACGAGAGCGGCGATCTTCGCGGCTCTCATGCGCCCGCACTCTCAGCGGCTCGCTCGGCCCTGCAGCCACCAAACTCGCTCACCGTGTGCGTGCCGTGACGCGAGCCAAGTGCGCGAGTCCTGATCTGAGCAGTGTGATCGTGCCGGGCACGTCCCCGGACGTCTCGTTGTCCATCGAGACGGTGAACGCGGCAACTACCACGTTGCCTGACCTGCTCCCCGCCCGAGTTGACAGGTTAGGCCGCGGTTTTCTGTAGTCGTTGTCGATCCTCCCAGGTCCTGCGGACCTCGTCGGGTGTCCTGTAGTTCAGCCCTGAGTGGGGCCGGTGGTGGTAGCGGTCGA
>JBKOVL010000031.1:0-8303 GCA_046723895.1 Actinomycetota bacterium | reverse complement strand
GCTCCGCGTCGAGGCGGTCGAGCCGGACCGCGCCGGCGACGCCGTCGCCGTGGCGACGGCCGGCCTCGGCGCCGATGTCGTGATCGAGGCGGCCGGCTCGCCCGGCGGCCTCGACGCGTCGCTGCGCCTCGCGCGCGGCCGAGGCACGGTCTCGGTCGTCGGCGCGCACTTCGAGCCCGACTACCCGCTCGACAATGCCCTGATGTTCGAGCGCGAGCTCACGCTCCGCTTCTCGATCGGCGACCCGACCGCCGACGCCGGCCTGCTGCTCGAGAAGGTCGCGCGCGGCGAGCTCGACCCGAGCCCGGTCGTCACGCACCGCTTGCCGCTCGGCGACGCGGCGGAGGCGTACCGCCTGTTCGACTCGCGCGAGGCGACGAAGGTGGTGTTGACTCCATGAGGCTCGTCGCCGGGCTCGCCGTCGTCGCCGGGCTCGCTGCGGGGTGTGGCGGTACCCAGTCGTCGGTCGCGTACCGCGGGTCGACGCCCGCCCAGGCGAAGCGGCTGATGATCGACTACCTCGACTCGAAGCACCTCGCCTGGCGCTGGGTCGCGTGTCTCCATACCGGGCGGTCGTTCGCCGGCGCCTCGATCGTCCGCTGCAACGTCAACTTCGGCGACCCCCACATCGAGGCCTACTGCGTCGTCCTGCGGTGGGGGGAGCTCTACACCGACCACCAGGATCAGAACATCCCGTGCCAGCGCGACAACCGCGCTCCGCCGGCGACGATCGTCACTTCCTGATGCGGATCGAGAACACCTTCGACGTCCCTGCCTCGGTCGACCAGGCCTGGCGGCTCCTGAACGACGTGCCGGCGGTCGTCCCGTGCATGCCCGGCGCCGAGCTCGTCGAGGCCGCAGGCAACGACGCGTGGCAGGCGAAGCTGCACGTGAAGCTCGGCCCGATCGCGCTGCAGTTCCTCGCCGACGTGACGCGGGAACAGGTCGACGAGGCCGCGCATCGCGCGGTGCTCGGCGTCACGGCCCGCGAGGCGAAGGGCCGGGGCAGCGCGGAGGCGACGATCGAGTCCTCGCTGGCGGCGGCGGACGACGGGACGCAGGTGGCGCTCGTCACCGAGCTGGAGCTGCGCGGCGCGGTCGCGCAGTACGGCCGTGGGGTGGTCGCGGACGTCGCGTCGAGGCTGACCGCGCAGTTCGCCGAATGTATCGCCGGCAAGCTCGAAGCGGTGCCACCAGGGTCGTCCGCGCCGGCACCCTCGCCCGCGCCCGAGCCGGCGCCGATCGGCGGCGTGCGCCTCGTGCTCGGCGCGTTCTGGAGATCCCTGTTCCGGCGAGGCGGAGGTGGGAGGTCAACGACGAACTGATCCTCGCGGCGGTGGAGTCGAGGCGGCCGGCGGCGCTCGCAACGCACCGGTTCGTCCATGCTCATCCGGAGCTCTCTCACGCCGAGCACGAGTGCGCGCGACACATCACGGACGTGCTGGAGGGGGGAGGCCTCGAGGTCGAGCGCGGTATGGCCGGCTTGGAGACGGCCTTCAGGGCCACGCTGAACGGCCGGCTGCCGGGCCGCTCGGTCGGCCTCGTCTGCCTGTACGACGCGGTACCCGTATTTCGTCCCGACGGCTCGATCGAGCCCGTGCACTCGTGCGGGCACGACGCGATCTCGGGCGGCGTGGTCGCGACCGCGCTCGCACTGGCTGACCTCCGCGACGAGCTGCCCGGCAGGCTCGTCGTCTTCGGCTGCCCCGCCGACGAGATCCCCGGGCCGCTGACCGTCCAGCTCGGCGGCGGCAAGGCGGTCTCCGCCGAGGCCGGGGACTGGGACGACGTCGAGGCCGCGCTGTACGCGCACCCCGAGTTCGAGGACACCGTCTTCCTGCAGTCGCGCTGGATGCGCCGCGACCGTGCAATGGTCACCGGCACGCGATCGCTGCAGGGCGAGACCGAGGGACCGATCGAGGCGGTCGTCGCCGCGATCGAGGCCGTGAAGAAGCTCCCGGCTGCGGACGCGATCGTCGAGCACGTCCAGCTCGAGGGCGACGTCGAGGAGGGCGGTGGGCTGCCCGTGCGAATGCACCTCCTGCTGCGCTCCGACGAGGAGACGGGTCTCGATGAGCTCGCTGCGCCGCTCCGCAAGGCGCTGCCCGGCGCACTCTGGACGAGCGATCCCGTTGTCTGCGGGCTCCGCCCGAACGGCGACGTGACCCGGGCCGTGAAGGACGCCATGCTCGCGCTCGGCCGCCACTTCGTCGACGATCCCGGCCGGCTCCCGTTCGCCACCGATTTCGGGAACGTCTCGCAGCGCGTACCCTCGGCGTTGATCGGCATCGGCCGCCCCGGCGGCTGGGCGTTCCACACCGACGAGGGCGCCGAGCAGTTCGAGCGCGACGGCGAGGCGTGCGCGCTCTCGATCGCTCAGGTGCTTGCTCTGGCTTCGGTCCGACTGCTGCAGGCGCAATAGCGCGCAAACGTTCCGAGCTCGCGCTCGATTTTCCCTCGGCCGAGAATTCGGCCGCGTTCCGTGACAGACAGGTCACAGCTTTGCCGCTACGTTGCCTTCCATGGCAAAGTCGAGCACGACTCCGTGGGGAGCGGCGACCGTGGTCGACGAGATCCGCGTCCAGCAGCGCGCCGGCGGGAAGCGCTTCGCCTCGGTCGTCCAGCTGCTCGAGACCGACGGCGAGCGGCTCGTCCGCTTCTCGTACACGACCGAGGGGGCGGTTCGCCGCGGTCCGGTCACGCTCCGCATGCGCGACCTGGAGCGCCTGCGTAGTGAGCTCGCCAGGCATCCGGAACTGGCCGCCACGTTGGGCCTGACGGGAGGCGCCTAGACGAACACGCCGCTTACACGGGAACGGCGGCGCGGTCACGCGCTGCGTCGAGCAGCGAGGCGAGGATCATCGCTCCGTCGCCGGAGCCGAGCAGCGGATCGACCGCATGCTCGGGGTGCGGCATCAGGCCCATCGCGTTGCCCTGCTCGTTGACGACGCCCGCCACATCGTCGACCGAGCCGTTTGGGCTCTCACCGGCGTAGCGGAGGACAATCTGGCCGTTCCGCTCGAGCTGCTCGACGAGCTTCGGCGGACCGAACCAGCAGCCTTCGCCGTGCTTGACCGGGATGACGAGCCGCTGCCCCGGCTCGCAGCGCGAGGTGAACGGTGCGGCCGCCCGCTCGACGCGAAGCGCAACGTCACGACAGACGAACGAGAGCGACGCGTTCGGCCGCAGCGCTCCGGGGAGCAGACCGGCCTCACAGAGGATCTGGAAGCCGTTGCAGATCCCGAGCACGGGGCCGCCGGCGGCGACGAACTCGCCGACTGCTCCCATCACCGGCGAGAAGCGGGCGATCGCACCGCAGCGGAGGTAATCGCCGTACGAGAACCCGCCGGGGAGAACGACCGCGCAGGTGTCCTCGGGAAGGCGCTCCGACGCGTGCCAGACGCGGACGGCGTCGCCCCCGAGCGCGCCGAGCGCCCACGCCGCATCGTGATCGTCGTTCGACCCGGGGAAGACGACGACTGCGACCTTCGGACGCGGCGTGCTCACCGGGCGATCTCGATCTCGTAGCTCTCGATCAGCGGGTTCGCGAGCAGCTGCTCGCACATCCGCTCGACCTCCGCCCGCGCCTGGCCCGCATCGGTGGCGTCGACCTCGAGGTCGACCACCCGGCCGACCCGGGCCTCGCCGACAGAGAAGCCGAGGTGCCGGAGCGAGTCCTCGACGGCCTGCCCCTGCGGGTCGAGGATGCCCTGCTTCGGGCGGACGAGCACTGTCGCCCTCATCGGTCGCCGTCCGGGTGCAGCACGACGTCGGGGTCGCGGAGGTAGTCGTCGAACGCGATCCCGGTCAGGCGTTCGAATGCCTCGACGTAGCGCGCGCGCGTGCCCGCGACCACGTCGTCGGGCAGGTCGGGACCGGGTGCAGTCTTGTCCCAGCCCAGCGACTCGCAGTAGTCGCGCACGTACTGCTTGTCGAAGGAGGGTTGCGCGCCGGTGGCCCGGTACTCGTCGGCCGGCCAGAAGCGCGAGGAGTCCGGCGTCAGGGCCTCGTCGCCCAGCACGAGCGCGCCCGACTCGTCGAGCCCGAACTCGAACTTCGTGTCCGCGATGACGATTCCGCGTACGGCGGCATGCTCGGCCGCGAAGCGGTAGAGCGCGAGCGCGGTCTGTTCGACCTGCTCGTAGCGTTCGGCACCCACGAGCGCGGCCGCCTGCTCGGCGTCGATGTTCTGGTCGTGCCCCGTCGTCGCCTTCGTCGAGGGCGCGAAGATCGGCTCCGGGAGGCGATCCGACTCGCGCAGTCCGCCCGGGAGCTCGCGGCCCGAGGTCGCGCCCGTCTCGCGGTAGTCCTTCCAGCCGGACCCGGCCAGGTAACCGCGCACCACGCACTCGAGCGGCAGCATCTCGAGCCGCCGGCACTCGCTGGAGCGCCCGTCCGGACGGAGGCCGAGCAGATGGTTCCCGCAGAGCTCCTGCGTCCGCGAGAACCAGAACGCCGACAGCCCGGTCAGCACGCGGCCTTTGTCGGGGATCTCGGTCGGGAGGACGACGTCGAAGGTCGAGATCCGGTCGCTCGCGACGAGCAGCAGCCGCTCGTCGTCGATCGCGAAGAGCTCGCGAACCTTTCCGCTCGCGACGTGGACGAGCGTCTCGGAGCTCACTTCGGGATGACCACGCGTCGACCGGGTGCGATGGCCGAGTGCGAGGCTAGGACGTAGAGGGCCCAGGTAGCCGCAGTGCTATGGGGGCGACTCAGGACGACGCATCGCGCCGGCCGGCGCGGCCGGTCGGCCCGTGCTTCATTCCGAAGGGAGCTGTTACAAGGCATGAACCGCCTCCTCCTGTCGGGTCAGTGCCTGGAGCCGCTCGAAGACGGCGTCGAGATGGCGCGTGTACGCGCTGAGGTCGAACGTGTCGGTCAGGTCGATTCGACCGGCGATTCGCTCGTCCGCCTCGATCAGGGCAGGAAAGTCGAGCTCCTCGTCCCACGCGCGCAGGGCGTGCGCCTGGACGAGCCGGTACGCCTCGCCTCGCGGGAGGCCCGCCTCGACGAGCGCGAGCAGGACGCGCTGGCTGAAGAAGAGGCCGTGGCTCGCTTCCAGGTTCGCGCGCATCCGGGCGGGCCGGACGACGAGACCCTCGACGAGCCAGGTAAACCGGTCGAGCATGTAGTCGAGCGCAAGGAATGCGTCGGGTAGGACGACCCGCTCGGCCGACGAGTGGGATACGTCCCGCTCGTGCCAGAGGGCGACGTTCTCGAGGCCGACGGTCGCCGCCGCGCGGACGACGCGAGCGAGGCCGCAGATCCGCTCGGCCACGATCGGGTTGCGCTTGTGGGGCATCGCCGACGAGCCCTTCTGACCGGCACCAAAGGGCTCTTGCACCTCGCCCACCTCGGTGCGCGCGAGGTGGCGGACCTCGAGCGCGAACCGCTCGAGCGAGGAGGCGACCAGTGCGAGCGCGGACAGGAGCTCTGCGTGCCGGTCGCGAGGCACGACCTGCGTCGAGACCGGTTCGGGCTCGAGCCCGAGACGCTCGCACGCGATCCGCTCGAGCTCGGGGTCGGTCGACGAGTAGGTTCCGACCGCGCCGGAGAGCTTTCCGACCCGCATGCCGGCAAGCGCCTGTCGCAGCCGGTCGCGGTCGCGGCCCAGCTCGAATGCCCAGCCGGCCAGCTTCGCCCCGAAGGTCGTCGGCTCGGCGTGCATGCCGTGCGTCCGGCCGATGCAGAGCGTGGCCCGATGTTCGTGGGCGCGGGCGGCGACGGCCGCGAGCGCCCGGTCGAGCCCATCGAGAAGGAGTGCTCCCGCGTCCCGGACCTGCAGCGCCAGCCCAGTGTCGACGACGTCGGACGAGGTCAGCCCATAGTGCAGCCAGCGACCCTCGCCGCCGAGACCGGCCTGGACAGCGTCGACGAACGCAGCGAGGTCGTGGCCGGTCGTGCGCTCGAGCTCGGCCACCCGCTCCGGGGCGGGGACGCGCGCACGCTCGCGTACGGCGCGCGCGGCGGCGGCCGGGACGACCCCGAGCTCCGTCCACGCGTCGAGCGCGGCCAGCTCGACCTCGAGCCACGCCCCGAGCTTCCTCTCGTCCGACCACACCTGGACCATCGCCGGGCGGGAGTAGCGGGCGATCACTCAGCTGATCGTAGCGTTCTGCTCCGACACCGCCGAGACGATCCTGGCCGCGAGAACCGCTGCGTTCTTCGCGTTGTCGACACCGACGCAGGCGACCGGCACGCCGGGCGGCATCTGCACGATCGAGAGCAGCGCGTCGAGGCCGTCGAGGACGCTCTTCGACGAGCGGAGCGGCACCCCGATCACGGGCAGGTCGGTGTGTGCTGCGACGACACCCGGCAGCGCGGCGGCGAGCCCGGCGCCGCAGATCAGGACCTTCAGCCCGCGCTCGCGTGCGGAGGCGGCGTACTCGGCGACGGCGAGCGGATCGCGGTGCGCCGACCGCACCTCGAGCTCGTGCGCGATCCCCCGGCCGGCGAGCTCGTCGACCGCGTCCTGCATGCGCTCGCGGTCGGACTCCGAGCCGACGAGGATGCCGACGACGGGGCTAGCCGACGGCACGGCTCGCCTCCGTCGTTGCGATGTCGCCCCGGTAGCGCGCCCCGGCGAACCTGATCGCTGCGGCGCCCTCGTACGCGAGCGCCCGGGCCTGCTCGAGGTCGTCGCCGACGCCGGTCACGTTCAGGATCCTGCCACCGCTCGTCACGAGCTCGCCGTCCCGGCGCGCGGTGCCGGCCTGGAAGACGAGCGCACCGAGGGCCTCCGCGTCATCGATCCCGGTGATCGGCGATCCGACGTCGCCCGTGTCCGGGTATCCGGCGGCGGCGAGGACGATGGTGACCGCCGCCGACTCCGCCGTCCCCAATGTGACCTCGCGAAGGTCGCCCCCCGCCGCGGCGACCAGCGCCGCGAGCAGGTCGCCCTCGATCCGGGGCAGGATCGCCTGCGTCTCCGGGTCGCCGAAGCGGCAGTTGAACTCGAGCACGTGCGGGCCGTTCTCGGTCAGCATCAGGCCCGCGTAGAGCAGGCCGACGAAGGGCGTCCGCCGGCGCGCCAGCTCCTCGAGCACCGGCCGGTGCACCTGCGCGACGATCTCCTCGATCTCGCGCCGCCCGAGCGGCGGGACAGGGGAGAAGGCACCCATGCCGCCGGTGTTCGGGCCGGTGTCGCCGTCGGCCGCCCGTTTGTAATCGCGTGCCGCCGCGAGCGGAACCGCCCGGCTGCCGTCGGTCAGCGCGAAGACCGACAGCTCCTCGCCCTCGAGCAACTCCTCGACCAGCACCTCGTCGCCGAGCGCGGCGGCGGCGTGCAGGCCGGCGTCGACCTCGTCCTGCGTCCGGCACACGAACACTCCCTTGCCCGCCGCGAGGCCGTCGGCCTTGATCACACACGGCGGCCGGGCGATCGGCAGCTGTGCGGCCGCCGGAACCCCAGCGGCGGTGAGCACCTCCTTCGCGAAGGATTTCGACCCTTCGATGCGGGCAGCTGCAGCGCTCGGTCCGAACGCAGCGACGCCCGCGAAGCGCAGCTCGTCGGCGACGCCGCCGACGAGCGGACCCTCGGGACCGATCACGGCGAGGTCGATCTCGAGCGACCGGGCCAGCTCGAGCAACCCCTCGCCGTCCTCGGCACGCACTGGGTGGCACGTCCCCAGCGCCGCGATCCCGGGGTTCCCGGGCGCGGCGTGGAGCTCGCTCAGCATCGGGCTCTGACTCAGCTTCCAGGCAAGCGCATGCTCCCGACCACCCGAGCCCACGATCAGCACCCGCACGCGCCGAGTCTACGGGACCACGTTCCTAGGCCGGCTCGACCGTTAACGTTCAGCGACGATCTTGACGGCGCGGACGTAACAGACGGAGAGGAGCAGTCGATGGCGCGGACAGCGATGATGCGGGCACTGCAGGCTCTTGCGCGCGAGCACCAGCTTGCGTCGCGACCGGGAGTCGAGGTCGAGGGACTCCGCGAGCCTGAGCAACAGGCTCGTCTCTCGCGCGGCGAGTTCCTGAAGCGAACCGGAGCTGCGGGCGCCGCGGTTGTGGCAGGGCCGGCGGCGTTCGCGCGCTCGGCGCGCGCTGTCAGTGCGCCGGCGATCGCGATCGTCGGCGGCGGCATCGCCGGACTCGCGGCAGCGTTCAGGCTTCAGGACAAGGGCGTCTACGCAGACGTCTACGAGTCGTCCGGCCGCGTCGGCGGGCGGATGCACTCCGACTGGACCGAGTTCGGGCACGGCTTCTGGGACAACGGCCAGCAGGCGGAGCTGTGCGGCGAGCTGATCGACACCAACCACAAGACAATCCTGCAGCTCGCACAGCGGTTCTCGCTGCCG
>JBKOVL010000089.1:0-10542 GCA_046723895.1 Actinomycetota bacterium | reverse complement strand
TCGAGCCGTCGGTGTCGAGCGAGATGGTCTCGTGATCCGCGTCGAGCCCCGCGACGGCGGCATCGACCTCTCGCTGGTCGGCGGCGACGGGACGGTGCATCTCCGGCCGGTCTCGCCGACGCGGTTCGTCGTCCGCGAGGGGCGGAGACAAGGGCGACTGGGGCGAGTTCTTCGAGGAACGGGCGGCTGATGCGCCACGACACGCTCTTCGAGCGCGTCGAAGAGTGAGTCCGGGAAGAGAACAGAAGCCCGCCGGTGCGGCGGGCTCCTGTCTGGTGCATGCGGAACCGGTCAGACGGGACGCTGCACCGGGACGCTGTCGGAGCGTCGCCCGAAGCGGACGGCGAGGAAGGCGCCTCCGGCGAGCAGGACGAGACCGAGCATTCCCGCCGCACCGATCCCGAAGTCGCTCCACTCGAAGCTCGACCGCGAGCTCGCGACGACCGGGGTCTGCCCCAATCTGGCCAGGAGTGCGTTGCGCGTCTCCGACGGCAGGGAGGCGAGGGCGGCTTGGGCGTTCGACACCGAGCTGAGCGCCGCCCTGGCAGCCCAGCTCTGGCTCATGGCCTGGAGCTGCTGCTTCGTGTAGTAGCTGGCTGCAGGATGGGCGACGGGGATCGTGAGCGAGTCGTGTGCGGCCTTGGCGGCCCAGCTCTGGCTCATGGCCTGGAGCTGCTGCTTCGTGTAGTAGCTTGCTGCGGGACGCCCGTCGGCCAGAGCCGAGCCAGCGCCCACGACCGCGATCACCGCCAGCGCGACGAGCATGCCGAGCATGCGGCGGATCCTGGTGTCGAGCGAGGTCGTCATTGCTTCCCCTTCCGGTTGCTTCGCCGCGGTCGCGGCCTTTGCGAATCGGACACGAAGCGGCTAAAAGTGCGCTAGCCGGGACCTAAAGTGCGACTAAAGGGAGGCGAGGGAGGCAGGTGGAGTTCCGCATCCTCGGCCCGCTGGAGGTGCTGGACGACGGGCGTCCCGTCGTTCTCGGGGGCTCGAAGCAGCGCGTCCTGCTTGCCATCCTGCTCCTGCACGCACCCGACGTCGTCTCCCGGGATCGGCTGATCGACGGGCTCTGGGGCGCGTCTCCGCCGGGCACGGCCCCGACGGCGCTGCAGGTGTACGTCTCGCAGCTGCGCAAGATCCTCGGGCGGGAGACGATCGTCACGCGGGCGCGGGGCTATTCGATGCAGGTCGGGTCAGGCGAGCTCGATCTCGATCGCTTCGAGCGCCTCGTCGGCGATGCGCGGGCGCAAGACCCGGCCGAGGCCGCCGAGACGCTTCGCGAGGCGCTGGCGCTCTGGCGAGGTACGCCGCTCGCCGAGTTCGACTCAGTGCAGTTCGCCGATGCCGAGCGCGCTCGGCTCGAGGAGCAGCGGCTCACTGCGCTCGAGCAGCGGATCGACGCGGACCTCGAGCTGGGGCGCCACGCGCGGCTCGTTCCTGAGCTCGGGGCTCTCGTCCGCGAGTACCCACTCCGCGAGCGCCTTCGAGGCCAGCTGATGCTCGCCCTGTACCGCTGCGGCCGTCAGGCGGACGCGCTCGAGGTCTACCGCTCCGGCCGTCGCCTGCTCGACCAAGAGCTTGGCCTGGAGCCGGACGACGCCCTACAACGTCTCGAGAAAGCCATCCTCAACCACGATCCCTCGCTCGGGGCGCCGGTCGCGCCCGACGAGAGGCGAATGTCTCTTGCGCACTCGGTCGCGGAGAAGAGCCAGACCGCCGCTCGGCGTCGCCGAACGCCGGTTCGTGGCGAGGTGCCGGTTCCTCCCGACTCGGTCGCTGTGATCGATCCGGAGCGAGCTCGGGTCGTCGGCCACGTGCTCGTCGGCCGGAGGCCTGTCGCCGTCGCCGGTGGGCACGGCTCAGTCTGGGTCGCGAACGCAGACGATGGAACGGTTTCTCGCATCGATCCGGATCGCCGCGAGGTCATCAGGACGATCGGAATCGGAGCGCCGGCGATCGACCTCAGTGTCGGACCCGATGCGGTCTGGGTGGCGAACGGAAGCGAGGGTACGGTCTCGCGCATCGATCCGAACGCCGACGCGGTCGTCGAGACAATCGACCTCAGGGGCTCGAGTGAGCTCGCTTGGAACCCGACCTACGCGCTCGACGCGGAGAGCGAGGCCGTCTGGATCGCCGCCGGCCCTCATCACGTGGTCCGGATCGACCCGGCAACGAACGAGCCCGTGGCGATCATCGATGTTGGCTACGTCCCGGTGGGCGTGGCCTTCGGCGAGGAAGCGCTGTGGGTGGTGACGCTTGCCGAGCGGGCGCTGCGTGTTGAGCCGCACACGAACGCAGCCACGACCGAGGTGCCCATCGGCTATCCGGTCGCTTTGACCGCCGGGGAAAAGGCTGTCTGGGTCTCTGATTCGCGAGGACAGGTCTGGCGCATCAACTCGGAGACGGCGGCAGTGACCCAGACGATTTCAGTTGGCAGAGGGTTGATGGGCTTGTGCGCCACGGCTGCAGCGGTGTGGGCGGCCGTCAACGCCGAAGGCACGGTCGTCCGGATCGATCCCGAGAACGGCGAGGTTGTAGGCCGCGTCGCGGTTGGTCATTCGCCGACGGATGTCGCCCCCTGGGAAGGGACCGTCTGGGCTTCGATCCAGGGGGAGAGCGCTATCGGACCGGGTTCGCGATCGCAATCGTCCCGGCGACAATCTCAGCCCTGATCCTCTCGATCTCGGCGACAAGCGAGCCGGGCACTTCTGGGCTGATCGCCCCGAGCCCGACTCCGCCGTTTCGAAGGGAAAAGCGGGAGGTGTGGCCGGTCTTGAAGGTCCCGCGCACGAGCTCCTCGATCGTGTCGAAGACGGCCACGTCCAGTCTCTTCACCGCGCTCGTCAGGATGTGCCGTCCGAGGTGGGATTGGTCGACATCGACTCCGATCCCCCAGATTCCATGCTCTCTGGCCGCCTCGAGTGCTCCAAGCCCGCAGTCGCCGGCGACCTGGAACACGACTCGAGATCCCTTCGCGATCTGGCTCAGGGCGACCGACCTCCCTTTCAAGGGGTCGAGGAAGTCGTCGGTGTAGCTGTTCAATATCGTCGCGCGAGGATTGGCCGCTCTCGCCCCTGCCTGGTAGCCGGCAATGAACCGTTCGACCGCCGGCACCGGCTCGCCGCCGATCGAGCTGATCACGTCGTCCCCGGGAGAGAGCGTCAACACGAGCGCGGCCAGGTGGCCAGCGAGATAGCCGGCCTGCTCTTCGCTGAACACGAGGCCTTGGACGTTCTTCGGACGATGCGCCAAGGCGCTATGGCCGGCGTCGATGATCGCGAACCTCGTTTCGGGAAACCTGGAGGCGACGCTGTCGATCGCTGCCGCCGCAAAGAGGCTTGTTCCGAAGACAAGGTCGTACTTCTGCCGCGCGAGGAGGGAGAGGCTCGGAACGTAGCCCTCCCTCGGGGCTGGCGTCAGCACTCGCCCCTTGACCCCCAGCTCCCGGACGGCCCGCTCGATCCCGAGGTACGCCCCGCGCATATACGGATTGTCGATGCCTGCGGACTCCAGAACGAGTCCCACCCTGAAGCGCTTGTCGCTCACCGAACTGGTCGCATCTTGTCCAGCCCCTGGTCCCTTGACCACTGGAAGCTCCAGGCGGGTCGTGGCCGAGAGTCGTGCCCGAGACAGCATGCCACGCAGGCCGAATTTGGTCGTATGGCCCCGATAGGCCGGGATGGCGAGCGGGTCTCGCCACCCTCCGCCTGTCCCCAAGAACAGCCGGTCGACGTGCGGGCGCCTCGTTGTTTGCACACCCGCACGCTCCACCCGCGAATCCTTGCCCCGTCGGCGTTTGCGCCGGTTTCGAACGTCAGCCAGCCGGGGATCTCCGGCTTACGGCGGATCGTGGCGGCGGTCGCGTGCTGTGCAGCGTGCGCCTGAGGTTGCCGCCGACGCCGAGCCGACTGAGCGTGAGCGTCTCCTCGATGCCTTCCCGCAGCGAGCTGGCGGCGCCGGGGTAGGAGCGGTCGAGTTCGCGGGCGAGCTGGCGGAGCTGGTCGAGCGCACGAGCAGCGTCGTCGAGCGCCCACGCTCTCCGCAGTTCGCTGCTTGACGGCGGGCCGGTCGCGTTCGGGCAGGTGGTCGAGCACGTTGCGCTCCTTGTGCCGCACGCAGCGCTGGACCGGCGCGTCGCCGAAGACGGTGCGGATTGCCTTCCTGAGCGCCTTGGCGCCGTCGATCACGAACAGGATCCCCTGCTCGGGATCGAGACCGCGCTCGACCAGGTCGGTGAGCAGCGCCGTCGCGACGGCGGCGTTCTCCGTCGAGCCTTCCCAAAGCCCGAGCGGGATCTTCACGCCCTCGGTCGTGATCCCGAGCGCGACCACGTTCGTCCGCTCGCCGAGGTCGATCCCGTCGATCATCATCACCGCCAACCGGACATCGTCGAGACGACGGCTCATCAGCTCGCCGAGCGCCACCCGTGTTTGCTCGACGAAGGTGCGCGACACCGACGACTTCGACGTCGACCGCGCCTGCTGCTCGACCTCGGAGCCGGCCGGCTCCTGTGTGCGGCGGTAACGCCGCGCGGAAACGCCAGCGAGCATCCGCTCAAGCACGACGCGCGAGAGTTGGTCACGGTCGGCTTTGTACTCGTACGTGCTCAGCCGGACCTCTGCGCGGCCGTCGGCGCTCCGCACCCGCGGCCGCCCCACCGCGACCCGTCGGCCGCCGAGCGTTACCTCGCTCCGCCTCGCGGCCGTGTCGGACCGCGACCCGATCAGGGATGTGCTTGCCCTTCGGGCCGACGATCTCGACGACCTCCTCCTCGAGCAGCTCGACGACCACAGCGAGGCCGACGCCGACGCTCAAGGCGAGCAGCCCCTCCTTCGCCGAGCCCACCAGCTCCCCAAGTGCCTCCTGCACCCGTGGCGGCAGCGCCAGCTCCTCGCGTCCAGCCTGCTTCAACGATACGGTCTTCACGGCGGTTCCTCCTTTCGATCTTCGACGGATCGCCCACCACGCTCCCAAGCGGAGCGGACGGCCGGAGGGACCGCCGATCTACGAAGTTCTACGAGCTACGGGACAACCTCCGCGGGGAAGCCCTCTCGGCGCATGCGCGGGGGAGTCTCGTTACAAGTCGGGCGTTGTCATCTCAGACGACGCTGTCGATGGCGTTGCCGTACTCGTCGATCGTGATCATGCGCCGTTTGACCCCGCCGGAGATGGCCAGGGAGGCCCACACGATCCCCCACACCCCGAGAGTGAAGATGGTGAGAAGCAAGTGGAGCTTGTTGTTCAGCGGCTTCCCTCTGGCGATGGTCGCCTGGAAGTCTGAGCGCGCCTCGATCCGCCAGCCCTGCGTCTCTTGGACCTGGAGCGTTCCGTCGAGAGTCGCCTTCCTCTGATGAACGCTCAAGCCGGCCTCGCTCGTCCGTGTCGGTGCCGGTGCAGAGTCGGACGTCGCCCCCGGAGTCTCGTTCGTCGGCTGATTCGTACCTGATGCCTCCACGCCTATACCTCCCCGCTTGCCTGAGGTCCGCCCCGATTCTCCTCGGGGTACTGCGTCAATGCAAGTACACGGCGACCCCGCGCTGGCGATCCAAGAACCGTGGAGAGCCGTATATCGTCAAGGCAACAGATTGCGATCGATGCCGATCCGCTCTCTAGAGAG
The DNA here is from genome assembly GCA_046723895.1 of Actinomycetota bacterium. Lineage (GTDB taxonomy): Bacteria > Actinomycetota > Thermoleophilia > Gaiellales > Gaiellaceae > DATBLE01. The sequence goes on along the minus strand of JBKOVL010000089.1, from coordinate 4,925 downwards.
GAGGCATTCCTGTGTATCCGGCAGCGTTCGAGTACCACGCGCCGACGAGCCTCGAAGAAACGCTGGCGATCCTTGAGCGGTACGCCGGTGAGGCCAAGGTCCTCGCTGGTGGCCAGAGTCTCATTCCCGCGATGAAACTCCGCATCGCGGCGCCGCACGGTCTCGTCGATATCAACCGTATCGAGAGTCTGGACGTGCTCGACGAGGCTGACGGCCGGCTCAGGATCGGCGCGCTCGTGCGCCACAAGACCTGCGAGCGCTCTGAGCTCCTGCGGGGCCGTTACCGGGTCCTCGGCGACACGGCCCCACAGATCTCCGACCCGATCGTGCGAAACCTCGGAACGGTCTGCGGGTCGCTCGCGCACGCCGACCCGCAAGGCGACTGGGGAGCCGCGCTGCTGGCGCTCGGTGCCGAGGTCGTTCTGCTTAGCACGCGCGGAGAGCGCACCATCGCCCTGGACGACTTCCTCCAGGGACCCTTTGTCACCGCGATCCAGCCGGACGAGGTGCTGACCGAGGCGCGCGTGCCGGACCCGGGTGCTCGGGCGAGCGGGACCTATCTCAAGCTCGAGCGCAAGGTGGGCGACTTCGCCACCGCGGCGGTGGCGGTGCATGTGTCGCTGGACAACGGCACCGTTGCCGAAGCGGGGATCGCACTCACAGGTGTCGGCCCGCGCAACACGAGAGCGACCGACGCTGAGCAAGCACTGGCAGGGGCCGAGCCGACCGACGAGGCGATCCGGACGGCGGCCGAGCTGGCGGCGAAGGCGGCCGAGCCATGGGACGATCATCGGGGCAGCGCCCAGTACAAGCGCAACGTCGTGCGCGTCTTCACCGAGCGGGGGCTGCGGACGGCCGTCGAGGCCGCCCGGGCCGCCTAGGAGGAACTCATGGCTACGACGCAGGAAGCGGTCGTCACCCGATCGATCACGGTAAGGGTAAACGGACAGGCGCGGCCGACCGACGTCGAGACGCGGCTCCTCCTCGTCCACTACCTGCGAGAGACCCTCGGCCTCACCGGGACGCACATCGGCTGTGACACCTCGAGCTGTGGGGCCTGCACCGTCCTCCTGGACGGCACTCCGGTGAAGTCCTGCACGGTGTTCGCCGTCCAGGCCGACGGGCGCGAGCTCACGACGGTGGAGGGACTCGGGGGCCCAGGCGGGCTCCATCCGATCCAGCAAGGGTTTCACGAGGAGCACGCCCTGCAGTGCGGCTTCTGCACGCCCGGGATGATGCTCACCTCGGTTGCCCTCCTCGCAGAGAAGCCCGACCCGACCGACGAGGAGATCCGCTGGGCGCTCTCCGGCAACCTCTGCCGTTGCACCGGCTATCAGAACATCGTCAGGGCAGTCCGGAACGCCGCCGCCAAACTGAGAGAAGGGAGCTGACGATGGCAACGGCCCACGAGATCCGCGGGATGGGCCACTCGGTCCCGCGCAAGGAGGATCAGAGGTTCATTCGGGGCAAGGGCAACTACGTCGACGACGTCTCGCTTCCCGGAATGCTTCATCTGGAACTCCTCCGCAGCCCCTATGCGCACGCCCGCATCGTGTCGATCGACGCCTCGGGCGCGGAGTCGCTGCCGGGTGTCGTGGCCGTGATCACCGGCGAGGCCCTGGCCGCGCACAACCTCGCCTGGATGCCGACGCTGTCTGGCGACACCCAGGCGGTGCTGGCCACCGACAAGGTGCGCTTCCAGGGGCAGGAGGTGGCGGCCGTCGTAGCCGAGACGGCGTACATCGCGAAGGACGCCCTGACGCTGATCGACGTCGAGTACGAGGTGCTCCCGGCTCTTCCGACTCCCCAGCAGGCCCTCGCCGAGGGCGCGCCGCTGATCCGCGACGACAAGGAAGGCCAGACGTCGAACCACATCTACCGCTGGGAGGCGGGTGACAAGGAGGCGACTGACCGTGCCTTCGCAGAGGCTGACCACGTGGTGTCGCTCGACACGTTCTACCCGCGCTGTCACCCAGCTCCGATCGAGTGCTGTGGTTGCGTGGCCGACGTCAACCCGGCGACGGGCAAGGCGACGATCTACATGACGTCTCAGGCTCCGCACGCTCACCGCACGCTCTTCGCGCTCGTCGCCGGCCTCCCCGAGCACCAGATCCGTATCGTCTCGCCGGACATCGGCGGCGGCTTCGGAAACAAGGTGCCGATCTACCCGGGCTACGTCTGCGCCACGGCGGCTTCGCTTCTCATCGGGCGCCCAGTCAAGTGGATCGAGGACCGCACCGGGAACCTGATCTCGACCGGCTTCGCCCGGGACTTCCACATGCACGGCGAGCTGGCGCTCAGGGGTCACCGCATGACCGGGCTGAGGGTCAAGCTGCTCTCCGACAACGGGGCCTTCTTCGCCGACGCCCAGCCTACGAAGTTCAAGGCGGGCCTGTTCCACATCGTCACCGGGTCGTACGACATTGCCGCTGCCCACGTCGAGGCCGACGGTGCCTACACGAACAAGGCCCCGGGGGGCGTCGCGTACCGCTGCTCGTTCCGGGTGACCGAGGCCTCATACATGATCGAACGGCTCGTCCAGACGGCCGCCTACGAGCTCGGCGTCGATCCAGCCGAGCTCCGGCTCGAGAACTTCATCAAGCCGGAGCAGTTCCCGTACGAGTCGGCCACCGGCTTCGTCTACGACTCCGGCGACTATCCGAAGGCGCTCGAGCTGGCTCTCGGAAAGCTCGGCTACGAGGAGCTGCGCCAGGAACAGGCCGAGGCGCGCGCGCAAGGCAAGCTGATCGGGATTGGCCTGGCCTGCTTCACCGAGGTCGTCGGAGCAGGGCCCGGTAAGGACTACGCCATAGCGGGCCTGCGCATGTTCGACTCGGCCGAGCTCCGCGTCCATCCGACCGGTAAGGCGATCCTCAAGCTCGGCGTCAAATCACAGGGTCAGGGACACGAAACGACGTTCGCGCAGATCATCGCACAGGAGCTTGGAATTCCCTACGAGGACGTGGAGGTGCAGGAAGGCGACACCGACAACACGCCGTACGGGCTCGGCACCTACGCGAGCCGCTCGACGCCGGTCGCAGGAGCGGCGGCGGCGATGATCTCCCGCGAGCTTCGCGAGAAGGCGCGCAAGATCGCCGCACACCTGTTGGAGGCTGCAGAGGGCGACCTCGACTGGGAGCCCGGACGCTTCTTCGTCAAGGGGTCGCCCGACCGCTCGACCACGATCCAGGACGTCGCCTTCGCTGCCTACACGAACGTCCCGGAGGGGCTCCAGGCCGGGCTGGAGGGCGTGCACTACTACGACCCCCCCAACATGACCTTCCCGTTCGGGACGTACGCCGTCGTGGTCGAGATCGACCGCGGGACCGGTGAATGGAAGGTGCAGCGTGTCGTGGCCATCGACGACTGCGGCTATCGGATCAACCCGATGATCGTCGAGGGCCAGATCATGGGCGGCCTCACCGAGGGCTATGGGATCGCGGCCATGGAGCTGATCACGTTCGACGAGGACGGCAACTGCATCGGCTCCAACTTCACGGACTACCTACTGCCGACGGCCTGGGAGACCCCTGTCTTCGAGTTGGACGAGACCGTGACCCCTTCACCCCACCATCCGCTCGGTGCCAAGGGTGTCGGCGAGTCGGCGACGGTCGGCTCGCCGGCGGCGTACGTAAACGCGGTCGTGGATGCCCTCGCTCACGCCGGCATCCGGAACGTCGACATGCCGCTCACCTCGGACAAGGTGTGGGCAGCGCTGCAAGAGGCAGGCCTGGCCGAATGATGAGCCGCGAGGACGTGCTGATCGAGGCTGGTCGCCTGTCCGCGCAGAGCAAGCCCTACGTGCTCGCCACCGTGGTGCGCGTCGAGCGACCTGCTTCGACTCGCCGCGGCGACCGTGCCATCGTCACCCCGGAGGGGGCGCTCGCAGGCTGGGTCGGTGGCGCCTGCTCCGAGCCAACGGTGATCCGCGAAGCGCTGCGGGCGTTGGAGGCGGGCGAGCCACGGCTGGTGCGAATCGTCCCCCGAGCGTCGAGCTCTGAGGCGGGCGGCGACGTCATGCTCGCTGAGAGCACTTGCGCGTCGGAGGGAACCGTCGAGGTGCTGATCGAGCCGAGTCTGCCGGCACCGATACTGTCGGTCATCGGAGAGAGCCCGGTAGCGCTGACGCTTGTCGAGCTTGCCCGCACGATCGGCTGGAAGGTCTCGACGGAAGTCTCCGCGGCGGCGGATGCGGTCGTCGTGGCGACGATGGGCCATGGAGACGAGGGCGTACTCGAGGCCGCGCTCGCAGGAAGTGCCGGTTACATCGGGCTCGTCGCCAGCTCTCGCCGGGCGGCCGTCGTTCTCGGCGCACTGCGGGAGCGGGGCCTCGGCGAGGAGGCGCTCGCGCGCATTCGCAGCCCGGCAGGGCTCGATCTCGGCTCCTCACGCCAGTAGGAGATCGCCGTCGCCATCCTCGCGGAGCTCGTCGCCTGGCGACATGCCCGGCCGCGACCCGAACACATCCTGGCCGAAGCCGTGGACCCCGTCTGCGGGATGACCGTCTCCGTCGCGGGGGCACGTGAAAGGACGACGCACAAGAGTGTCACGTACTACTTCTGCAACCCTGGCTGCCGGGAGCGCTTCGAAGCCGACCCCGTCGGGCATCTTGAGAGCGCCTCACGCTGAGGTGCGGCCCGAGTTGGTTGCCTACAGGCTTTGCGAATCCAACTGCGCGACGGTCACAGTCTGATTCGGGCGGGTTTTAGCGCACCCGGGCGAAACGTCTGCTGAGCGAGGCGCTACGCCGTTTCCCGCCCGGTTGAGCGGAAAACGGCCAGGAGGCGGAGGGGGAGGGATTTGAACCCTCGATCCGCCTAACGACGGATAACGGTTTTCGAGACCGCCGCATTCGACCGCTCTGCCACCCCTCCGAGCGGAGAAGGAGGGATTCGAACCCTCGATGCAGGTATTCACCCACATAA
>JBKOVL010000302.1:0-17185 GCA_046723895.1 Actinomycetota bacterium | reverse complement strand
CGAAGGAGGACCCGGATGAAGCTTCACGGTAACGCGGCTCTCAGTTGGAGCGGTCGGCGGCGGCTGGCCGAGCGCGTGGTCGAGGCGGGTTGGACGCTGAGGGCGGCGGCCGAGGCCGCCGACGTCAGCGTGCGCTGCGCGCGCAAGTGGGTCGGCCGCTACCGCGCCGAAGGCGAGCGTGGTTTGCGTGATCGCTCATCGGCGCCCCGGCGGGTCGCGAATCGGACACCCGCGGATCGGGTCGCGGCGATCGTCGCCTTGCGCCGGCTGCGGATGACCGCGGCGGAGATCGCCGAGCTGCTCGAGATGCCGCTCTCGACGGTGTCGGCGATCCTGAAACGGAACGGGATGGGCCGGCTCGGCCGGCTCGGGCTCGAACAGCCGGTCCGCTACGAACGCCGACGCGCCGGCGAGCTCGTCCACGTCGACGTGAAGAAACTCGGGCGGATCCAGGGTGGCGCCGGCAAGCGCGTCTTCGGCGACACGCGTCGCCGTGCCACGGCGACCTTCACCGACCGCGACGGTCATCGCCGTGGCGGCAAAGGCTGGGAATACGTGCATATCGCGATCGACGACTACAGCCGCCTCTCCTACGCAGAGGTGCTCGCCGACGAGAAAGCGACCACCGCGGTCGGCTTCCTCCGCCGCGCCCTCGCCTTCTTCGCTCGCTACGGCATCCAGGTGGAACGCGTGCTGACCGACAACGGCTCCGCCTACCGAGCCGTCATCCACGCGGTCGCCTGCCGCACGCTCGGCATTCGACACCTGCGCACGCGTCCGTACCGCCCTCAGACGAACGGCAAAGCCGAACGCTTCGTCCGCACCCTGCTCAACAGCTGGGCCTACGGCGTCATCTACCGCTCAAGCGCAGAACGCACCGCCGCCCTTGACGGCTGGCTCTGGCACTACAACCATCAGCGACGACACTCAGCCCTCGGCCACCGACCCCCGGTCACGAGGACCAACCTCCTTGGGTCTTACACCTAGGTCAGAAGCCCACGCCGGAAACCTACGGCGACGGCGTGGGCTCTGGACCGCGCCTGAAGCTTCGCCAGCAGGTGCCTGACGTGGCTCTTGACCGTCTCTTCGGATAGGAACAGCATCGTGCCGATCTCACGGTTGACGTGGCCCTCCGAGATCAGCTGAAGGACTTCGATCTCCCGGGCCGTCGGCTCCTGCTCCAGTTCCTCGGGCGGCGCCTGGAGTGGGATAACCTCGGCGCTGCCGTTCGACCGCCGCGCCGCAGCCTGGTCGAATCGGCGGGAGTAGTCGATGTAGCGCGACAGGATCGCTCTGCGCTCGGCTGCATCCATACAGAATGGGCTATCGGCGGTCCCGCGCAGGCTCTTTAGCCCCACGTGTCCCCCGCTTGAGGGAGCACGTTGTTTTTGAGTGCCCGCCGGGACGACCACGCGTCCCGATGGGCACTCAGGAATCGCGCGCGAAGGCCCGAACCTCGTGAAGGGGGCGCTCACGGAACGCAACGAGCCCCTGGTCGCCGGAGTTCCCGTCGACTGTGCGGATCAGCCCGTCCACAGGCGCTGCGACCAGCCGCGCGACGTGGTCGGCGGGGTCGCCGGCGGCGAGATCCCAGTCGAAGAGGACGAGGTCGCCGCGGAACGCGTCCTCCGCGTCAATGAGCTTCAGCCCGAACTTCCGGGCCTTCGCCTCTGCCAGCAGCTCAGGCGCGTACAGGGGGTTGAATGCCTTTCGCCGCAGCCCCAACGCCGCGGTGCGACCACCGGCGACGAGGCCGGCAAGGAGCGCCGCGAACGCGCACCACGGGTAGCCCATGCTGCTGAACTCGGGACGAACCTCGAGCCGCTCGGCGAGCGAGACCAGCTCCGGCACACGGTTTGAGCCGACCGGGTTCTCCCCGATGCGCGCGATCGCCCAGCGTTCCATCAGCCGCACCGCGCGGAGGAGCACGTCGCCGAGCAACCGCCGCCGCTCGAGTGGATCGAGCTCCCCGGACGCAGACCGCGCCCCCCGCGCGCGCTTCCAGCCGGCCACTGCCCGCGCCGTGACGGGCCCGAACTCGCCGTCAGCGTCCACCCCGAGCAGGCGTTGCACTTCGGCCACGTCGGGGCCGTGCATGTGCGGCGCCGCAAGCCGCAACGTTCGCGGCTGTGGATCCATCTGACGGCGGGAAGATCATCGCCCCGCCGCAGGCCTACGTCAAGCCCACCCCATGTCGGTGTAGCCGCTGGTCGTCGGCGCGGAAACGATCAGCAGCCGCACCGGCTGCTCCCCGTCGTTTCGCACGGTGCGCATCAGCGACGGCGCGACGCGCGCGAACGTGCCCTTCGGCGCCGGGTGATCCTCACCGTCTATCACGAGCACCGCATCGCCCTCCATGACGATGAAGACCTCTTCCTGCTGTCGCTCGACCTCGTTGTGCTCAGGAATCGAATAGCCCTGCTCGATCTGTACGACATTCAGACCGAACGAGCCGACGTCGAGCCCGCGCCGCACGAGCGACCAGCGCCCGTTCGTCTCGAATTCGTCCAGGTGCTTGATCGTGAAGCCGTCGGCGACCATCGGCCGCGGAGCATACGTCAGTTCAGGCCCGCTGACGCGAGGGAAGCAGGGACAGGCACCAGGCGGTGCCTGTCCCTGAGTCGAGCTAGGCCAGGCCGTTCGCCTTCAGGAAGGCCGTTGCGACGGCCGCCGGCGTCTTCTTGTCGACGGCGACAGCCTTGTTCATCGCGATCATCGCCGGGTTCGTGAGCTTCGCGCTGACGGCGTTGACCGTACTCGTGAACTTCGGCCCGAGCTGCGCGGCGAGCTTCTTCGAGACCACCGGAGCCACGTTCTGGAACCCGAAGATGTGCTTGCTGTCGATCAAGGCCACGTACTTGCCGGTCGCGAATGCCGGCTCGGTCGTGAAGATGTCGCCGCCGGTGACCTTTCCCGAGTCGATGAGCTTCGTGACCGGGATCGTCCCCAGCTGGACGAACTTGACGTTCTTCAAGCCATAGATCTGCTTCATGCCGAGCAGGCAGGTGATCCGCTTGTCGCACTCGGGGTACCCGGCATACGACAGGTTCGGCACTTTCTTCAGATCCGAGATCGACTTCAGGCCGTACTTCGCTGCCGTCTTCTTCAGCACAGCGAACGAATCGGCGTCGAAGAACGGCGTCTGCTTGAGGAGCGTGAAGCCGCGCTTCTCTTCGAACGCCCTCGCCGCCGCGTACGTTCCGGCCGCCGTCTTCGGCGACTTCGCGTGCGCAAGATTGAGGGCAATGATCCCGGTGTACTCCGGATAGAAGTTGATCTTCCCGCTGGTCAGCGCGGTGTCGATCAACTCCGAGCTGCCGATGTTCTCTTTGTAGGCAACATTGAAGCCCTTCGCCTCGAGTGCCTGCTTGTACAGCTGGCCGAGAACGTAGGCCTCCGTGAAGTTCTTCGTCCCGACTGTGATCGTCGGGGTGATCGTCGGGGTGATCGTCGGGGTCGCGTTGGTCTTCGCGTTCGCAGTCCCGCCTAAGACGATTGGGATGGCCAACGCCAGTGCAAAGGCGGCCTTGACGGCCCGCCGAGCGTGCTTACGAACCACGTTCGCTCCTTTCCGGAGGGGAGGACGGCCGGAGCCTACTCGGTCAGTCCTGCGAAACGAATGAACGTGTAAGAACCTTCCTTGCAATTTCAAGTGCAAACGCGACCGAAAATGCGAGGAACGAGACGCAGAGCGACGCCGCGACGACGCCGGAGAGCCGGTAGGTCGCCTGGTTGACAATGATGTCGCCCAGCCCGCCGCCGCCCGCGATCGCGGCGATCGTCGCGGTCGCAATCACGAAGACGGCGGCGATCCGGACGCCCGCGAAGATCAGCGGCAGCGCAAGCGGGAGCTCGACGCGCAGCAGCACGTCTCGCTCACGCATCCCCATCCCCCGCGCTGCCTCGACGACGTTTTCGTCAACCTGGTCGACTGCGAAGTAGGCATTCGTCAGGATCGGCGGCACGGCCAAGACGATCAGCGCGGCCGCGTTGTTCCAGAACCCGATTCCGAGAACGAGGATCCCAAACGCGATCAACACGAGACTCGGCAGCGCGCGCCCGAGGTTCGCGACGCTGATCGCGATGAACGAGCCGCGGTGATAGTGGCCGAGGACGACGCCGATCGGCAGGGCGACGGCGACCGCGATGCCCAGTGCCGCGGCCGAAAGAGCGAGCTGTTGGAGCGACTTGTCCCAGAGAAGACCTGGGTTGTCGCCGATGAAGCGGATCGCATCCGGGAATGTGCCCCAGTCGAACGAGTCGGCGAGGATCACGCGCGCCTCCAGGGGGTGAGCACCCGCTGCGCGATCACGAGCGCGGCATCGGCGGAGAGCGCGAGGAGGATCGCGAGCCCACCGGCGGCGATGATCTCTGTCTTGAACTCGTCCTGCTTGATCCCGGTGAAGATCGGGTAGCCCAGGCCCTCCGGGAGGACGAACGCGGCGACGGTCGCGATCGAGATCGTCGAGACGGTGGCGATTCGGAGCCCGGCGACGATCGCGGGCGTGGCGAGCGGCAGGTCGATGCGGAGCAGCGTCTGGAGCGGTGTCAGGCCCATTCCGTGTGCTGCCTCCTTCACATCGGCTGGGACGCCGCGCAACCCCTCGAGGATGTTGCGATAGAGGATCAGCAGCGTGTAGCTGACGAGCGCGACCTCGACCGTCGTCACCGTCAGACCGGTGATCGGAACGAGCAGCTGGAAGAGCGCAAGGCTCGGGATCGTGTAGAGGAAGTCGGAGAAGAGCCCGATCGGCTGGTCGAGCGGGCGGAACCGGTGCGCGAGCAGCGCCGCCGCGAATGCGAGCACAAACCCGATGCTGACCGCGATCACCGTCAGCTTCAGGTGGTCGAGGAGCGCCGGCTGGAGCGTGTCCCCCCAGTGGTCCTGCGCCCAGCCCCAGCAGAAGAGGTGGTTCTCGACCTCACACTTCGAGCCTGTGCCGAAGTTCGGGATGACCGGCCCCTGGCCGACGATGCCGGTGCCGCTCACTGCGGCGTCCCCTCGGGGCACCCCGGCCCACCACCCGCTGCGAGCCTAGCGAGAAACCTGTCACGCGTGGGAGCCGCGAGTGTGCCGAGAACGTGACGATCCATCTCACTCACAGTTCGGAGAGGACGCGGCCGACCCGCGCAACCGAGAGCAGCCCGATCGGTGTCCCGTTGCCGTCCACGACGACCAGCGGGTCGGCGCCTTCAGCCATCATCACCGAGAGCGCGTCGCGGAGGGTCGTCGAGCCCGGTGCGCGCGGCGCGTCCGGCGGGATCCCGTCGACCGGCTCGAGCTCGATCTCGTCGAGGCGGCGCAGGGCGAGGCGTTTGAGGCCTCGGTCGGCGCCGACGAAGCGCGCGACGAAGTCGTCGGCGGGGTGGGCGAGCAGCCGGTCGGGCGTGTCGTACTGGGCGAGGATGCCCCCCTCACGCATGATCGCGATCCGGTCGCCCAGCTTGATCGCTTCGTCGATGTCGTGCGTGACGAAGATCACCGTCTTCCGTACCTCCTCGTGCAGACGCAGGAACTCGAGTTGGAGACGGTCGCGCGTGATCGGGTCGAGCGCGCCGAACGGCTCGTCCATCAGCATCAGCGGCGGATCCGCGGCGAGCGCGCGGGCGAGGCCGACGCGCTGGCGCTGGCCGCCGGAAAGCTGGGCGGGGTAGCGCTTGCCGTAGGCGGGCTCGAGGCCGACGAGCTCGAGCAGTTCGGCGGTGCGGGCACGCTGGCGCTCGCGCGACCAGCCGAGCAGACGCGGAACGGTCGCGACGTTATCGGCGACCGTCATGTGCGGGAAGAGGCCGACGTGCTGGATCACGTAGCCGATGCCGCGGCGGAGCTCAGTGACGTCCTGGTCGCGGACACTCGTCCCATCGATGCGAATGTCGCCCTCGTCGAACTCGATCAGCCGATTGACCATCTTCATCGCCGTCGTCTTCCCGGCACCGGACGGGCCGACGAGGATGCAGATGTCGCCGGCGGGAATCGTCAGCGAGAGGTCGTCGACCGCGGGCTCTTCCCGGCCGGGGTAACGCTTCGTGACGTGGTCGAAGACGATCTCGGCGGCAGCGCCGGCCTGCATGCGAAGAGCCTAGTCCGTCGCTCCGCTCACCCCGGCCCGGGCTGCTCAGGCCATCTTGGGGATCCTGTAGTCCGAAACAGGGCGCACGGGCAACCGCGCGCCCTGTTCGCGGATCCTGGCGATTTGCACTCGACGAAGACCGCTACACGTGGGCGACTGCGCCGTAAGCTCTCGCCTCATGGCCGGGGTGGTCGTTCTGGGAGGAGGCTCGACTGGCGAGCACTTTTGCGGTGCGCTCCGGCGGCTCGATCCCGAGGTCCCGATCACGCTCGTCGAGTCGCGGCTCGTCGGCGGCGAGTGCAGCTACTTCGCGTGTATGCCGTCGAAGACCCTTCTGCGCACGCCGGAGCTGAGCGCGGCCGCAGCGCGGACGCCCGGGCTGACCACGTGGCCGCTGGACGTGAAGGCGATCTTCGCGTGGCGGGACTGGGTCACCTCGAACTGGGACGACACGGGGCAGGTCGAGTGGCTCGACAGTCAGCGTGTGAGGCTCGTACGCGGAGAAGGACGCGTCGTGCGCCCGGGGGTCGTCGAGGCGGAGGTGGGTGGTGAGGAGCTCGAGTACGAGACGCTCGTCGTCGCGACGGGATCCTCCTCGGTCACGCCGGCCATCGACGGACTGGAGGGGGCGGAGGCCTGGTCGACGAGGGACGCGACCTCATCCAACCAGGTGCCGGCGAGCATCGTCGTCATCGGCGGCGGCGTCGCCGGGTGCGAGCTCGCGCAGCTCTACCGGCGGCTCGGCTCCGAGGTGACGATGCTGCAGCGCGGCGGGCGCCTGCTTCCCCGCGTGGACGGGGACGCGGCAGAGGCGTTGCAGGCGGCGTTCGAGGCGGAGGGGATTCGGATCATCCTCGGGGATGAGGTCGAGAGCGTTGGACACCATCCGGTGTCTCACACGGGGATCCGGCTCCGGAGCGGCGAGGAGCTGACTGCGGAACGGCTGCTCGTCGCGACGGGCCGGAAGCCGAACGTCGAAGGACTCGGGCTCGAGCAGCTCGGCGTCGGGGTCTCGCCGAGCGGGATCGAGGTCGACGAATACCTGCGCGCCGCCGAGAACGTCTACGCGCTCGGCGACGTGACGGGGAAGGCACTCTTCACCCACGTCGGCAAGTACCAGGCGCGTGTCGCGGCGTCGAACGTCGCCGGCCGGGAGCGTACGGCCGACTACCGCGCGATTCCCGCGGTCGCGTTCACCGACCCGCAGGTTGCGACCGTCGGCCGCACTGAGGGCGAGGGTCTCGTCTATGGGAGCCACGACGTCGAGAACACATCGCGCTCCTCGACGTACGAGCGGCCGAAGCGCCACGGCTTCGTCAAGATCGCGGCCGACCCGGAGCGGCGCGTGCTGGTCGGCGCGGTCGCCGTCGGGCCGGAAGCCGGCGAGTGGTGCCAGCAGCTGACGCTCGCGATCCGGGCCGAGGTGCCGGTAGAAGTCCTGCTGGACGTGATCCAGCCCTTCCCCACCTTCTCCGAGGCGATCCTGTGGGCGCTCCAGGAGCTCCCGCTGTGAACGTCCAGCGCATCCTCGTCGGCACCGACCGGTCGGAGACCGCCACCAGGGCGGTGCGCTGGGCAGTCGACATGGCGCAGCGGTACGGGGCCGAGCTGATCGTCCTCCAGGCCGGCGGCGCGGAACAGGACCTCGAGCGCTACGTCGCCGAGCATGCGCCCGGGGCGCGCTACCGGGTCGACTCGGAGGAGGACCCGGCCGCGTCGATCATCGCGGCCGCCGAGGCCGAGGACGTCGACGTCATCGTCGTCGGCAATGTCGGAATGAGCGGGCGGCGCGAGTTCCTGCTCGGCAACATACCGAATCGCGTCTCGCACAACGCACGCTGTACGGTCGTGATCGTGGAGACCTCACAGCCCGAGGGCTTCCGCCTGCCCTGGAGGAAGCGGTGACCGAGCTCGCGGGCGGGCACCTGACCGCCCGGACGGCGCGGATCGCGGCAGTGGTCGCCAAACACGGCCTGCGCGACCGGCTCGATCGTGGCGAGAACCGGCCGGCGCGGCTGCGGGCGGCGCTCGAGGAGCTCGGGCCGACCTTCGCGAAGCTCGGCCAGATCCTCTCGACCAGGCCCGACCTCGTCCCGCCGGAGGTCGTCGCCGAGCTCGCGAGCCTGCAGGACAGTGTCCCGCCGCTGACCGAGGCCGAGGTCGTCCAGGTGATGGAGCAGGAGCTCGGCGTCCCGTGGGAGGACGTGTTCGAGCACGTCGAGCCCGAGCCGCTCGCGGCCGGGACGATCGGGCAGGTGCACCGCGCGCGACTCGACGGCGGACAGCGCGTCGTCGTCAAGGTGCAGCGACCCGGCGCAGCCCAGGAGATCGAGCGCGACCTCGGCCTGCTCGCGCTCTTCGCGGAGAAGGCCGAAGGACGCGAGGCGCTTCAGGGGCTCGTCGACATCCCCGCCGTGGTCGAGCACCTCTCGTCTTCGCTCCGCCGCGAGCTCGACTTCCGCGAGGAGGCGGCCAACATCGAGCGGATGCGCGAGGTGCTCGCGCGCTACTCCCGCCTCTCCGTCCCCTACGTCCACACGAGGCTGTCCACGGGTCGGCTGCTGGTGATGGACGAGGTCGTCGGCGTCCCGCTCCGGGAGGCGCCGCCGGGCGAGGCGAGGCAGGAGGCCGCGCGCCAGATGCTCGAGGCTTTCTACCGGCAGGTGCTGCGCGAGGGCTTCTTCCACGCCGACCCGCACCCGGGGAATCTGCTCTGGGCGAACGACCAGATCCACCTGCTCGACCTAGGCATGACGGGGACGCTCGAAGGCGAGTCGCGTGAGCTCCTGCTGCTGCTCCTGCTCGCGTTCTGGCGCGAGGATGCCGACTTCCTCACGGACGTACTGCTGATGATGGGCGAGGCCCGCGGGGACGTCGACATCGACGCATTGCGCCGCGACCTCAAGGCGTGGACCGAGCGCTACCGCATCGGCTCGTTTGCGGAGATCGAGCTCGGCCCGATGCTCGACGAGATGATCGAGATCGCCACCCGGCACAATGTCCGCCTTCCGGCGTCGCTCGCGATGACCGGCAAGGCGTTCGGCCAGATGCAGCTCGCGGTCTCGGAACTGGATCCCGGGCTCGATCCCTTCGCCGCCGTCGGCCCGTTCATGTTCCGCGGCGTCCGCGACAGCCTTCGCGGCGCGCTCGATCTCCAGCGGACCGTCTACGAGTTGCAGAAGCTCAGGCTGCGAGCCTCACGCCTGCTCGAGGGGGTCGAGCGCGTGACCGGGGCGCGGCCGGGGCGGGGCCTGCAGATCGAGCTCCGCGACAGCAAGGCGCTCGAGGACGCGATCCGCCGCGCCGGGAGGCGCATCGCCCTTGCGTTCTCGGGCGGAGCAGCGCTGCTCGCGGCCGTGCTCGCTGCAGCAGCCGGCTCGATCGAGACCTGGGTTCCCGTCACGCTCGGCGTCGCTGCCGCCATTGCCGGGCTCGCGCTCGTCGGCGACCTGCGCAGACGACGATGACTACCGCTGCCGTGCCCGTAGCCGCCGCTCCAGCACGACCGCGACGAGGGTCATCAGCGCGCCGAGCACGGCGCGCTCGATTGGACGGAAGAAGGTGCGGATCGCGTGCACGCCCCGCAGTTGTATCACCGTTCCGCCGCGGGCAGGGTCGGGGCGGCTTCGGAGGAGCCTCTCCCAGCCTCGCTGCGCGGCCGCCGGGCCGCGCAGCGCTTTTCTAGGGTGTAGGCGTGAAGTTCGTGGTCGGCTCAGACGACGAGGGCGAGGCGCTCGACGCCGCCGTGGACGAGCTGCGCGCACACGGCCACGAGGTCGAGCTGCTCGACCGCGACCAGTGGCCCGACGTCGCGCGGCACGTGGCGCGAGCAGTCGCGGTCGGAGAGGCCGACCAGGGCCTGCTCTTCTGCTGGACCGGGACGGGGACATCGATGGCCGCGAACAAGGTGCCGGGCGTCCGCGCCGCGCTTGTGTGGGACCCGTGGATCGCCGAGGGCGCGCGGCGCTGGAACGACGCCAATGTCCTGGTGATGAGCCTGAAGCGGACGACGCCCGAGACGGCACGAGCGATCGTCGACGCCTGGCTCTCCGTTGAGGAGCCGGACGAGGACGAGCGCGCGAACATCGCCAAGTTGGAAGCCCAATGATCGTCGCAACCGACTGGGTCATTATCTCTGCGCTCGCAACCGCGGTCGGGACCCTCGTGCTCGCGATGGCGACCTTCGCGTCCGTGCGCTCGGCCAACCGGGCCGCGCGGGTCGCCGAGCGGACGCTGCTCGCCGGGCTGCGCCCCCTGCTCGTCCCCTCGCGGTTCGACGACCCGATGCAGAAAATCTTCTTCGCCGACCAGAGGTACGTCAGGGTCGACGGCGGGCGCGCCTCCTTCGAGATCGACGACGACGCGATCCTGATGGTGATCTCGTTGCGGAATGCCGGCGCAGGAGTCGCCGTCCTGCACGGATGGCGCCTCTATCCCGAGCGGCTCCTCGGGGCCGACCACGGGCCGACCGCACTCGATTCGTTCACGCGGTTGACGCGCGATATCTACGTTCCGGCTCGCGACGTCGGGTTCTGGCAGGGCGCCTTCCGCGATCCGTCGGATCCCGCCTTCGCCGAGGCGAAGGCGGCGATCGAGGAGGGCAAGCCGCTGACGCTCGACGTCCTGTACGGCGACCACGAAGGCGGGCAGCGGACGATCGCCCGCTTCGCCCTCCTGTCGCACGCCGAAGGCGTCTGGCTGCCGACGGTCGGGCGCTACTGGAACGTCGACCGCGGCGACCCGCGCGAGTGAGCCTCAGCGCTTGCGGAGCGCCTTGATCAGCTCCCACTTGCCCATCTTCGAGCGGCCCGGAATGTTCCTCTTCTTCGCGAGCTCGTACAGCTGCTCGCGACTCCGGTCCTCGAGCGCGTGACCGGCCGCGCCGCCGCGGCGCCGTCCCTTCTGCGCCTGCTGGACAAGGCTCCGGCGGGTCGTCTCGGGCAGGTTGGCGATCGTCCGCTTGCGCGTCGCCGCAGTCTGCGCCTTCTTCACGTTCCGCTTCGCGGCCTGCACCTGCTTGGTCGTTGCCATGCGATTCACCTCCTCGCACCGCGTGTACCCGCCTCGGCGAAGAGCTAACGGAAGAGTGCCGGTCGAAGCGGTCGAGCGCCGGTGGGACCGGCCGACCTCAATAGGGCGCGCCGGAAACGATCCAGGAGACAAGGAAGACGAGCCCGACGCCGAACACGACAATCAGCGTGACGGCGCCGTAGAGGATCGCGACCAGCTGCCAGAGTGGCCGGCCGGCGATGTGCGGGGCGTGCCGCTGGACGGCCGCCCGGAAGCCGGCCAGGCGCATCGTCGGCTCCGGATGGACGAGCGCACCGGTCGTCTCCCAGCGCGCCGCGACCCGTCCGTCGTCTGGCACGAGCTCCGGAGGGGCGAGCTCGAGCAGCGTGGGATGCTCGCCGACGACGACCCAGCGGTGCTCACGGTCGACGGTGACTACATCCTCGTCGAAGAGGAGGGCATGTCCGCCGTCGCTCGTCCGCAGGGCGAGCGCGCGCGGGTTGCCGCCCGGGCCGAGCCAGATCTCCTCGACTCGGCCGATCGAGCCGTCGGGAGTCTCGACTGCGTAGTCCTCTGTGCCCCGTAGCTCACTTACTGCGGTCTCCATCGAGAGGACGGATACCCCTAGCGCTCGGTCGCCAATCGCAGGCCGAGCCCGACCAGCACCGCGCCGGTGAGCCCGTCGAGCACGCGGCGCACACGCGAGCGGCGAAGCACGTCGCCGGCCTTCGCGACGACGAGCGCGTAGCCGCTCAGCCAGACGAGAGTCATCGCGCAAAAGACAACGCCGAGCGCGAACAGAGCCGGGAACGAGGAGCCGAACTGCGGCAGCAGGCTCGTGAAGAAGACGGCCATCTTCGGATTGCCGAGGTTGCTGATCACGCCCTGCCGGAGGGCGCGGACGCGACGCGGCTGCGGGGCGAGATCGACCGGGTGCGCGCGGCGAACGGCCGCACGAAGAGCCTGCACGCCGAGGTAGACGAGGTAGACGCTGCCCGCGAGCCGGAGGGCGAGGAAAGCAGGCTCCGAGGCGCGGAGGAGCGCGGTCACGCCGGCCGCGGCCGAGATCGCCCAAAGCGCCTGCCCGCTCGCGACGCCGACCGCGGTAGAGACGCCGCCGCGCCGGCCGGCCGCAAGCGAGTTCCGGATCGTCAGGGCGGTGTCCTGGCCGGGGGTGACGATCACGAGGGCCGAGATGCCGAGGAACGCGAGCAGATGCGCCACCTCCGAACTGTATGCCGCACCGGCCGGAATTGGTCGTCTACGCTCCCCGCGCCTCGTACGAGGGATCAGGCCGTACGGGGGCAGATCGCGCTCCGCGACGACTGCAGCGAGGACGACGCGACGCGCGTGCACATCACGAGTAGACCCGCGTAGCGAGGCGCCCGCTAAGAGGTCCTAACGTAATGAGCGGCGAGCCGGTCGGGGCGCGGGCGCCCGGTGCGTCGTGAGGTGACGCCGCGGTGCGTGCACGGGATGGCGCGTCTGCCGATAATGGCGTGGTGGGTTCTGGTGCTGAGGCAGAGCCGCGGGTCTTCCGGCGCGGTGGGATCTCTTATCTGCGGGTTCCTGCCACGGAGCCGCGCCGCTCAGCGGCCTTCTACGAGGGCGTGTTCGGCTGGAAGGTGGACGCCGATCGCGACGATCCGAGCTTCGAGGATGGATCGGGCCACGTCATCGGTCATTTCATGGCCGACGTGCCGGTTGCCGGAGACGCGGGGGTCCTGCCGTATGTGTTCGTCGAGCACGTCGATGAGACGCTGGAGAAGGTCGTCGCTCAGGGCGGGGAGGTTGTGACACCGCCCTATCCGGAGGGCGACTTGCGGGTGGCGACCTTCCGCGACCCGGCCGGGAATGTGATTGGTGTTTGGCAGCAGGGCTCACAGGCGGGCTGACGGAGTGAGCGGTCGAGGTGCTGCCAGCAGATGAGGCAACACGCGAGCGCGAGGAAGCCTTCGTGGATGTCGTCGCGACGGTCGGTGCGGATGAGGAGTCGGCGTCGGTTGTGCAGCCAGGCAAACGTCCGCTCGACCACCCAGCCAGGTGCTGATCTCGGAGACGACCCGCTCCCTGATCGAGGACGAGGAGCACGAGCTGGACGGGCTCGCGCTGCAGGACCTTGGCGACCACATGCTGAAGGACTTCGACCGGCCCGTCCGGATCTACCAGCTCGCGATCGAGCGACTCCAGACCGACTTCCCGCCGCTGCGCACACAGACGGGTGAGACCGCCGTCCACCTCGCCGACCGCCAGGACCGGCTCGCCGCTGAACAGCCCACCTCGGCGGAAGCAACCGTGCGTGTCCTGATCGTCGACGACCAGGCGCTCGTGCGGACGGGCTTTCGCATGATCCTCGAGGCCGAGTCCGACCTCGAGGTCGTCGGCGAGGCGTCCGACGGACTCGAGGCGGTCGCCCGGGCCCGCAGCCTCGCGCCCGACGTCGTCCTAATGGACGTCCGCATGCCGGAGATGGACGGGATCGAGGCGACGCGGCAGCTCCTCGGCGGCGACGGCTCCGAGTCCAAGGTCGTGATGCTGACCACGTTCGACATGGACGAGTACGTGTACGAGGCGCTCCGCAGAGGGCGCGCTCGGCCTGAAGGTGGGCGGGAAGAAGCTGACGCTCGGGCCCGGCGAGGTCGCCGTCGTCGAGGCCGGCACGGCGCACAAGTTCTGGAACGCGGGCGACGAGCCGGTCCGGTTCTCCTGCGAGGTGCGGCCGGCACTGCAGTTCGAGTCGCTGCTCGAGACGATGTTCGCGCTCGCGGCCGACGGGAAGACGAGCCGCAAGGGCATGCCGAACCCGCTCCGGCTGGCCGTGATCGCGAAGGCGCACTTCGACACGGTTCGCCTCCCGTTCCCGCCCGCCTGGATGCAGGCCGCCGGCCTCGCGCTCGGTGCTCCGCTCGGCCGGCTGCTCGGCTACGAGGCCATCTACCAGTCCGAGGCGGAGGCCTGGGCGGTCCCGGCGGTCGCCTAGAACGGCGCGACAGGCCCCGAGCCCGGCGCACGGTTTCTCTCCAGGGATAGGGACAGGCCCGCGGGGCCTGTCCCTACGCCGTGACTTGCCGTGGATTCGGCAACGGCGTCAGCACCGGTTCGAGCCGTGCGCGCAGGTGCTCGTAGTCGGGCGGGAGCGAGAGCCGCTCGCCGAGATGCTCGGCCGGCTCGTCGACTGTGAAGCCCGGCCCGATGGTCGCGATCTCGAACAGCACGCCGCTCGGCTCGCGGAAGTAGATCGAGCGGAAGTAGTAGCGGTCGATCACGGGGGTCGGCCGCGCGCCGCCCTCGAGCACGCGCTGCCGCCAGGCCTCGTGCTCGTCCATCGGCGAGGCCCAGGCGACGTGGTGGATCGTGCCTGCGCCGCCCTGGCCCGGCCTCTCCGTGCGGTCGTAGGCGTACAACGAGCCTCGCTCCTCGCCGCGCGACTCCCAGGTGTCGTCACCGGCCGACCTGAAGTCGAGCGCATCCTCGAGGAAGCTGCGGCTCTGCTCGGGATCGGCGGCATACGCGCGGACGGAGTCGAACCCCTGCAGGGCGAGCTCGCCGGGCACCTCGGGGTGGTCGGCGATGAGCGGCGCGTCGGCCGTCTCGACGACGGCGAGCTCGAGCTGGAGCCCCTCGGGATCGTGGAAGAGGAGCCGGCCCCCGCTGCGCTCGGATTCGACTCCGACCGCGCCGAGGCGCTGCGCCCAGAAGTCGAGCGCATCGGCCGACGCCACGCGCCAGACGACGCGGTACGGCATCCCGGCTCCGGCCCGGCCGCGCCGCGCGCCCGGGTACTCGAAGAAGGTCAGGTCCGAGCCGTACGAGCCCTGCTCGTCGGCGTAGAACAGGTGGTAGACGGTCGGATCGTCCTGATTGACCGACTTCTTGACCAGGCGCAGGCCGAGCAGCCCTGCATAGAACTCGACGTTCTGCGGCGCGTCGGCGGCGACCGCGGTGATGTGGTGGATCCCCTCGAGCCGCATCGCGCGTAACGCTACCCGCACGGCGCTGTGGTGACGAACCCTGGTGCACGACCCGAGCTCGCGGGGCCGCGCTGTGCCCGAGACGGGCTCCTACCCCTTCGACTTGCCGGCGCCGACGACTGTCAGGCTGACCGCGGTCGTGTGCGTGAGGCTCGCGCCCGTACCCGTCACCGCGATCGTGTAGGCCCCCTTGGGCGTCTTCGACCCGACGGCGATCTTCATCTTCGAGGCCGAGGGCGTGCCACCGGCTGTGACCGTCGTCGGCTTGAAGGTGATCGTCGAGCGCGAGGGCTTGCCGCTCGCCGACAGCGCAACCGCCTGCGGAGAGCCGCTCGTCAGGGTCGTGCTAATCGTCACGTTCGTGCTCCTCCCCCGCTGGAGCGTGACGCTGGTCGGGCTGGCGCCGATCGAGAAGTCGTCCGTGCCGCCACCGCCGCCCCCGCCGCCGCTGTTGCCGCAGCCCGGCAGCTGGAAAGAGCCGATCCAGGTCGTCCAGTTGAAGCTGCCGCTGCCCGGCAGGTACTCGTTCGTGTACCAGAAGGTGCAGTCGTCGGCCGGGTCGATGCTCATGCTCGAGTAGTCGCCCCAGCGGAGGGCACAATGGACCGCGTCGCAGGAGCTGTCGGACTTCTGGGATCCGGCTCCGGCCTTGAGGGTGTTCTCGCCCTGGGTCATCGTCCCGAGCGGGTCGCCCGCGAGCCTGCCCGTGTAGCCGATGCCCGGGAATGTCGAGCTGCTCGAGACGCTGTAGCCGAGGGCGATGTCGCCGTTCTTGTCCATCGCCGCGCTGCCCATCCAGCGGAACGTGGAGCCGGCGGGAGCGTAGGTGCCGGACTGGAACACGAAGGGCGCGGTGTCCGGATTTCGGATCTCGTACCAGCGGACACCCGTGACGCTGCCTGCTTTGACGCTGTGCGTCACGACGAGCGCCTCGTGGTCGCCGAAGTTCCGGTAGGCGAGGCGGTACATGAGCCGGTCGCCGAGCGAGTCGAGCTTCTGGGTCGTG
Source organism: Actinomycetota bacterium (assembly GCA_046723895.1). GTDB lineage: Bacteria > Actinomycetota > Thermoleophilia > Gaiellales > Gaiellaceae > DATBLE01. The sequence continues at coordinate 1,127 of JBKOVL010000302.1, read as the reverse complement.
TTCGCCTGCGGAATGCAGTTGCTCCCGCCACAGGCCAGGCTGAAGGCGGGCACGCCCGCGACCGTCGTCGGGCCGCTCAGGGTCGTGTTGGCGGGCGTCGTCCAGTCGACATGGAACTTGTACTCCTGCAGGCCGGGAGCAATCCCGGTGCTCGGGTCGGGCACGTAGAGGCCGAGCAGGTAGTTCGGCGCCCCGCTCGGCGGGGCGGTCGAGCCGTCGACGTCCGAGGGCAGCAGGCCGTTGAGGTTCGCGTCGCTGACGCTCTGGCACTGCTGCGTCGCCGTCTGCCCGAGCAGCATCTGCGCGCGGTCGTACGCACAGACCTCGGGACCGGTGAAGCTGAGGGCGCCTGCGACCAGGTTGAACGTCGCGTAGTAGGCGTCCGGCCAGACTCCGAGTTTCGGATAGTCGGGAAGGTCGTCGCCGAAGCCGTCGAAGGCGTACCGGTACCAGGCGCCCGTCGGATTGGACGTCGCCGAGACGGCCACGCACTCGAGGTATTCCCCGGTGCCGTAGAGGTAGGGCTCGAGCGAGAACTGCTGGATCACCCAACGGTCGGCGAGCCGGTCGTAGGCCACGGTCGCGTCACCGTCGTTCTCGGTCTCGCAACCGCCGCCGAAGCCGGTCCAGATCGTGTTTGTGTCCGCGGGCCCGTACAGCGAGGCGCCCGTCTTCGAGAAGACCTGGAAACCCTGATTGACGATCTCGACGATGTGGCTCGGGCCGGCAGCTGCGTTCGGATCCGGGGGCAGCGAGCCGTTCGCCGACATCCCCCGCCACCCCGCTTCGGCGACCGGCGCGGCCGAAGCCGTGGGCTTGGTCTGGACGACCGGATCGGCCCCTCCGCTCCCGATCCGGTTCGGGAAGTCGAACTCGTCCCGGATGAACTTGTCCTTGGGCTTGTGCTTCGGCGGAATCGTCTTCAGCGGCGGAGACTTGTCGTGCTTGATCTCGCCCTGAGGCCCGTCTTTTGCGGCAGCGAACGCGCCTGCTCCTGCCTCGCGGTGCGTGCCGAGGAACAGCGCGACGGCGACTCCGATCCCGATCGGAAGCACGACAGCGAGAACCCGACGGCGACGCACGATTTAGACCCTCCTCGAGACCCGAGAACTCCGAATTGGTAGCAC
>JBKOVL010000308.1:0-5961 GCA_046723895.1 Actinomycetota bacterium | reverse complement strand
GAGCTCGCGCCGGCGAGCGACCCGTCCCGAGGAGTCGAGCAGGTCTGCGACGCGCTGGGACGGCTCGGCTTTCAGGCGAGCGTCGAAGAGGTCGCCGAAGACACGGTCGTGATCTCGACTCCGACGTGCCCGCTGCGGCCGCTCGTGGTCGCCCAGCCCGAGCTCGCCGAGGTCGATCGGGGCATGTGGTGCGGCCTGCTCGAGGCTGCCGTCGACGGCGTCCGCGCATCCAGGATTGTCTGCGAGACGCGCGACTGCCTCGACGATCACGCCTCGTGCCGCGTCGTCGCGACGCCGAAGCGCTCGCGCAGCAGCGGGACGACGTCGGCGCAGAACTGATCGAGGAACCGCCGCTGGTCGTCGCCGGGGGCGTGGAAGACGAGGTGGTCGAAGCCGAGCGCGACGTAGTGGCCGATCTTGTCGACCACGTCGTCGGGGTCGTCGGAGACGATGAAGCGTCGCTGCGCGATGCTCGGATCGGCATCGGCGAGTCGCTCGAGCTCGATCGGGTCCTCGACGTCGCGCTTCTGCTCCGGCGAGAGCGCGAGCGGCGCCCAGTACTCGGTCGCGACTCGTGCGAAGTCGAGGTCGTGGTCGTAGGAGACCTTGATCTCGATCATCCGGACGATCGAGGCGGGATCCCGCCCGGCCGCCCGCGCGCCCTCCTCCATCGCGGCATTCAGCTCCTCGTAGAGTGCCGAGTCCTTGCCGCTCGTGACGATGAACCCGTCACCGACGCCGCCCGCCAGCTTCGCCGCGAGCGGCCCCGAGGCGGCGACGTAGACCGGCACCGGCTCCTCGGGCCGGTCGTAGATCGTCGCGTGGCGCGTCCGGTAGTACTCGCCCTCATACGTGACGCGCTCCTCGCTCCACAGGCGCCGCATCAGGTCGATCGCCTCCGCCAGCCGGAGCCGGCGCTCCTTCGCACCAGGCCACGCGGCCCCGGTCGCCGGCGTCTCGTTCAGCGACTCGCCCGTGCCGACGCCGAGGAAGACGCGGCCCGGGTTGAGCAGCGCGAGCGTCCCGAAGGCCTGGGCGATGATCGACGGGTGGTAGCGCATCGTCGGCGTCAGCACGCTCGTGCCCAGGAGTGCCCATTCGGTCCGCTCCCCGACCGCGCCGAGCCAGGGGAGCGCGGCCGGGCCGTGGCCGCCCGTATGCCGAAAGGGCTGGAAGTGGTCGGAGACCGCGATGATCTCGAGCCCCCGGCGCTCCGCCTCGACCGCGTACTCGAGCAGCTCGCGGGGCGGGAACTGCTCGGCCGAGGCCTTGTAGCCCAGTTTCAGAGACATGCGGCCTGCATGCGGGCGAGATCCTCGGGCGTGTCGACGTCGAAGGCGAGACCCGGGACGTCCAGCACGACGTGGTCGACGTCGAGCGAGGCGTGGACCGCAGCGCTGCCGAGCTCGCCGAAGTGCGTGCGGACGAGCCCCGGCGGGCGCATCGAGACCGCGTTCGTGCCGCCGTCGAGCGCACGCGCGATCGCGATCCCGCGCTCGGGCGTCGCGGCGAGCAGCTCCTCGACCTCCTCGGCCTGCAGCGAGGGCAGGTCGGCGGAGACGATCGCGACGAGCGGCTCGGTCACCAGCTCGTCGATCGCCGCCGCGAGCGCGTCGTTCCAGTCGAGGCCCCGGTCGTTCCAGACCGCGTAGCCCTCGAGCGGCTCGGCCGTGACCACGGTGACGCGCTCGATTCCCGCCTCGTGGACCTCGCCGACGACGTGCTCGAGCAGCGTCAGCATCAGCTCCGTACGCTCCTGCGGGTTCAGCGCCTCCGCGAGCCGGCTCTTCGCTCGGTCGAGCGCCTTCAGCGGGACCAGGACGTGGACGTCCACGCCATGACCCTACATCCGCCGCATATGCTCACCGCATGCTCGACCGGCCCCTCGAAGAGCTCCTCTCCGAGGCCCGGGCCATGCGGCGAAGCCCTGTGGTCACCTACTCGCCGAAGGTCTTCATCCCGCTGACGAAGCTCTGCCGGGACGTCTGCCACTACTGCACGTTCGCCCGGCCGCCGCGCCGCGGCCAGCGCGCGTACCTGACCGCGGAGGAGGTGCTCGAGATCGCGCGCGCCGGCGCCGCCGCGGGCTGCAAGGAGGCGCTCTTCACGCTGGGCGACAAGCCGGAGCGGCGCTACCGCGTTGCGCGCGAGGAGCTCGGGGCGCTCGGCTGCGAGACGACGATCGAGTACCTCGTCCGCATGTGCGCGCTCGTGCTCGAGGAGACCGGGTTGCTGCCGCACGCGAACCCGGGGGTGATGACACTGGACGAGCTGGCCGCGCTGCGCGAGGTGACCGCGTCGCAGGGGATCATGCTCGAGACCCTCTCCGACCGGCTGTCGGAGCGCGGCGGCCCGCATTTCGGCTCTCCGGACAAGCGGCCCGCCGCCCGGCTGGAGACGATCCGCCTCGCCGGCGAGCTTCGCGTGCCGTTCACGACCGGGATCCTGATCGGGATCGGGGAGACGCGGGCGGAGCGGATCGAGGCGCTGGCGGCGATCGCCGCGCTGCACCGCGAGCACGGCCATATCCAGGAGGTGATCGTCCAGAACTTCCGGGCAAAGCCGCTGACCAAGATGGCGTCGCACCCGGAGCCCTCGCTCGACGAGCTGCTCTGGACGGCGGCGGTCGCGCGGCTCGTGCTGCCCGCGGACGTCCACGTCCAGTGCCCGCCGAACCTGAGCTACGACGAGTTTCCCCGACTTCTGGATGCCGGGATCGACGACTGGGGCGGTGTCTCGCCGGTGACGATCGACCACGTCAACCCGGAGGCGCCCTGGCCGGAGATCGAGCGGCTGCGCGCGGCGACCGAGGCACGCGGGCTCGCGCTGGCTGCGCGGCTGCCGGTCTACCCGGAGTTCGTCTCCGGCCTCTGGCTCGGCCCGCGCGTCCTGACGCAGGCGCTCCGCTCGTCCGACGCCGAGGGCCTCGCGCGCGAGGACGGCTGGTTCGCCGGCGCGCAGACGCCGGCGCCGTTCACGCCGCGGAACGCCCTCCCGGTCGACACCGCGGTCGAGCTCGGCGAGGACGAGGTCGTGCGGCTCTTCGCCGCCCGGGGACACGAGCTCCAGCGCGTCTTCGCCGCTGCCGACCGGCTGAGGCGGGAGGTGAACGGCGACGAGGTCACCTACGTCGTCACGCGCAACGTCAACTACACGAACGTCTGTTACTTCAGGTGCGGCTTCTGCGCCTTCTCGAAGGGGAAGCTCGCGGAGAACCTGCGCGGCCCGGCGTATGTCGTCCCGACGGAGGAGATCCTCCGTCGGGCGCACGAGGCGTGGGAGCGGGGTGCGGTCGAGATCTGCCTCCAGGGCGGGATCCATCCAGGCTTCGACGGCGATTACTACGTCGAGGTCTGCGAGGCAATCAGGCGCGAGCTGCCCGACCTGCACGTGCACGCGTTCTCGGCGCTCGAGGTCTGGCAGGGCGCCGCGACCCTCGGCGTGCCGCTCGACGAGTACCTCGGGCGGCTGCGCGACGTGGGGCTGGCGTCGCTCCCGGGGACGGCGGCGGAGATCCTCGACGACGAGGTGCGCCGCGTCCTCTGCCCGGACAAGGTGACGACAGGGCAGTGGCTCGAGGTGCACGAGATCGCCCACGAAGCCGGCCTCCGCTCGACGGCGACGATCATGTTCGGTCACGTCGACACACCGCGCAGCTGGGCGCGGCATCTCCTCCGCGTGCGCGAGCTGCAGGCGCGCACCGGGGGCTTCACAGAGCTCGTGCCGCTGCCGTTCGTGCACATGGAGGCGCCGATCTACCTCAAGGGCCGCTCGCGTTCCGGACCCACCTTCCGCGAGGCGCTGCTGGTGCACGCCGTCGCCCGGCTCGCGCTCCATCCGCACATCACCAACGTCCAGGCTTCGTGGGTGAAGCTCGGGGTGGACGGCGCCACCGCGGCGCTGCGGGCCGGCTGCAACGACCTCGGCGGGACGCTGATGAACGAGTCGATCTCGCGCGCCGCAGGCGCGAGCCACGGCCAGGAGCTCCCACCCGAGCGGATGGAGGAGGCGATCCGGGCGGCCGGCCGTGTTCCGCGTCAGCGGACGACGCTCTACGGGACGCCGCCGGCCGACCGCGTCGCGGCGTCGTTCGGGGCGCCCCCGCTCGCCGAGCCGCTCAACCCGCCCGTCGACACCTCGCGCCTGCGGCGGCCGGCGACGCTGATCCGGCCCGGCGCGCAAGCTGCCTAAATTGAGATCGCCTTGTTGCGGCCTGAGGACGCGTTAGTCGCGCGGCTCGCGACGGTCGACCGCGAGGGCCGTCCGCACGTCGTTCCGATCTGCTTCGTCGTCGACGGCGACACGCTGTACACGGCGGTCGACGAGAAGCCGAAGAGGACGCGGCGGCTGCAGAGGCTCGAGAACATCGAGGCGAACCCGCGGGTCGAGGTGCTGATCGACCACTACGACGACGACTGGTCGAAGCTCTGGTGGGTGCGGCTTCGCGGGCAGGCGCGGATCGTGGAGGATCCTCGTGCCATGGATCTGCTCGCCGCCAAATACCCGCAGTACCGCGAGCAGCCGCCCGCCGGCCCGGTGATCGCGATCGAGATCGAGAAGCGGAGCGAATGGACGAGCTCGCCTTCCTGAGCGCCACCGAACAGGCGGAGCTCGTCCGCCGGGGCGAGGTGACCTCGGTCGAGCTCGTGCAGTCCTACCTCGAGCGGATCGAGCGGCTCGACCCGGAGCTGAACGCGTTCGTGACGGTTTGCGGGGAGGAGGCACTCGCCGCGGCGGCGGGCGAGCTTCCGGACGGTCCGTTCCGCGGCGTCCCGCTCCCGATCAAGGACCTACAGGAGACCGCCGGGATCCGCACGACCTTCTCGTCCCGCGCCTACGCCGACTACGTCCCGGACTTCGATGTCGCCGTCGTCTGCCGCCTGAAGGAGGCGGGGCTCGTCGTGATCGGCAAGACCAACACGCCGGAGCTGGGCATCACGGCAGTGACCGAGTCTCAGCTGAACGGCGTGTGCCGGAATCCCTGGGACACGACGCGCACGCCGGGTGGCTCGAGCGGCGGCGCGGCGGTGGCGGTTGCCGCCGGGCTCGCGCCCGCTTCCCACGGCACGGACGGCGGCGGCTCGATTCGCATCCCCGCCTCGTGCTGCGGCGTCTTCGGGATCAAGCCGGCGCGCGGCCGCGTGTCGCTGGCGCCATACGGGGGGCACGAGGGCTTCTCGACCAGCGGCCCGCTTGCCCGCACCGTGCGGGACGCGGCCGCGCTGCTCGACGTCATGTCGGGCTACGAGCCGGGCGACCCGTGGTGGGCGCCTCCTCCGGCGCGGCCGTTCGCCGAAGAGGTCGGCGCCGAGCCGGGCCGGCTGCGGATCGCGCTGACGACGTCTCCGCCGATCGACGCGCCGGTCGGACCGGACTGCGTCACCGCCGCAGAGGACGCGGCTGCGCTGCTGACCGAGCTCGGCCACTCGGTCGAGGCTGCGACCCCGCCGTGGGCGGACGGGAAGCTGATCGACCTCTTCATGACCGTCTGGAAGGTCATCCCCGGGCTGCGCGGCAAGCCGAGGGAGCTCTTCGAGCCGATGAACCAGGTCCTGCTCGACGCCGGCGACGAGATGAAGGCGATCGACTACGTGACCGCCACGCAGGACCTTCGCGCGTGGGCCCGGCCGATCGTCGCCTTCTGGGAGGGGTACGACCTCGTGCTGACGCCGACGCTGGCCCAGCCGCCCCCGCCGGTCGGCGCGCTGATGGACGACGCCGACCCCTGGGGAAACTTCGCCAAAGCGTGGCAGTTCACCCCGTTCACGCAGGTTGCGAACGTCACCGGCCTGCCCGCGGTCTCGGTGCCGCTCTTCTGGAGCGACGACGGCCTGCCGATCGGCGTCCAGCTCATCGGGGGCCCAGTCGACGAGGCGACGCTCATCCGGGTCTCCGCGCAGCTCGAGCAGGCGCGCCCGTGGCGCGGCCGCCGCCCGCCGCTGTCCTGAGAGGCCTCGGCTC
>JBKOVL010000201.1:0-10942 GCA_046723895.1 Actinomycetota bacterium | reverse complement strand
AACAGTCTGTTACAAGGCGCGGAGGGGTACGCCGCGGAGGGCGAAAGGGCTGCTCTAGCGCGAAACGGCGAGGTCGCCGTTTTCCCCAGGCCAAGTAACAGTCTGTTACAAGGCGTCGATTTCGTCGTGCACGACGCCAAGACGCTTCGGGTCACGGCTCGCGACGACACGCTCCTGGCCTCTTACCTGATCGAGCCCGGGCGGGCGTCCTACGAGCTCGACGATCTCGCGGCCGAGTACGGGGTCGAAGTCAGGCCCTCGCCGGAGGCCGACGAGGAGACGACCGCGCTGCTCCGTCGCGCCGCGCTGCCCCCGCGGCTCATCGCCCAGATGCGCGCGCGGCTGCTCGAGCGCGGGAACCTCGAGCTCTACGAGACGATCGAGCTCCCGCTCAGCCCCGTGCTCGCGGACATGGAAGACGCCGGCGTCCGCATCGACACCTACCGGATGGGCGAGATCACGGCTCGGCTGCAGGACCGCGTCGAGGAGCTCGAGTCTAAGGCGTACGAGCTCGCGGGCGAGGAGTTCATGCTCGGCTCGACCCCGCAGGTCGCGCGGATCCTGTTCGAGAAGCTCCAGCTCACCCCGGGCCGCAAGGGGAAGACCGGCTACTCGACCGACACGCGCGTGCTGCGCACGATCCGCAGCGAGCATGAGATCGTCGGCGCGATCGAGGAGTGGCGCGAGCTGACGAAGCTGATCAACACGTACCTCGGCCCGCTGCCGGCGCTGATCGGCTCCGACGGCCGTCTGCACACGACGTTCAACCAGGCTGTCGCCGCCACCGGCCGGCTCTCGACCTCGAACCCGAATCTGCAGGCGATCCCGATCCGTACCGAGCTCGGCCGCGAGATTCGCTCCGCCTTCGTCGCCGAGCCGGGCCACAAGCTCGTCTCCGCCGACTACTCTCAGATCGAGCTGCGCATCCTCGCGCACGTCTCCGGCGAGCCGAAGCTGCGCGATGCGTTCGAGCGCGGCGAGGACATCCACACGGCGACTGCGGCCGAGGTGCTCGGCGTCGAGCCGGCGAAGCTGACGAAGGGCGAGCGCTCGATCGCGAAGATGATCAACTTCGGGATCGTCTACGGGATCTCGGCATTCGGGCTCTCCGAGAACCTCGAGATCCCGCGCGAGCAGGCGCAGGAGTACATCGACGCGTACCTCGCCCGATTCCCGCACGTCCAGGACTTCATCGCGCGGACGATCGAGGAGGCGACGCGCGACGGCTACGTGACGAGCCTGCTGGGCCGCCGCCGTCCGGTCCCCGAGATCCGCGCGTCCAACCGCCAGACGCGGTCGCTCGGCGAGCGGCTCGCGGTCAATTTCGTCATGCAGGGCTCGAATGCGGACATCATCAAGCTGGCGATGATCCGCATCCACAAGCGGCTCCGGCACGAGGGCCGCGGCGCGCGGCTCGTCCTCCAGGTGCACGACGAGCTCCTGCTCGAGGCTCCCGATGCCGAGGTGACCGCTGTCAAGGACCTCGTCCGTGAGGAGATGTGCGGCGCTTACGAGCTCGACCCGCCGCTCGCGGTGGATGTCGGCGCCGGTGCCGACTGGCACGACGCCAAGGGCTGAGGCGCCACTAACTGCGAACGGCTCCGGATACAGAAGAGGCCGGAGCGCGCACTCCGGCCTCTCCGCCTTTCTAACCGGAAGCCGCTGAGGGCGTCTTACGAAGGCGCGGCTATACTGACCGGCTTCCGATGGCTAACGACACAATCGATACGAGCGAGCCCGGCGTCTGGACCACCGGTCCCGACGGCGAGCCCGTTCCCGACTACGACGCCACCTTCCCCGCGATCAACGAGGGGGAGGTCGTCCACGGCAAGGTCGTCCGGGTCGACAAGGACGAGGTCCTCGTCGACATCGGCTACAAGTCGGAGGGCGTGATCCCGGTCGCGGAGCTCTCGATCCGCCGCTCGATCAACCCGGCGGACGAGGTCAATCTCGGCGACGAGATCGACGCGCTCGTGCTCACCAAGGAAGACGCCGAGGGGCGCCTGATCCTCTCGAAGAAGCGCGCGCGCTTCGAGATGGCGTGGAAGGCGATCGAGCAGTCCGCCGAGAGCGGCCAGCCTGTGACAGGCAAGGTGATCGAGGTCGTCAAGGGCGGCCTGATCCTCGACCTCGGCGTACGAGGGTTCCTGCCGGCGTCGCTCGTCGACATCCGCCGCGTGCAGGACCTCGACGAGTTCCTCGGCAAGGAGCTCCGCTGCAAGGTGATCGAGCTCAACCGCTCGCGGAACAACGTCGTCCTCTCGCGCCGCGCGGTCCTCGAGGACGAGCGCAAGGAGATGCGCCAGGCGATCCTCGACCGGCTCGCCCCCGGCGACGTCGTCGAAGGCCAGATCTCGAACATCGTCGATTTCGGCGCCTTCGTCGACCTCGACGGGATGGACGGCCTGATCCACATCTCCGAGCTCTCGTGGTCGCACGTCAACCACCCGTCCGAGGTGCTCGAGATCGGGCAGACGGTCCGGGTGAAGGTGCTCGACATCGACCGCGACCGCCAGCGGATCTCGCTCGGCCTGAAGCAGACGCAGACCGACCCGTGGCAGCAGGTGCTCGACAGCTACGGCGAGGGCGACGTCGTCCAGGGCCGGGTCACCAAGGTCGTCACCTTCGGCGCATTCGTCGAGATCCTCCCCGGCGTCGAAGGCCTCGTGCACATTTCCGAGCTTGCCCAGCACCATGTCGAGAACCCACGAGAGGTCGTCTCGCAGGGAGACGTCGTCAACGCCAAGATCATCGAGGTCGACGCGGAGCGGCGCCGCCTCTCGCTATCGCTGAAACGAGTCGACGAAGGCGAGGGCCAGCCGTTGCCCGAAACCGCCCGCCCGCAAATCGACCTATCCGAGGACGTGTTTGCGGAGGAGCGCGCGGCCGGGCCCGAGCTCGAGGCCGAGCCGGAGGCAGTGTCCGACACCGACCTGTCCGACACTTCCGAGCCCGCGCCCGAGTCCGATGCGCAGATGGAAGCCGAGGTCGCCGAGGAGTCTCCGGCCGAGGAGCCGGAGCCGGGCGACGGCCCCGCCGAGGGGGCAGCCTAGTCTTCGCATGACGCCGCTGCGGGTCGCCGTCACCGGCGGCATCGGAGCGGGGAAAAGCGAAGTCCTGCGCGCCTTCGCGCGTCGCGGCGTCCCGACGATCTCCGCCGACGAGATCGTCCACGACCTGATCGCCGGTGACCCGGAGGTGCGGGCGGCGCTCGAGGAGCGCTTCGGCACGACTGAGCGGGAGCGAATCGCCCAGATCGTCTTCGCGGATTCCGACCAGCTCGCCTGGCTCGAGGAGCTGCTCCACCCGCGCGTGGCACGGGCCGAGCAGGAGTGGTTCGTCGGGATCGACGCACCGGTTGCGGTCTCCGAGATCCCGCTCCTCTTCGAGATCGGCGCCGAGCGCGGCTTCGACGCGGTGGTCGTCGTCACCGCCCCGGCCGAATTGCGCCGTCGCCGGAAGCCGGGGACGGTCGAGTCGCGGTCAGGCCGGCTGATCCCCGACGACGAGAAGACGGGCCGTGCAGACTTCGTCTACGTGAACGACGGCACCCTCGAGCAGCTCGACGAGTTCGTCGCGGACGTGCTTGCCCAGCTGCCCGCGTAAACGCGCTCACGGCTGACGGGTCAGCTCCCGCCACGCCTACTCGTCACTCCGGCAGCGTGGAGACACTTGACAGCAATCACAATGATGTCATAGTGACATCATGCAGTTGGAACCCCATGCCGAGGCACTTCGCGCGGAGCTGGCTCGGCTCGCGGAGCTCGGCGACGAGAACGTCGCCGCCGCCGCCGCGCGGCTGAGCGAGGCGCTCGGCGCGACGCTCTCCATGCGGCTGCTCGGACTGCTGTCCGAGGCCGCGCTCGAGGTCAGCGCCCAGCTCCCGGCCGGACACGTCGAGCTGCGGCTCGCCGGCGAGGAGCCGTCGCTCGTCTATGTCTCCGACGAGGCTGCCGCCCAGTCGACCCCGGCCGACGATGCGCTCACGGCCAGGATCACCTTGCGTTTGCCCGATTCCCTCAAGACCTCGCTCGAGGCGGCCGCCGCCAAGGACGGAGTCTCGCTGAACAGCTGGATCGTCAAGGCGCTCGCCCGTGGCCTGACGCTCGCTGCCACCTCGCGGATCGGCAGCCGGCTGACGGGCTTCGGCCAGAGCTGAGAGAAGGAGAGATGACCAGGGCCCCGGTGAGGTACGAGTTCGCAACGCCTGAGCCGCCCAGGTTGCGCGTGTCGGTTCCCGCCGGCCGGGTCGAGATCGAGACGGGTCCGCGGGCGGACACCGTGGTCGAGGTCGAGAGCGGGGATGTGGAGGAGCTCGGTGTCGAGCAGCGCGGCCGCGAGATCGGCGTCGAGCGCCAGAAGCGCTTCGGGCGCGGCGGCGGCGCCTACGACGTGCGCATCCTCGCTCCCGAGGGTGCGGACGCTGAGCTCGCGCTCGCCTCCGCCGACGTCCGCGGGACGGGCCGGTTCGGCGAAGTCCGTGTCCGCAACGCGAGCGGTGACGTCTTGCTCGACTCCGTCGACGGACGGCTCGACGTGACGACCGTCGCCGGCGACATCGTCGTTCAGGCAGCGAACGGAGGCGGCGCGATCCGAACCGCGTCCGGCGACGTCGTTCTCCGCGAGGCAGGAGAACGGCTCGGCGTCATCACCGCTTCCGGCGACCTCGTCATCGGCGCGATCGCGGAGGGCACGCTCGACCTCAAGTCCGCCTCCGGCGACATGCGCATCGGCATCGCACCCGGCTCCAGATTCCACGTCGACGCCCGCTCGCTGGGCGGCGAGACGTTCTCGGATCTGGAGATTCTCGGAGTCGAGACGACGACCGAAGGGCCGCTCGTCGAGCTGAAGGCGACGTCGATGAGCGGGGACATCCGGATCGTCCGGGCCTGATTGTGCCCGGTCCGCACGGCCGAATTCCGGTGGTCCTGCGCGAGAACCGACCGTTCAGGACGTTCTTCGTGGGGCAGTCGGTCTCGCTGCTCGGCGACCAGGTGACGCTGATCGCGCTGCCGCTCGTCGGCGTGCTCGTCCTCGACGCGACCCCGGCGGAGATGGGCTATCTGGCGACTGCGGCGCTCCTGCCGAACCTGCTCTTCTCACTGCATGCGGGCGCGTGGGTCGACCGGCGCGGACGCCGGCGGCAGACGATGATCGTCGCCGACCTCGGCCGCGCCGCGCTGCTCGCGACGATCCCGGTCGCGTACCGGCTCGACGTGCTCACACTCGCCCAGCTCTACGTGGTCGGCTTCCTGACCGGGCTCCTCAGCGTGTTCTTCTTCGTCTCGTACAGCACGCTGTTCGTCTCCCTCGTCCCGCGGGAGCGCTTCGTCGAGGCGAGCTCGCTGCTGAACGGGAGCAGGGCGGCGTCGTTTGTCGCGGGCGTGAGCCTGGGTGGGATCCTCGTTCAGGTGCTGACCGCGCCGGTCGCCCTGCTCGCCGACTCGGCGTCGTTCGTCTGCTCGGCAATCGCGCTCGGGCGGATCAGGCCCACGGAGCCGCCGACCGAGAAGGTCGGGCGCGGACATCTGGTCGCCGGCCTGCGCTACGTCTTCGGCTCGCCGACCATGCGTTCGGCGCTCGGCGCGACGGCGACGATCAACTTCTTCAACTTCGTCTTCTTCGCGCTCTTCGTCCTGTACGCGACCCGCTACCTCGACGTGCGGCCGGGACTGCTTGGGGTCGTGCTCGGAGCCGGCGCCGTCGGCGCGCTGATCGGCGCCGTCCTGACGGGCGGGGTTGTTCGCCGGATCGGCGTGGGGCCCGCGTTCGTCCTCGGCTGTATGGTCTTCCCGACGCCGCTCGTGCTCGTGCCGCTCGCCGGAGGGCCGCGCTGGGTCGTGCTCGGCTGCCTCTTTCTCGCGGAGTTCGGCTCGGGCTTCGGGGTGATGCTGCTCGACATCAGCGCCGGTGCGATCAGCGCCGCCCTCGTCCCCGACCGCCTGCGCGCACGGGTGACCGGCGGATTCAACGTCGTCAACTACGGCGTGCGCCCGCTCGGGGCGTTCCTCGGCGGCGTGCTCGGTAGCGCGATCGGCGTCCGCGAGACGCTCTGGATCGCGGCGCTCGGCGCGATCTGCGGGTTCGTCTGGCTGCTCCCGTCACCGCTGCCGGCGATGAAGGAGCTGCCCGAGGGTGATCTCTGAGCAGCTGTCCAAAAGGACGCGCCAGGGGTCTGACCCCTTTTCCACAGGCCCTGGCGCCTGACCGGCTCAACCATGCGCCCGATGTCCGCTCAGAAATGTTAAGGGTCTGACCCCCTCTGGCGCTCGCGGACGTGGCCGAACGGCCGGGAGGGGTCAGACCCCGGCCATGTCCATACGGGCCGGCTGCTACGGCTTGCTGAGTCGATCCCAGAGGTTCTCGAGCATCAGCCGGACCGGCCAGTTCAAGGCCGAGCCGCCGAAGTCGAGCGCTCCGGCCGCGAACACCTTCGCCCCGTTCGGAGTCTCGTAGTAGGTCATCTCCGCGGTCAGTCCGGGGCCGAAGAGGTCGGGGATCTCGGCGACGACGGTCGTGCCCACCGGCGAGTCGGAGGTGACGTGATCGATCTCGATCCCGTAGCCGCCGACGAACTCGCCGAAGCTCGAGCCGGGGGCGAGGTCGGTCCCGGCCCAGAGCCAGCGGGGGTCGTTGCTCTGTACCACGAACATGCCCTGCCGCTCGCCACGGTCGTTCGCCAGGTACTGGACGCCGATCAGCGCCGCTTCCGGCCTGCCGATCTCGCGCCACATCGCGACGCGCGTGAGCACGTCGTTCTCGCGGGTGACGCGCCAGAAGAAGTTGTTCGCCGAGAGGAAGATCAGGTTGCCGCCGAGATTGCGATACCGCTCGATCGCGTCGTACTCGCCGTCCGTGACGTACTCGGTGTGCCCCGGGTAGACGATTAGGTCATAGGCACGCGCGAGATCGTCGCCCGAGAGCGACTGGACGTCGGTGTCGCTGAGGAACTCGACCGTCTTGTCCTTCCGATACAGCCAGTGAAGGAAGCCCTGGTCGTAGCGGTAGAAGAACGGCGGCACGCCGCGGCGCAGGAACGGGCGGACGAGCGGCACCTCCTGGTGGGGCGGGCCGGCGTACCACGTGTCGCCCCAGCCGTCGCCGTCCGCGTCGTAGAAGTTGTAGGCCTGCCAGGTGTTCGTCGGCAGTACGACGGCGACGCGTGACGTCTCTCCGAGAACCTGCGGCCGGACGATGAAAGGCGCGTACCCGAAGTTCCCGTCCGGCTCGGTCAGCTTCACGTAGTAGAACCCGCTCGGCCAGTCGCCGATCTGGAACGTGATCGCATGCGGCTCGTCGCGGCGCGACTCCCAGTCGAGGTTCACCGGGTCGGTGACCGGGATGCCCCCGAGCAAGTAGTCGGCGTAGGTGATCTCGTGCTCGGGCCCGGACTGGAAGAACTGCGCCTCGAGCTTCGACGTGTCGGCGGCGATTCGAAGCACTGCTTGCTGGCCCGGCAGGTAGCTCTGCTTCATGAACGTCGCGTCGACGCCGAGGACTCGCACGACGGGAGCACGCGGGTACCGGTTGAGGTGGGGCTCGGGCGCACCGTAGGTGAGCACGTTCGACGCAGGGTCCTGCGTCGTCAGCGAGAGCACGTACGTCCGGGCCGCGAGGCCGCGAGCGGGTGTCCACGCCACGGTGTGCGGCCCCGCGCGGAGCGTCCACGTCCGCGTGTAGATCGAGTCGATCGACGCCGTCGTCCGCTGCACGTCGAGCGTCACCTGCGCCGGCTCGGTAAGTGTGAAGTGGATCTGCGCACGCTTGCGGATGGCGTCGTCGTTCGTCGACAGAGTCGTCAGCAGGGGCGTGTCACCGCCGAACGGGCGGCCTCCGTTCGAGACGCTCAGCCTCTCGAGCAGCGCGGGTTTCGTGTCGAGGCGGAAGGTCGTCGTCGCAACGACGGCACCGCCGGAAACGAGCTGCGCCTGGTAGTAGCCGTCCGGGACCGCCTTGGCGTCCAGCCTGCCGTTCCAGACGACGAGCAGGTCGCTGCGGCGCTGCGGTCGGTCGAGCCAGCCGAGCGGGCGGCCCCGTGCGTTCGCGAGGCGCACCCCGAGCAGGCTCGGAGCGCCGATCTGGCCCTCCATCGTCACGGGGCCGGCGAGCGGCGAGAAGGCCGTCGTCGACATCTTCAGCGAGGC
This sequence comes from Actinomycetota bacterium, assembly GCA_046723895.1. Lineage (GTDB taxonomy): Bacteria > Actinomycetota > Thermoleophilia > Gaiellales > Gaiellaceae > DATBLE01. Next base: position 2,798 of record JBKOVL010000201.1, on the reverse strand, counting down.
GGCATGTGCCGACGGCGCAAGCAACAGCGCGACTATCCCGACGATGACCCCTCTCACCGCCGAGACGTTAGCGTAGGCCTTCTGTGGACGAGTTCGGCTCGGCGGCGGAGATCGAGGCGTGGTTGCGCGGGGCCGGCTTCTTCGAGGGCGGAGCGGACGGCCTCGCCGCGGACGTCTACCTGGGCTACGGACTCTCGGATCCGCTGCGGCGGACAGACGCGCCGGCGCCCGCCGAGCCCTGCCCGCTCCCGCCGGCCGCCGCGCGGATCAGGCCGGTCGACTCGGGGGAGCGGGCGGCAGCTCGCTTCCGGATCGGCAGGTGGGAGCGGAGCTGGACGGACGAGGAGTACGCGGAGGCGATCGAGTCCGTCCGGGCGGCGATCGCGAAGGGCGACGTCTACCAGGTCACCCTCGTCCAGCACCTCTCGGCGCCGTTCGCCGGCGACCCGGCCGGGCTCGCGGAGGCGCTCGCTCCGCTCCGCCCGCTGGAGCCCCGGCCGTTCCTCGGCGACGGCTGGGCGATCGTCTCCGGGTCGCCCGAGCTGTTTCTGGCGCGGCGCGGGCGGCGCGTCTGGACGCAGCCGATCAAGGGCACGCGGCCGCTCGGCGCCGACGAGGGGTTGGCGTCGTCCGAGAAGGACGCGGCAGAGAACGTAATGATCGTCGACCTCGAGCGCAACGACCTGTCCCGTGTGTGCGAGCCCGGGAGCATCCGCTGGCCGGAGCTGATGGCGGAGCGGCCGCTCGCCGGCGTCGCCCACCTCGTCTCGACTGTGGAGGGGCAGCTGCGGGACGGCGTCGGCTTCGCGGAGCTGATCGGCGCCGTGTTCCCCGGAGGCTCGGTCACCGGCGCCCCGAAGATCTCGGCGCTCGACCACATCGCCGCGCTCGAGCCGGTCGGGAGGGGCGCGTCGATGGGAGCGCTCGGCCGCGTATACCCGAACGGCGACCTCGACCTCGCGCTGACGATCCGCACGCTCGCAGTCGCCGAGGGGCGGATCCACCTCTGGGTGGGCGGCGGGATCATCTGGGATTCCGAGCCGGACGCGGAGATCGAGGAGTCGCTCGTCAAGGCGCGGCCGCTGCTCGCGCTCGTCGACGCGCCGCTGGAGACGGCCGTTCGTACATGACGCTTCTCGCTGTCGCGGTCGCAGGCCGCGGCGTCGTCCCCACCGACGAGCCCGTCCTCCAGGCAGACGACGAAGCGCTGCTCCGGGGTCGTGCGGCCTTCGAGACGCTGCGCGTGTACGCGGGGCGCCCGTTCCGGCTCGCCGAGCACCTTGCGCGGATGCAGGGCTCGGCCGAGCGGCTCGGCATCGAGTGGCCCGGTGGCTTCGAGCCGCTCGCCGACGATGCGCTCTCGGCCGCCGACGCCGGCGACGCGGTCCTCCGCCTCTACCTGACTCCCGGCCGCGAGCGGTCCGGGCAGCCGGTCTCGCTCGCGCTCGTCAGCGCTCTGCCGAACGACCTGGAGGAGCGGCGCGCGCGCGGGATCAGCCTCAGCTCGCTGCTCGGGGTGCGCGCGGAGGCGCCGTGGCTCCTCGGCGGCGTCAAGTCGACGAGCTACGCCGTGAACATGGCGGCAGAATCCGAGGCCCGCGCGCGAGGCGCCGACGACGCAGTGTTCGTGCGCGACGACGGGATCGTGCTCGAGGGGCCGGTGACGAACGTCTGGTGGCGGCGCGGGTCCACGCTGTACACGCCTTCGCCCGACCTCGGCATCCTCGTGGGGGTGACGCGAGGAGTCATCGCCGAGGCCGCTCCGGCGCTGGGGTACGAGGTCGCCGAGGGCACGTACCTGCTCGCCGATCTCCTGGCAGCCGAGGAGGCGTTTACGACGTCGTCGGTGCGCGAGGTGATGCCCGCCGTGGTGGTCGACGGTTTTCGGCTCGGGCGCGGCCCGGCGGCCGATGCGCTCCAGCAAGCGCTGAGGAAGGAGGCGGGGCGCGAGCCGGGCTAGCCTGCGCGCTCCTTGATCTCCTCCTGGAGGTCAGGTCGAGCGCGGTCTGGCACTGCGGATCCCGGCCGAGCAGTCGGCTCAAACCACCCGCGAGGGCGAGGCCGCCGGCAAACGTCCCCATGATCGCCGCATAGGGGCCCATATGGTGGTAGGCCGCGCGCCGGTGAGCTTTGCTCGCGGGCGCTAGCAGCCATCGTAGGGCGGCGTGCGGGACGTCGAGGCCATCCCGGTACCTTGTGTCGCAGTGGGCTCCTTCAAAACATCCGAGACCTACCGCCCGACCGGCGACCAGCCGCAGGCGATCGACGAGCTCGCCGCCTCGATCGTGGCGGGCGAGCGCTACCAGACGCTGCTCGGCGCGACCGGGACGGGCAAGACGGCGACGATGGCGTGGATCATCGAGAAGGTCGGCCGCCCGGCGCTCGTGATCGCCCACAACAAGACGCTTGCCGCCCAGCTCTGCAACGAGTTCCGCGAGTTCTTCCCGAGCAACGCGGTCGAGTACTTCGTCTCCTACTACGACTACTACCAGCCCGAGGCGTACGTCCCGCAGGCCGACCTCTACATCGAGAAGGACTCCTCGCGGAACGACGACATCTCGCGGCTGCGGCTCGCCGCGACCTCCGCGCTCTTCACTCGGCGCGACGTCGTCGTCGTGGCCTCCGTGTCGTGCATCTATGGCCTGGGTGCGCCGGTCGACTACGGCGCCACGGTTGTCCGACTGCGCGAGGGCGGCCGCTACCGCCGCGATGGCGTCCTGCGCCAGCTGGTCGACCTGCAGTACCAGCGCAACGACGCGGCGCTGTCACGCGCGCGCTTCCGGGTGCGTGGTGACACC
>JBKOVL010000010.1:0-12766 GCA_046723895.1 Actinomycetota bacterium | reverse complement strand
GGGCGCACGAGTCGCTTCATCACCACACCTCCTGTTCGTAGCGACTCCGACTGTCGAAATCGAGCCCGACGGAGGCCGACAGCCTCGCCTGCCACAGCACCGCAGGCTCCTCGCCTGGCGTCGAAGCGGAAGTCTCCTAGGTCCGTGGGCTAGGCGTCAAGAGAGCTGCACGGGCGTCCCGGCCATCGATCTCCGGCACGAGCGGCTCGTTCCCACTCGTTCCCACACAGGCACCGCTGGCTTCGACTACCTCCTCGCGAACAGCAGCCTGGCGCAGGTCGTCTTTCTGCCGGGTCCGCGCCGGGTAAGGGGGCCGTTCGCGGTGATGGATGCGAAGGGCGGCGCGCGTCCATCTGGGCATCCACCAGTTGGAGTTGCCGAGCAGTTGCATGAGCGCGGGCACGAGCAGGGCGCGAATGACGGTGGCGTCGAGGATGATCCCGGCGGCGAGGCCGATCGCGAGCTCCTTGACCTCGAAACCGGGGGTCGTGGAAAGCACGAGGAACGCGGACATGAGAATCAGCGCGGCGCTCGTGACGAGCTTGCCGGTGCGGGCGAGCCCGAGCTCGATCGCCCGGTTGGTGGAGCCGGTCTCGTTGTAAGCCTCGCGCATGCGCGTGAGCATGAAGACCTCGTAGTCCATGGAGAGCCCGAACAGGAAGGCGAAGATCATGAGCGGGATCCAGGCGTTGATCGCGTGGATCGCGTCGATGTTCCAGAGCGTGGAGCCGTGGCCGTCCTGGAAGACGAAGACGACGATCCCGAACGCCGCGGCGAGCGAGATCAGGTTCAGCAGCGCCGCCTTGACGGCGAGCACGAGCGAGCGGAAGGCGCGCGCGAGCAGGATCATCGTCAGCACGAGCACGAACGTGAGCACGTAGGGGAAGTTGCCGTAGAGCGCGTGCACGAGCTCGCGGTCGGCCGCGGCCGTGCCGTCGAGGGTCGCGCTCGTCCCCTTCAGGGTGTGGTGGACGCGATCGACGACGCTCTGGATGCCGCCGGCGGCGCCGTCGATCGCGGGAAAGGCCTCGATGATCGAGTCGCCTCCCCACCGCCAGTCATGCGGTGCGGTCGCGGCCACGATGCCGGGGACGGTGCGCAGCTTGGCGGCGATCGGCTCGGGGTCGGCGCCGTTCTCGACGAGTATGTCGAACGGCTTCATCACGCCGGGGCTGATCCCGGCAGCCGCGAGCTGGTCGCGGCCGACGATCGCGTCGCCCCGCCCGGGGATCGCCCCCAGCTGCGCCTCGTTCGGGTTGAGCTGCATCCCGATCGCCGCCAATGTCGCGACGACCGCGAGTCCGGCGAGCGCGGCCGGCAGCGGCCGCCGGTTGACCAGGCGCGCCCACCGACCCCATGCACCGTGCTCGGAATGCCCACGGTCGACCCAGCGCTTCGGGAGCACGCGAACGCTGTTGATGCGCTCGCCGAGCACGGACAGCATGGCCGGCAGCAGCGTGATCGCGGCGAGCACCGAGACCGTGGGAATGAGCATGCCGCCGATGCCGATCGAGCGGATGAACGGCAGCGGCAGGATGATCAGCGAGAGCAGCCCCACCGCGACGGTCGACCCGGAGACGATCACCGAGCGGCCGGCGTGCGTCATCGTTTCGACGAGCGCCGGCTCCACGTCGTTGCCCTCGCGCAGCTCGTCCCGGAAGCGGAAGATGATCAGCAGCGCGTAGTCGATCGCGACACCGAGGCCGACCAGCGCGATCAGGAACTGCACGACGATCGAGACATCGGTCAAATAGGTGAGCGCCCAGACGAGCGTGAACGTGTTCAGCACCGCGGCCGCGGCGACGACGAGCGGCATCAGCACCGCCGGCAGCGTGCCGAAGAGGAAGAGCAGGATCACCAGCGCGCCGAGGCCGCCGATCACCGCTTCGAGCAGCACGCTCGGCCCGCCGGTGTCCCCGTGCGCGCTCGCCTCCTCGAGCGGGTCGTTGCCGGTCACATGCACGCTGATCCCGGCGGGCAGCCCCTCGGCGGCAGCTCGTTGCGTCGCCTCCGCGCCGCTCTTCTTGTCGAATGCCGCCTCGCCCGGAGGATAGATCTCCATGAAGGTGGTATGGCGGTCGCGCGAGACGTAGGCGAGCCTGCCGGTGGAGAAGAACGAGCTCGTGCGCGCGCCGGGGTTGGCCCGCGCGGCGCGGACCATGGCCGTCCGGATCGGGAAACTCCGTGTCGCGTCGCCACGCGTTCGAAAGACGAGCACTTTCGGCGGACGCGTGCCGGTGCCGAACCGCTCGAGCGTACGCACGTTCGCCTCGTAGGCGGAGTAGCCGGGGATCGAAAACGACTGCAACCAGCGCGTCGACACCTTCGCCGCGGCGAAGCCGCCGAACACCGTGAGGATGAGCCAGGCGCCGATCACCGCCCAGCGGTGGCGGACAGTCAGATGGGTGAGACGGGTAAGCATGGGAATCTCCTGTTCGCAGCGGCCGGTTTGACCACGACGACAGGATCGCCGCGGGGCGGGCGCTGACAATCGGCCAGAGGACGATTCGTGAGGCCACCAAAGTCGATGACTGAATCGACTTCGGTCGGCTGTTCAAGCGCGCTCATCGCCCCTAGGCTGGGGCCCGTGGTGACCGCGCTCCGTCTTCGCTTCGCCGAGCTCCTCGTCCCGGAGGAGGACGACACGCCTCCGGCGCGCCGTTCGCGCCGCGACTGGATCGTGGACTCCGCACTGTTCCTGCTCGCGGCGGGGCTCGGGAGCGCCGCGCTGGTAAGCGCAGCCCGCCACGGACTCGATCGGCCGCTCGTCGTCGTCGATGCAATCGTCGGGGCCGCCCTGTGCCTCGCGCTCTGGTGGCGCCGGCGCTGGCCGTTCGCCCTTGGGCTGGTCTCGCTGCCGGCTCTGGCGATTTCCTCCTCGGCCGGGGCGGCGAGCGTGATCATCCTCTTCACCGTCGCCGCCTACCGCCGCTGGCAGCTGGCCTTCCTCGTTTTCGTGCTACAGGTCGCGATGCTCCCGATTGGCCGGGCTGTACACCCGCAAGGCGACTCCTTCGCGGCGTACTACGTCGGCGGCATACTCGGCCCAGCTGCGATCGTCGCCTGGGGAATGTTCCAGCGCGGGCGCCGCCAAGAGCGGCGCGAACGGCTGCGCCGCGCTCAGGCCGAGGAGCAGCTGCGCATCGAGCAGATCCGCCACGCTGAGCGCACGCGGATCGCGCGCGAGATGCACGACGTGCTCGCCCATCGCATCTCGCTGCTGAGCCTGCATGCCGGCGCGCTCGAGTTCCGCCCCGACGCGCCGGCCGAGGAAGTCGCGCGCGCCGCCGCGGTGATCCGAGCGAGCGCGCGCCAAGCGCTCGAGGACCTGCGGGCGGTGATCGGCGTGCTGCGCGACGGGACCGACGGCGAACCGCCGAAGCCACCCCAGCCGACGCTCGCGGCTCTGCCCGGACTGCTCGAGGAATCACGCGCCGCCGGGATGCGGCTGCACGCCGAGCTGCGCGTTCCCGACCTGGCAGCCGTGCCCGACGCGGTCGGGCGCCACGCGCTGCGGATCGTCCAGGAGGCGCTGACCACGCCCGCAAGCACGCGGCGTCCGCCGCGGTCGACCTGCGCCTCGAAGGAGCGCCCGGAAAAGGGCTTACGATCGAAGTGCGGAACCCGGCGCCCGTATTGGCCGCCGGCGCAACCGCGATTCCCGGGTCGGGGACTGGGCTCGTCGGCCTGGTAGAGCGCGCGACGCTCTCCGGCGGCCATCTCGAGCACGGACTCGACGAGCACGGCGACTTCCAGCTTCGCGCCTGGCTACCGTGGCCCGAGTGAGCGAGCGGATCCGCGTCCTGGTCGTCGACGACGACGCGCTCGCCGCGCCGGGCTGTCCATGGTGTTCGGGGGTGCCGAGGACATCGCGATCGTCGGCGAGGCCGGAGACGGCGGCGAGGTCGCGCAGGCGGTCGCCGAGCACGAACCCGACATCGTGCTGATGGACATCCGGATGCCGGGGATGGACGGCCTCGCCGCCACCGAGCTGCTCCGCGCGCAAGAGCACGCGCCCGAGGTCGTCGTCCTCACGACCTTCGAGGCCGACGACTACGTCCTGCGCGCCCTGCGCGCCGGCGCCAGCGGCTTCCTGCTCAAGGACACCCCGCCCGCCGAAATCGTCCGCGCCGTGCGGGCGGTCGCCGCCGGCGAGCCCATGCTCTCCCCCACCATCACCCGCCGGCTCATCGGCCACGTGACCGACAGCGAGAGCGACGAGCGCAAGCGCCACGCCCAAGAGCAGCTCGACCGCCTCACCGAACGCGAGCGCGAGGTCGCCCTCGCGATCGGACTGGGCAAGTCCAACGCCGAGATCAGCCGCGAGCTCTACATGAGCATCGCCACCGTCAAGGCACACGTCTCGCGCATGCTCGAAAAGCTTAGGCTCAACAACCGCGTCCAGATCGCCCTACTCGCCCACGACGCCGGCGAGGCCTAACCTCCGTGCGCAAAAGGAAGAGCGAGGAGGTCGCGGCGATGTTTCGGCCCATCACCCTGACCTCTCGGATGGTGCCGCTCCTCGCCTACCGGTTCACGAAGGAAGACCTGCGCGGCGGCATCATGGGCAGCGCCGAGTTCGACCGGGCAGCCTGACGCCGAACCGGGCGAGCGGCGAGATCGTTGTTCGCCGCATCGTTACCGATCCGTTACCGCTGTGACGCCCCACCGCCGGGCGAGGTTTCGTACGGTCGCCGCGTCCAGTGAACCAGCGAACGGCGCAGCTCCGATCTCGCAGGTCTCGGCTGCGCCGCGTCGCCTGACCTCACAAGGAGGGGCCGATGAGTGTATCGGCACGAGCCTGGAAAGACACGAGGCACCGCGTCCGGCGGCGGCGATTGGCGCTCGCGGCGGCAGCCGGCGCAGTTGCCGTCCTCGCCGGGGGTGCGCTGGCAGGCCTCGCAACGCAGACGGCGGGCCCGCAAGGGGACGGTACCGGCGTCACGCCGAACGGCTGGACCGTCTCGCCGGCGGGCGATCAGGTGCAGGTGGGTGGCCGTCCCTACGGGATCGCGCTCAGTCCGGACGGGAGGACGCTGCTCGTCTCGAACGACGGGCAGGGGACCCAGTCGCTTATGGCCGTCGACACGGCAACGCGGTCGGTGCGGCAGACGATTCCGTACTCGAGCCCGCAGGCCCTCTATCTCGGAGTGGTCTACAGCGCCGACGGCAAGCACGCATATGCCTCGGCCGGTGGCAACAACAAGATCCGCGTCTACACCGTCGCCGCCGACGGATCCCTCTCGGAGCAGTCGCCGTTCGCCATTCCCTCCGGCTCGTATCCGGGCGGACTCGCCATCGCAGCCGACGGGAAGACGCTCTACGTCGCCAATGACCTCGGCAACTCGCTCGCGATCCTCGACGCAGGGACCGGCGCGATCAAGTCGACGACACCGGTCGGCCAGAACCCGTACACCGTCGTGCTCTCGAAGGACGGGAAGACCGCCTACGTCAGCAACTGGGGCGGCGACACCGTCTCGCTCGTCGATGCATCGACCGGGGCAGCGAAAGGCCAGATCACGGTCGGCACGCACCCCAGCGCCCTCGCGATCAACCCCGTGAGCGGCGACCTCTACGTCGCCAACACCGACGCCGACTCGATCTCGGTCGTCGACACCGCCGGCACCGTCAGAAGAACGGTCGACCTGACCCCGTATCCGGACGCACCGGTCGGCGCGAGCCCGAACGCCCTCGCCGTCAGCGCCGACGGCAAAACTCTCTACGTCGCGAACGCCGGCGACAACGACGTCGCCGTGATCGATCTCTCGACCGGCAGGGTCGCCGGTCTGATTCCGACGGGCTGGTACCCCACCGGCGTGGCCGTCTCGAGCGACGGCGGCGAGCTCTACGTCGCCAACGCGAAGGGCCTCGGTGCCGGGCCGAACCCGGCGGGACCGACGCCGTACCACGGCTCGACCGAGGATCAGTACGTCGGCTCGATGATCAAGGGGACGATCTCTTTCGTCGACGTGCCCGGCAACGCCGGTCGGCTGCAGAAGCTGACCGAGCAGGTGAAGCAGAACGACGACTTCGCCCGCGGCGCGAGTGTCCGCGGCGACAAGGGCGGACCGGTCGTCCCGAACCGCGTCGGCGACGCCTCGCCGATCGAGCACCTCATCTACGTCGTCAAGGAGAACCGCACCTACGACCAGGTGTTCGGCTCGCTCGGCAAGGGCAACGGCGATCCGTCGCTGAACCTGTTCGGCGACGAGTCCGCACCGAACGCCCGCGCGCTCGAGCGGCAGTTCGTCACCCTCGACAACTTCTACGCCAACTCCGAGGTGTCCGCGGACGGCTGGAGCTGGTCGACGGAAGCGACCGCCGACACGTACGACCAAAAGGACTGGCCGGCCAATTACTCCGGCCGCAGCCGGCCGTACGACTTCGAGGGCGGCAACCTCGCCACCGCCGCCGGCCGCGATCCGCAGAACTCGTACATCTGGGACCGGCTCTCCCGCGCCGGGATCTCCTTCCGCAACTACGGCTTCTGGGCCACGGGCACCGTCCCCGCCGTCGTCGCGCCCACCGAACCCGAGCTGGCGTTCGAGACCGACACGCAATACCCCGGCTACAACCTCTCGATCACCGACCAGACGCGCATCACCGAGTGGCTCAAGGAGTTCCACGGCTACGAGGCGAGCGGCAAGCTGCCCACGGTCGAGCTCGTCCGCCTCCCCAACGACCACACCTCGGGTACCGCACCGGGACGGCCGACGCCGAAGGCGATGGTGGCCGACAACGACCTCGCTCTCGGCAAGCTCGTCGACGCCGTCAGCCACTCGCAGTTCTGGCCGTCGACCGCCATCTTCGTCGTCGAGGACGACGCGCAGAACGGCCCGGATCACGTCGACGCGCATCGCACGATCGCGCAGATGATCAGCCCGTACTCGCACACGGGGAAGGTCGACTCGACCTTCTACAGCACCGTTTCGATGTTGAGGACGATCGAGCTGATCGCCGGCCTACCGCCGCTCACACAGTTCGACGCTTCGGCCACGCCGATGACCGACAGCTTCGGTCAACGCCCCGACGACACGCCGTACGACGCGATCACCCCGACGCAATCGCTGACCGAGACGAACACGGTCAACGCGCCGATGGCCGGTGCCTCGACCCGAATGAGCTTCGCCGAGGCCGACGCCGCGCCGGAAGACATCCTCAACGAGGCGATCTGGAAGAGCATCAAAGGCGCCGACAGCACCATGCCCGCCCCTGTCCACAGGCTTTCCTGAGTCAACCCCGAATGCGGCGGCCGGCCTACACCGCCGGCCGCCGCAGGAATCAACCCCCAGCCGCGACATGGAGACGAGTTGCTCGCCGGCGCCCTGACGAGAAACCTCGAGCAGCCCTTCCCTGGCCGCCCCTCCCGACGATGCCGAAAGGATGAACTCCGAGGTAATCGACGGCGGCCGGGCGACGGCCCTACGATCGAGTCATGCCTGCCTTCACGACTCCCGATTCCACTCAGCTCCACTATCTCGACTGGGGGCCGGGCCCATCCTGGCCTTCGCGCACAGGTGCCGACCTCCTGCGCGATCGCCCGGCATGGATCCGAGCTGCGGCGCCCGGCTTCATCGGGCACCACGCGGGCGTCCAGGTCTCCGACGAAGTCTACGAGTGGGGCATCGGCATCACCGAGGCCGCCTCGCCGCTCGCGACGGTCGAGATGCTGCGTTCGTTCCCCTTCACCGACTCACGGGCGGAGCTAGCGGCCCTCACCCTCCCGCGCTCGTGATCCACGGCGACTCCGATGTAGGAAACCCACTCGAGCTCTGCGGTCACCGCACCGCCGACCTCCTGCCGAATGCCGAGCTGTAGGTCTACCGGCGGGCAGCGCACGGTCTGATGCTCACGCATCCGACCGAGCTGAACGCCGACATAATGGCCTTCGTCAAGGCCTAGAGAGAGGAGTTCCCTTTGCGGGAACTCCTCTCTTGAACCAGCTCCCCACGTGAGAGTGCGCGAACGTCAGGGCGAGCAGGGGCAGACTGAACCCCATGTCATCCCGCGCGGGCGGAAGCTCGAATAGTCGGTGATCGGGGCGAGATCGCCGCCGTCGACCGGCATCTTGAACAGCGCGCTCAGGAAGCCACCGCTTCCGTCGTCCTTCTCGATCCGCAGCACGATCCACTTTCCATCGGGCGAGTAGGAGTTGCCGAACGCGCGCAGGTCGCCGGGGCCAAAGCTGGTGAGCCACTTGAGGCCGCTGCCGTCGGCGTTGATCGTCGCGGTGTTGACCTGCGCCTGCGGCGTGCCCTCGCCGGGCGTCGAGATGAACAGGATCCGGCGGCTGTCCGGTGACCAGTCGGCACGAGTGCCCACGTCGAACGAGTACGGCGTCAGCTGCCGCAGGCCGCTTCCGTTGATCCGCGAGTCGAACAAGGCCGCGCCGCCCTTCGAGAAGCAGGTGAAGGAGAGCATCCTGCCGTCGGCCGAGACCTCCGGATCGGCGACACCACGTCCCTCGCAGGCCGTGATCAAACGCCGGCCACTTCCATCCAGGTTCATGCTGAAGATCGCATCGCGGCGCTTGCCGTTGTAGCCCTCGTAGAAGATCCGCGTGCCGTCGGCTGAGAAAGTCGGCGACGCCTCGCAGATGTCGCCGTCTGCGAGCGGCAGCACGTTCACGTTGCTGCCGTCGATGTTCATCGTGACCACGTTCGCGCACGTGTTGGCCGTGTCGAGTTCGAACGTGAACATGCTCATGTCGGGCGAGTAGTGCGGAGCCGAGGCGACGTCGCCGTCGAACTCGCGGACGAGCACCTGATCTTGCGGGTTGGCCGGATCGATGGTGTACACCCCTGAGCCGTTGTCGCTGACCGCCCGGAAGGCGATCAGGCCGTTCTGCCCCGGATACGCCGCGTCAGCGGGAAACGCCGCGAGCGCTGCGAGCACAAGCCCGAGCGCAAGCGTCGGCAAAGCGGCGACGCGCACTCTCCCCAGTCTGCTAGGCCGAGATCGCACAGCTTCCTCCCTCTCCCCCCGAAGGTTCGAGCCGAGGACGGGCCTGCCGCAGTCCGAAGCCCCGTTCGAGTGCAGCTTCCTCCAACCGAGGCGCGAGGTCAAGCGAGCACTAACGCCCAAGCAACCTCTGAACCCACGCACACGCCGGTGGTACCGCTCCAACCCCTGCCGATTCAGGGTCGGGCCGACGCTACTCCGAACGGCTGATGAGCTGAGGCGCCGGCGCTCCGGGCACCCCGGTCACTCATGGGCAATTCACGAACGAAGAGCGCCGCCGATCGCTCCCTGCGGGTACTTCTTCGTCGCGACGATGACGTAGAAGTGCGGAGGGTTGGCGATGATCTTGTCTACCCAGGCAGCGCCGGCCGCGCCCCATTTCGTCTTCGCGACGCAGCCCGGAGCCGCGGAGGTTGAGGCGGTGAACGGGAAGACGGAGCGCTTGTGCTTACCCGGCGCAGGCGGTGGGACGATGTGGATGCCCGAGTCGCCCGGCTGGTCGAGACCCCGGTAGGTGAACTTCCAGCAGACCTTGGTCGGGGCGACCGTGATCGTTGCCGTCCCGCTCCCGGTCGAGGTCGTGTGCAGGTACCCCCCGGTCAGGGTCGCCCGGAGCACGATGTTGCCCGAAGTCGCAGCGAGCGCGTCGCGCGCAACCCCGACCGTCAGCACCAACGCCGCAGACAACACCAACGCGATCCGTGTTCTCACCGTGTCCCTCTCCCTTCTGCTTGGCGATTCATACGGCCCACGATCTGTGGTCGGCGGATCCTACGCCGCTCCCAACGAAGCTGTCTACCGCAGGCAGCAGCCCCAGAGGGTCGCCCACCACGTCGGAAGAACCTACGCCGGACCTTCGACGCCCAGGCCTGGTGGTGCGCCCTGCAACCCATTGGTTTGTGTTGTGAGCGCGAGGGTTCTGTCGGTGCCGCCGCTGCCGCGAGCCCGCAGGCTCAGTGATGCGCTCGAGCCGGCTCGGCGCGCCAGATGCCCGTGATCGGGGGAGCCGTCGCGCTCTTGCCCAGGAAGGGCAGGCCCCACGCCTGCTCGATCGTCCGCAGCACGCTGTAGTGATCGAGCCGCGCCCGCGCACGCGCACCCGGCCGAACCAGCGGTCCGAGCACGAGCGCGGGCAACCGGACGCCCTTGGTCGCGTCCTCCGTCTCGTCGAAGACGACGAAGACAACGCCACGCCGCATCGCCGGGCTGGCGAGCAGGGGGGCAGGAAGGACGCGAGCCAGGCGTCTCCGCTCGCGACCGGGCAGTCGTGCATGTCGTGGCAGGTATCCGGGACGACGAGCGCGAAGTCCGGCAGCCGTCGCGCGGCGACGTCGGCGCGGAGGCGCGCGAGCGGGACGATCCGCTGCAGCCGGTCCCGCCGGGCGAGCACGTCGCTGAAGTAGACGAATGGGTTGTGCCGCTTGGCGTACCGGCCGGTTGAGCTTTCGCGGGTGAATCCCACCGCTGGCAGTCCCTCTGCGTAGGTCTTCCACGTCCGATCGGCCGCCTGGAGTGTGTCGGCCAGGTTCGGCGCGTCGACCACGCAGTCGGTGCAGTCCGAGTCGATTCCCTGCGTCGACCCGGAGACCAGCGCAAGGTAGTTGGGCAGACTCGGGTGTGCGACGCCGTAGTAATCGGTCAGGACCGCAAAGCGCCGCGCGAGCAGGTCAAACGTCGGCGCCTGTCCCGTGCCGAGCACCTCGCTGGAGTGCTTGTTCTCGAAGACGATCAGGACGACGCGGCCGAAGCGCGGAAGCGAGGCCTCTCTGCGGCCGGCCGTCGCGCGGACGCCGCTTGCGGCGGAGCAGAGGACGACCAAGGCGAGCGACGCCGCTGCCCGACCGGCCCACGCGCGAAACCGCCTCATCCGCTCTTCTCCTTGAGACGTCGCCGTCGATGACCGGGCGGTCGGCGGCACGGCGCAACGGCCCATTGCACACTGAAGAACATCCGTAATGACATGTCTCGCCGGGGGGCTTTCGAAAGACTCCGGTCGTACGGCGCCCTCAAGGTTAGTGGGTTGCCTGACTAGGACGAAGTCCGAGAGGGCAGGGCTGCGCGGATAGCACAGATCTCGTGCCGAGGTGAGTTGGCCCGGGCTGCCGCACCGCCAGTACCCCGGTGGGCCTGGTGCTCGCAGGCCTGCGGGCGATCCGAAGAGCACGGCCCGATCGAGCTCCCGCGATAACCTGCCAAGCCCGAGCGCCGACGGGGATCTCGTCTATCGACTCTGCGGGGGTCGGCGTAGCCGCGACCTTGGCGCGGTCGAGTCCCGATGCGATTGCGGTTGCCTCATCCGCGCTGGTCCCCACCCCCGCCTCCGCCGCCACCCCCGCCGCCCACGACAACCGTCGGCACGACGACAAACGGTAGGCACGACTACGACGGCCCCGCCTCCGACCACGACCTCGGCACGGAACTGCGCGCCAAGCTACCCCGACTTCTGCATCCCCCGCCGCTGCCCGACCGCAACTGCGGAGACATTCCCTACCGCAACTTCTGCGTGATCTACACCGTCCCCGACCGCGACCCGCGCGGCTTCGACCGTGATCGCGACGGAATCGGCTGCGAGACGTAACCGGACACGTCCGAAAGAGCGTCTAGCGGATCACTCCGAGCAGGAGTAGCCTCACAGCCGGGGCGGGCTGTGTGAGCAAGCGCACGGTGTTCGGCTAGCCGCCCAGCCCTCCCGTTCGACTAGGATTGGGCCACGCAGAACGGTGTGCCGGGAAGGCTGGTCGGCGGGAGTAGCCGTGCCCGGTTATCGCCGATCATCCGACCTGTTTCGCTGGATCGCGCCCTACGCGGGTGTTGTGCCGCCGTCGCGGATCGCCCTCGTCGCGTCCGCGATCCGGCTCTCGCTCCTGACCATCGCATGGAACCTGGTCGCCGGGACAGTGACACTAGCGGCCTCGGTGACCTCGGGGAGCCTCTCGCTGGGCGGCTTCGGTCTGAACACGCTGATCGACACGTGCGCATCCGTCGCTCTGGTCTGGCGCTTCAAGAAGGAAGCACACGACGCGAGCGCCGCCGAGCGACTGGAAAGGCGAGCTGAGACGGCAATCGGGCTGGCGATGTACGCAGCGGCGCTCTACCTCCTCGGGCAGGGTGTCCACGCGCTCGTGGTCGGCACACATCCGGCGACCTCGGTCGTTGGGATGGTCGTGAGCGGCCTCTCGCTCGTCCTTCTCCCCGGCCTCGCCTACACAAAGGCCCGCCTGGCCTCAATGCTCGGGAGTCGTGCCCTTCGAGGCGACGCGATCCTCACGGCTGCCTCGGCTGGACTCGCCCTGCTCACGCTTGGAGCGCTAATCCTGGACTCCGCGCTCGGATGGTGGTGGGCGGACGCGGGAGCGGCACTCGTAATCGCAACCGCGCTCGGGACGGAGGCGTCGAGAGCGATCCGGGAAGGCCGACGACGTGCCGCCCGCAGCGCCGCGCGGCGATTGCCTACGACCGAGCCTACGCCGAATCAGTAGATGGCGACTTCGTCGAGTTCTGCTGGCTGCCGCCGAGCTGTCGAAATCGTTCCTCCGCCCTTGTACTTCGTGCTGACATCGACCATCACGCAGTACTGCTTCCTGGAATCACGCTTGCTGTGGTAGCGGACAGCGTAGAACGGCCCTGCGAGGTGCTTTACCTTCGCGACCTTAACCCTGCTCAGGGCAAAGCACTCACTCAGCACCGGCTCGTAGCCGCTGTGGGGCGGCTAGACTGGACGGTCACCGAGTGGTCCCGACACTCGGGTTTTTCTTTTTGAGCTGTTGAGCGTGGACGGCGCCCGTTTCGGGCGCCGTCCGGTTCT
>JBKOVL010000281.1:0-3982 GCA_046723895.1 Actinomycetota bacterium | reverse complement strand
GTCTTCTTCAGCGCCTGCGGGCCGAACGACTACCCATCGGTCCGGTACACCGGCCGCGCCGCGGGCGACCCGCTCGGGCAGATGACTCAGGTCGAGCAGACCGCCTAGACCGGCACTGGCCCGCAGACCGAGGCTCGAGGGGCGGTGGGGCGATTGCAGCGACATGACCGTCGATCCCAGCGACGACTGCACGTTCTGGTTCACGCAGGAGTACCTGGCGACGGACACCGTCCTGCTCGGGACGTGGCGCACGCGCATCGTCTCGTTCAAGTTCCCCAGCTGTAGGAGGTAAGCGCTCGAAGAGACCGCGCCGGCCTTGCCCGGCGCGGTTTCCTAGCCATCGCTTGCGATGGCGCCTAAGAGGTCGCGCGATTCATTCGCGCGGCCGCTAAACCCCGCGTCTGGGTAAGGCCAACGCCCTCGTCTTGCCAACGATCACGCCTTTCCTTAGCCTCTGGCCGGGGTATGACCGGCGTCATCAGCTCGACCTCCGGACTCGAGCCGGGCTCGTTTCGTGATCCGGACAGCAGGGTCTTCACTGCCGACGGCAGGGTGCTTCGCCTGCTGAGCGAGCAGGGCCTCGCCGACTGGCGGGCGCTCGCCGCGTCGGGGCTGCTGGACGAGCTCCGGATCGTCGGCACGCGCGAGGTCGAGTCGGCGGACGTCCCCGACGACGCCCTCCACGAGGGCGTGGCCGCAGTTCTGGAGCACGACCGGATCCCGTTCGTCTCGTACCCGTACGAATGGACGTTCTCGATGCTCGAGGACGCGGCCCTGCTCCAGCTCGAGCTGCTCCGGCGCGGGATCGAGAAAGGGCTGATCCTGAAGGACTCCTCGCCCTACAACGTCCAGTTCCAGGGCACGCGACCGGTCTACATCGACGTCGGCGCGTTCGAGCAGCACCGCGAGGGCGAGCCGTGGGCCGGCTACCGCCAGTTCTGCATGCTCTTCCTCTATCCGCTCCTGTTGCAGGCCTGGAAGGACGTGCCGTTCCAGCCCTGGCTGCGCGGGAGCCTCGACGGGATCACCCCGCACGAGGCGCGTGAGCTCCTGTCCACGCGCGACCTGTTCAGGCGCGGCACGCTTTCGCACGTCGTCCTGCACGACCGCCTCGAGCGCCGCTACGAGGAGAAGGAGGCCGACCTCAAGGGCGAGCTCCGCAAGGCCGGCTTCAAGAAGGAGCTGATCCTCGCGAACATCCACGGCCTCGAGCGGCTGATCGGCCGGCTCCGCTGGGAACCCGACCGCTCGACCTGGTCCGAGTACGGGCCGCACACGACCTACACGGAGGACGACGCCGAGCGGAAGGCTCGCTTCGTCGCGGACGCGGTCGCGGAGGAGCAGCCGAACCTGGTCTGGGACCTCGGCTGCAACGAGGGCCGCCACTCGCGGATCGCCGCGGAGGCCGCCGAATACGTGGTCGCGATGGACGCCGACAGCCTCGTCGTCGACCGGCTCTACCGCGCGCTGCGGGAGGAAGGGCAGGAGCGGATCCTGCCGCTGACGGTGAACATCGTCGATCCGTCGCCCGCGCTCGGCTGGCGGGGCCTCGAGCGCCGCCCGCTCCTCGAGCGCGGCCGGCCCGACCTGACCCTCGCGCTCGCCCTGATCCATCACGTCTCGATCGCCGGCAACGTCCCGGTCGCCGAGTTCCTCGAGTGGCTCCGCGGCTCGACGCGGTCGCTCGTGATCGAGTTCGTCTCACCCGAAGACCCGATGGCCCGCCGACTGCTGGCGCGGAAGCGGCCCGGAGACCACCCCGACTACCGGGCCGACTGGTTCGAGCAATGTCTGAACGAGCGCTTCGACGTGGTTCGTTCAGCGGAGCTCGCGGCCGGTGCCCGAACGCTGTACCTTGCCCGCCCGAAAAGCTGAGCAGAGCTTCGCGCGCACCGCGCTCGTCCGCGGGGCCCAACTGGCGGTGCTGTCCGGCTTCGCGCTCGCTGAGCCGTTGCTCGACATCCTCGGCAAGAACCCCGAGTTCTTCTCGGTTCGCCGCTCGACGAGCTCGCAGATCGTCCTGTTCGCACTGGCCGTGACGCTGCTGCCGCCGCTCGCGCTGCTGGCGGTGGAGCTGCTCGTGCGCGTCTTCAGCCCGGAAGCATCGGACGTGCTCCACCTCGTGTTCGTGGCCGGGCTCGTCGCCGTGATCGCGCTGCACGTCCTCACGAACGACTCGAGCCTCTCCGGGATGGGCGCGCTCGCGCTCGCCGCCGCGGTCGGAGTGGGCGGCGCCGTCCTCTATCGCCAATCCGCGCCGGTCGGCTCTTTCCTCACGGTGCTCGCACCGGCGCCGCTGATCTTCCTCGCGCTCTTCCTCTTCGACTCGGACGCGTCGAAGCTCGTCTTTCCGAGCACGCCCAAGGTGAAGACGGTGCGTGTCCACTCGACCACCCCGGTCGTCCTGGTGGTCTTCGACGAGTTCGCGCCGGTCTCGCTGATGAACCGCGACGAGAAGATCGACGCCCAGCGCTACCCGAACTTCGCGGCGCTCGCGCGGAACTCGACGTGGTACCGGAACGCGACGACGGTGCAGTGGCTGACCGAGCAGGCGGTGCCCGCGGTGCTGACGGGGATCCTCCCGGCCCAGCACAGCAAGCCGCTCCCGATCTACGCCGACCACCCGCGGAACATCTTCACGCTGCTCGGCCGCGGCTATCGCGTGCGTGCGGTCGAGTCGCTCACGCAGCTCTGCCCCGCGCACCTCTGCCACGAGGTGAACCGGGCGTCGCCAGCCGCGGTCTCCGACACGACGCACTCGCTCGCCTCGGACGCGGGGGTCGTGTACCTGCACCTCGTCCTGCCGGAGCCATACTCGGAGCACATCCCGGCGATCAGCGACAGCTGGGGCGACTTCGGCCAGAAGGAGAAGCGGGAGGCCGAGGCAGCCGGCAACGGAACGATCGAGCCCTGCGGCCGGAACATCTGCCGTTTCGCGTCGCTCTTCTCACGCGACCGGACGCCGACGCTGTACGTCCTGCACTCGCTGCTGCCGCACGTGCCCTACCTGTATCTGCCCTCCGGCCGGCGATACGGCATCGAGGCGCCACTGCTCCGCGGGATCAAGCGCAACCGCTGGGACCGGCCGTGGCCTGCGCTCCAGGCGTACCAGCGCTTCCTGCTCCAGGTCGGCTACACCGACCGCGCTCTCGGTTTGCTCGTGAAGCGCCTGAAGGAGAAGGGGATCTACGACCGCGCGCTGATGATCGTTGTCGCCGACCACGGCGTCAGCATGCGCGCCGGCCAGCCGCGCCGGAAGCCGACTCCAGGGAACCTGCAGGACATCGGGTTCGTGCCGCTCTTCGTGAAGCTGCCGCACCAGCGCACGGCGCGGATCGACGACGGCTTCGCGCAGACGATCGACGTCGTGCCGACGATCGCCCACGTTCTCGGGGTCAAGGTCCCGTGGCACGTCGACGGGCGCTCGCTCGTTGGCCGGAAGCTCGCACCCGACGGCACGGTCGACATCCGCCTCGGCAACGGCCAGGACGTGACGGGGCGGCTGTCCGCTTTGCGGCGCTTGCGGGCCCAGGCGCTGCGCGCCCAGCTCGCGACGTTCGGCTCCACGCCGTCGTCGGTCTACCGGATCGGGCCGAATCAGGACCTGCTCGGCCGCCCGGTCTCCAGCCTCTCCGTCGAGCCGAGCGAGAAGCTTCACGTCTCGCTCGACAGCAGCGAGCTCCTCAGGATCGTCGACCGGGACACGGATCTCCTGCCGACGCGAATCCAGGGAACGATCGACGGGACCCACGGCCAAGACGTGCAACTCGCGGTCGCCGTCAACGGCCGCATCGCCGCCGTGACGCGGACGAACCAGCTCCTCGGCCAGACTTACTTCAGTGCCATGGTCCCCGAGGACACGCTCCGCAACGGACGGAACGACGTCCAGGTGCTCGTCGTGCATGGGAAGACGTTCGAACAGCTGCCGGGCAGCAGCGAGACGGCCACGCTTGTCGGGGGCGTCATCAAGTCACCCTTAGGT
>JBKOVL010000137.1:0-4551 GCA_046723895.1 Actinomycetota bacterium | reverse complement strand
TCTCGGAGAAGGTCGTTGCTCATCTCCGGGCGAGGTCAGGGCGCCTTGCTGAGCCGCCGGCGTGCGTGTCCGTCGCGGTAGTCACGGCCTTGCACCGATGTTGCCATCAGTCGCCGGCTGGAGCTGCCGAAGGCTCGAGCTGCTCCTGCGGCACGGCGCGCGGCCGGCCGAGAAGAAGCAGTGCGAGGGCGAAGCCGATCCCGGCGAGGATCGCGACCGCCCGGAACGCCGACTGGAACCCTTCGGTCAGCGCGACCAGTCGGTTGGCGCCGGTGTTCGCCGCCAGGTAGTCCTCTGTGCGGGAGACGGCCACGGTCGTGACGATCGCGACCCCGAGCGCCGCCCCGATCTGGAAGCTCGTGTTGCTGAGTCCGGAGGCAACCCCCGACTCTCGCTCGGGGACGCCGGCGAGGGCGGCGATCGAGGCGGTGCTGATGCTCGCCTCAGCGGCGCTCGCTGGCGCGACTCGATCAGCACGAACGCCGCCAGCAGCGCCGCCGCGGAGGCGAGCAGCACGATCGTCCGCGGATCGCCCCAGCCCCTGTTTGGCGCCTCGACGATCGCGTAGACGAGCAGCGCGAGCGCGCCCGTGATCGTCAGCGCCCCGGCCGGGTCGTAGCTTCGCACCCTTCGGCTACGAGCTCACCGAGTACGGCCGTGAGCTCGAGGACATCATCCTCCGGCTCGGCCTCTGGGGGGCGAAATCGATGCCGGAGCCGCAGCCGGACGACATCGTCACGACCAGACACGATCCTACTCGCGCTGCGCTCGACCTTCCGACCCGAGGCGGCTCGCGGGCTACGGGCCGGCTACGAGCTCCGCCTCGGCGAGATCGTCGTGCACGCACGGGTCGATGACGGTGCGCTCGAAGTCGAGGAGGGACCGCTCGCGGACGCGGACCTCGTCCTCGAGACCGACGTGAGCTTCCATCCCTTGCTGACCGGTGAGCTCGGCCACGCCGAGGCGATCGAAAGCGGAAGAGTCAGGGTGGTCAGGGGCAAGCGCGAGCTCTTCGATCGCTTCGTCGAGGTCTTCCACATTCCGCCGGTGTCGGGCCCCTCTCCCGGCTGAGCCGACGCGCCAGCCTCAGGCCTGCGGTCGGTAGGCCAGGTAGACCACACCATTCTCGTACGACTCACAGGCCGCGAGCGACAGGTTGCCGGGCGCGCCGTCCTCGGGGAAGAGCCGCGAACCGGGCCCACGGGTGAGCGGATAGACGAACAGATGCAGCTCGTCGACCAGGCCGGCCGCAAGCAGCCCTCGGACGAGCATGCCGCTGCCGCTCACGTAGAGGCCGCCGTCGACCTCGTCCTTCAGGCTGCGGATCGCATCGGGGTCGTACGGCCCGATGATCTTCGAGTTCCTCCACGTCGCCGTCGTGAGCGTGCCGGAGACGACGTACTTGGTCGTGTCGTTGAAGAACGGCGCCCCTGGATCATCCTCCACGGTTCGCGTCGACCACGACGGCTCGAACATCTCGTAGGTCGTGCGCCCGAGCAGGATGCCCCGGCAACGTTCCGTGGTCGCTCTGATGGCCTCTCCCATCTGGGGGTCGAAGCCGTAGCCCGCCGTCCACGTCGGCGCGTCGATCACGCCGTCGAGGCTCATGAACTCGTGCACGAGTATCGCTCCCACTTCTCACCTCCTGTCGATGTTGTCGTGCGGACCGCTCCATGGCCGGAAAGCTATCGATCGGCACGGGAGGGGCCGGATTCAGGCGAACTTCGTTCTCGGGCGTTCCTGGAGCACGCCGTCGACGTAGAGATCGACCTTCTCGTTGTAGAAGCCGACGAGCCCGGCGATCTTCTGGCTCTCGGGCAGCGGCGTCCGGTAGGACCACGCGAGGTCAGGGTAAACCGTATCGCCCACCCGAACCGACCACCACTCGGCCTGACCCTTGTACGGGCAGTGGCTCTCGGTATCAGTCGGTGTGAGCAGGTCCATGCGGACGTGCGTCTTCGGGAGGTAGTAGCGCACCGGTAGGCCGGTCTCGAAGAGGAGGGTCGGCTTGTCCGACTCTGCGATCGTCACTCCGCCCACCTCGATCCGTACCTGCCGCGAGCTGGGAAGGGTGTCGACCCGGGTGTACGGGTCACGCGGGTGGGTGAACACCTGCTCGTCCTCCTCGAACCATGCGTCCATCGCGTCCCACTCGAGCCTGATCGCATCACGTAGCTCCTCGAACGGAGACTGCTCGTACAGTCGCGCCGCGCCAGGCGCCTCCTTCCCTCCTGCCCTCACAGTGAACATCCGGCCGTCCCCTCTGCTCGGCGAATGAGCAACTCCTCCGTCGGCCTCCAAGAGCTCCGAGCGAACATCGTCGGCCGGGAAGTAGTAGGTCGGGTAGTACGGCTTCTCCCAGACGAGCAGCGGCGCAGTGGTGTCGGCGACCAGCCGGCCGCCCAAATAGGCCCGGACCCTCTTTGCTCCTCGCTCTACCCGGACACTCCCGCGCGCCCTGGTCGGCTTTGGTGTGGCCACGCTCATCGCGCCCCCCTTGATAGGCTTGGACCAAGCAGTCCAGTGAATGGGAACGTAACGTGCCCATGAATGATTCCCCGAAGACGGCCCGAGGACGGATGGCACGCGAGCGGATCGTGGCGGCCGCCTCGGCGCTGATCGGCGAACGCGGCGTCGCCGAGACGAGCGTCGACGACATTCTTACGCGCGCCGGCGCCGGCAAGGGTCAGCTCTACCACTACTTCGAGGACCGAGCGGCACTGCTTCGCGCCGTTGTGCTGCACAACGCAGACGACGTGCTGAGCTTCGTGGGCGGTCCTCTCGACAGCTGGACGGCGATCCGCACGTCGTTCGACTCGATGGTCGAGCTGCAGGCGGAGCGTCGCGCCTTCGGTGGCTGCCCGATCGGGGCGCTCGTCGGCCAGCTGGCCGAGGCCGACGAGGAGGCGCGGCTCGCGCTCGCCGCCTCGTTCGACCGCTGGGAGGCACGTCTGCGCGACGGCCTCCGCTCCATGCAACTGCAGGGGAAGCTCGACCCCGGTGCGGACGCGGGCGAGCTTGCGACCGCAACGCTCGCTGCGATCCAGGGCGGCTTCGTCCTCACGCAGACGCGTCGCGACCCGGGCCAGCTCGCAATCGCACTCGATGCCGCCTACGCCCATCTGCGCGCGCACGCGATTCGGAACGGAGCGTAGAAAGCATACGTTCTTCTGGACCCGACGGTCCAGAAAAACTCCTTCCGCCATGACGTCGAGAGCGACACTTGGGCGCTCTCCCGGAGGATCGTCCGCGCACGGACATCACGCTCGACCTCTGAGGGAGCATGGCAAAACGGCTACGGTTCAGCACCAGAGGAGGACCACCGATGAGCTTCGTCTCGCGAGGTTTCCGCGGCCGCAGGCGTGACGCGGACGATCCGGGCCGCGTTCCGCCCGGTCAGTACGTCACCGACGACTTCCCGGTCCTGTCTGCCGGGCCCACCCCGCACACCTCGTTCGAGGAGTGGACGTTCGCGATCGTCGACCGCGATGCGCGCAAGACCTGGACGTGGGAGGAGTTTCGCGCGCTCCCGAGCGAGACGGTGACCGTCGACATCCACTGTGTCACTCGCTGGTCCAAGCTCGACACGACCTGGGAGGGCGTCTCGGTGGACACGCTGCTGGCCGAGGCAGAGCACGACGCCCCCTACGTCCTCGCCTTCTGCGACGGCGGCTACACGACCAACCTCCCGCTCGAGGACGTGACCGACGGCAAGGCGTGGGTCGCCTTCGCATATGGCGGCGAGCCGCTCGAGCCGGAGCACGGCGGTCCCGCGCGGTTGCTCGTCCCGCATCTCTACTTCTGGAAGAGCGCCAAGTGGGTGCGGGGGCTCGAATTGCGCGAGCACGACGAGCCCGGCTTCTGGGAGACGTACGGCTACCACAACTACGGTGATCCATGGCGGGAGCAGCGGTTCGCGGGCGACTGAGCTGGCAGATCGCCACCGTCGCGGAGCTCGTCGACGAGACTGCCCGGGTGCGCACGA
Organism: Actinomycetota bacterium; assembly: GCA_046723895.1. Lineage (GTDB taxonomy): Bacteria > Actinomycetota > Thermoleophilia > Gaiellales > Gaiellaceae > DATBLE01. Next base: position 566 of record JBKOVL010000137.1, on the reverse strand, counting down.
TCGTCCTCGACGTGCCCGACTGGGCGGCGCATCGCGCCGGCCAGCACCTCGACGTCCGTCTCACCGCCGAGGACGGCTACCGCGCCGAGCGCGAGTATTCGATTGCCTCCGCGCCGGGCGAGCCGGTTGCCATCACGGTCGAGCGCCTGGAGGACGGCGAGGTCTCCCCCTATCTGACCCAGGAGCTGAGAGCGAGCGACGCTCTCGAGCTGCGAGGGCCGCTCGGCGGCTACTTCGTCTGGGGCCCCGAAAACGGCGGTCCTCTGCTGCTCGTCGCCGGCGGCTCCGGCATCGTCCCCCTGAGGGCAATCCTGCGGCATCGCGAGCGCAGCGGCAGTGACGTCTCCGTTCGCCTGCTCTACTCGTCGCGCTCGCTCGAGGACGTCGTCTATCGCGCCGAGCTCGACGAGCTCGGCGGCGGCGTCGAGATCTTCCACACGCTGACGCGAGCCCAGCCACCGGGCTGGACCGGCCACTCGCGCCGCGTCGACCGCGAGCTCCTTACCGAGGTCGCCTGGCCGGCTGAAGAGAATCCGCTCGCATTCGTCTGTGGCCCGACGAGCTTC
>JBKOVL010000171.1:0-10812 GCA_046723895.1 Actinomycetota bacterium | reverse complement strand
TTCGCACCCGCCTTCACCAGGAACATCGGCACGTGCGCCTGGTCGGCGAGCCGCGCGGTCGCCAGCGCGGTGGGGCTGCCGATCACTCCTCCGATCGCAACGACGTGCTCCTGCTCGGTCAGCCGCCTGAAGCCGTCGATCGCGGCGTTCGTGTTGACGGACTGGTCGTCCGCGACGGCAAGGTTGAGCCGCCTCCCCTGCCCGCGCCCTTTCACGCCGCCCGACCTGTTGATCTCGTTCACCGCCAGGGCCATCCCGGCGCGCGTCTGGATGCCCCACGGCGCGAAGCTACCCGTAAGCGACGTCAGTACGCCGAGCTTGATCGGGCTCCCTTGCGCGGCCGACCCACTGGCAGAGCTCGACACGCCGAAAGCCGCCGTGAGCGTGACAGCGCCCGCAACCGCAAACAACCAGAACTGCTTCACGGACCTCCTCCTTCCCATACGGTCGTCATGAGGCATTCTCTCCATCGCCTGACCGGTTAGTCAAACACGGCGGAAGCCGATCCTCGGGCAATTCGTTCCCTGGGCCGGAGACCTGGGCGGCGGTACCTGGCGGCTCTGCGGGGGCGCCGCCGTGGCACGCTGCGCGGCCGGCGGCGAGCGCCCGGCCGAGCGGCGCACGCGGCTTACGGCGCGGCAGCAGTGAAGGCGACCCGGTCCAGCCAGTCCGGTGGCGCAGGTCGGCGGCCGCGCACGGTGTCGAGGTATGCCTCCTGGAGGGCACGCGTGACCGGCCCGACACCGAGCTCGTGGTCGTCGACCGAGCGCAGCGGCGTCACCTCGGCCGCCGTCCCGCACATGAAGACCTCGTCCGCGCGGTAGAGGTCGGAGCGGATCAGGCGCGTCTCGACGAGCGGATAGCCGAGCTCCCCGGCGAGCTGGATGATCGTGTCCCGCGTGATCCCGGGCAGGATCGAGGCGGACAGGTCGGGCGTCCGGATCAGGCCGTCCGCGACGACGAAGACGTGCTCTCCCGACCCGTCGGCGATCGTGCCGTCGTCGGTGAGCAGGATCGCCTCCTCGTACCCTCGCCTCGTCGCCTCGTCGACCGCGAGCATCGAGTTCAGGTAGACGCCGGTCGCCTTCGCGGCGTGCGGGATCGTGTTCGCGCCGACCCGCCGCCAGGAGGAGACCATCGCGCGGATCCCGTTCCGCTGCCCGTCTTCGCCAAGGTACGCGCCCCACGGCCACGCCATCACCCCGACCTCGACGCGGTTCCCGCGCGGCAGGACGGCGAGCCCGCCGGCGCCGTAGAACGCGATCGGCCTCACGTAGCACTCGGGCAGCTCGTTCGCCCCCACCAGGTCGAGGCAGGCCGAGCGCAGGTCCTCGACCGAATACGGCAGCTGCATCCGGATCAGCTGTGCGGAGCGGGCGAAGCGCTCCAGGTGGTCGCGCAGCCGAAAGATCGCCGGGCCGTCGTCGGTCGCATAGCAGCGGATCCCCTCGAAGACGCCCGTGCCGTAGTGGAGCCCGTGCGCGCCGACGTGGACGGTCGCGTCCGCCCAGTCGACGAGCTCCCCGTTCATCCAGACCTTGTCGACGGGTTGCATCAGCCTGCCGTCGCCTCCTCGGTCTCCTGGACTGCGCCGGTCCCGGTCCCCTCGTGCTCCTCCTCGATGCTCGCGACCTCCGCCTTCGGGCTGACATGCCAGAAGTCGCCGAGTGCGTGATCCCAGACCTCGAGCAGGGCCGCCGCGAGCTCGGAGCCCGTGTAGCGGACATGCCGCTCGACCAGGTACCGGAGCTCGGTGTCGGCATGGACGCGCGCGAGTCCGACCAGGTCGTCGTTCAGCCGGATCAGCAGCGTACCGGCCGGGTCGTAGACGTATGCCTCGCCGCCGCTCATCCCGGCCCCGAAGTTGCGGCCGACCTCGCCGAGGACGACGACGGTGCCGTTCGTCATGTACTCGCAGCCGTGGTCACCGATCCCCTCGACGACCGCGACTGCGCCGGAGTTGCGAACGGCGAAACGCTCCCCGGCGCGACCGGCGCAGTAGAGCTCGCCGCCGGTGGCGCCGTACAGCACCGTGTTCCCGACGAGGACCGGGTCGCCTGCGTCCTTCTCCGGGGCGCGGATCGCGATCCGGCCGCCGCCCATCGACTTGCCGACGTAGTCGTTCGCCTCCCCGACCAGCTCGAGGGCGACACCGGCGGCGAGGAAGGCGCCGAAGCTCTGCCCGGCAGAGCCGGTGAAGCGGGCGCGGATACGGCCCGGCGGCGGATCGGCGCCGAACCGCCGGCCGATCTCGCCGCCGAGGCGGGCGCCGACCGCGCGGTCCCAGGTCGAGATCGCGTACACGGGCTCGACCAGTGCCGGGCCCTCGAGCGCACGGTCGGCGTCGCGGGCGAGGCGCTCGCCGAGCCCGCCGCCGCCGGCGACAGGCATCTCCTCGCCGGCGTAGCTGCCGCGCGGCGCGGCGAGCAGCGGCCCGAGGTCGAGAGCGTCCGCCCGCGGGTCTCCCGTCGAGCGTCGGCGGAGCAGGTCCGTCCGGCCGACCGCCTCGGCGAACGAGCGGAGCCCGAGCGCGGCCAGCAGCTCCCGCGCATGCCCCGCGACGAAGAGGAGGTATGCCTCGACCTGCTCCGGCGTGGCAGCATACTTCGCCCGCAGCTCGGGGCGCTGGGTCGCGATCCCGACCGGACAGGTGTCGAGATGGCAAGAGCGGACCATCATGCACCCCTCGGCGAGCAGCAGCGCGGTGCCGAAGCTGAGCTCGTCGGCGCCGAGCAGCGCTGCGACGACGACGTCGCGGCCGGTCTTGATCCCGCCGTCGGCGCGCAGGCGGGCGCGTCCGCGCAGCCCGCTCTCGACCAGCGACCGCTGCGTCTCGGCGAGCCCGAGCTCCCACGGCAGACCGGCATTCTTGATCGAGGAGAGCGGGCTGGCGCCGGTCCCGCCGTCGCAGCCGGCGATGTGGACGACGTCAGCGAGCGCCTTGACGACACCGCTCGCAACCAGGCCGACGCCGCTCTCGGCGACGAGCTTCACCGAGATGGTCGCGGTCGGGTTCACCTGGCGCAGGTCGAAGATCAGCTGCGCGAGATCCTCGATCGAGTAGATGTCGTGGTGCGGCGGCGGCGAGATCAGGGCGACCCCGGGCTGGGTGTGCCGCAGGCGCGCGATCTCGACGGTGACCTTGTGGCCGGGGAGCTGTCCGCCCTCGCCCGGCTTCGAGCCCTGGGCGATCTTGATCTGAAGCTCGTCGGCGAAGGCTGCGTACTCCGGCGTGACGCCGAAACGACCGGAGGCGACCTGCTTGATCCGGGAGTTGCGCTCTGTGCGGAACCGCACCGGATCCTCCCCGCCTTCGCCGCAGTTCGAGCGGGCCCGCAGGTTGTTGAAGGCGATCGCGATCGTCTCGTGCGCCTCGGCCGAGAGCGCGCCGTGGGACATGCCGCCGGCCGAGAACCGCTGCACGATCGCCTCGGCCGGCTCGACCTCGTCCAGCGGCACCGACTCGCCGGCGGACGCGAGCTCGAGCAGGTCGCGGATCTCCATCGGCGGACGGCCGTCGACGAGCTCGGCGAAACGGTGGTAGCGATCCAGACGGTCCGCGCGAACCGCGAGGCGAAGCGCGTGCGCTGCGTCGACGACGTCGGTGTCGGTCTCGTGCGGCTCCCCGCCCTTGCGGAACTTGACGTAGCCGGGACTCTCCAGCCGGGTCGCGGCCGTCCGGCCGAGTGCTTCCCGCTCGAGCTCGTCGAAGCCGACCCCGCCGACCGGTGACGGCGTCCCGGGGAAGCAGAGCTCGACCACCTCCGGTGCAAGGCCGACGATGTCGAAGACCTGGGCACCGCAGTAGGCGGCGACGTCGGCGATCCCCATCTTCGACATGATCTTCAGCACCGCGTCCTCGACCGCCACGCGGAAGCGCCGCTGGGCCTCGGCGGGCGGCGGGCGGTCGCCGCCGACCTTGTCGGCGGCGGCGAGCGCGGCAACCGTCTCCAGCGCGAGCCGCGGGCAGATCGCCTCTGCCCCATAGCCGAGCAGGCAGGCGAGGTGGTGCGCCTCCCGGGCCTCGTTCGTGTCGACGACGAGCGTCGCGAGTGTGCGCAGGCCGCGCGAGACGAGGCGATGGTGGACCGCGCCGACCGCCATCAGCATCGGCACCGGCGCGCGACCGCCGCCGGAATCCGAGACGACGAGGGCAGTCCGGCCGGCGCGCACCCTGGCCTCCGCCTCGTCGGCGAGCCGCAGGCATGCACCGCGCAGGTCAGCGTCGAACGTCGCCTCCAGGCGCGTGTAGTCGAACGCGTCGAGCGCATCCGGGTAGAGGAAGAAGCTCTCCAACTCGGTCCCGCGCGCGGTCTCCGGCCCCTCTGTCAGGAGCGTTGCGCGGCCGCCGAGGATCGTCCGCAGCGAGAACGAGTGCCGCTCGCGCAGGTGGTCGATCGGCGGGTTCGTCACCTGCGCGAACCGCTGCCGGAAGTACGAGTAGAGCGGCCGCGCCCGGCCGGCGAGCGGCGGCAGCGCGGTGTCGTCGCCCATCGACGAGGTCGGCTCGTGGCCTCGGCCCGCGACCGGCCGGAGGATGACATTCAGGTCCTCGCGCGTGTAGCCGAAGACGGCCTGGCGGGCTGTCAGCTCGTCGTCGGACGGCTCGGCCGGGGTCCCGTTCGTGCCCGTGCGCACGCCCGCGGCGAGCCAGCGCCCGTACGGGCGGCGCTCCGCGAGTCGGCGCTTGATCGCCTCGTTCTCTTCGAGCCCGCGCTCGGGGTCGACGGCGATCATCTGGCCCGGCCCGAGCCGCCCGCGCCGCACGTCTCCGCGGCCGGAGAGATCGACCGCGCCGGCCTCCGAGCAGCAGACGACGAGCCCGTCCGCGCACGCCGCGTAGCGGAGCGGACGCAGCCCGTTCCGGTCGAGCGCGGCGCCGACGATGCGGCCGTCGGTGAAGACGAGCCCGGCCGGCCCGTCCCAGGGCTCGACGAGCAACGAGTGGTAACGGTAGTAGTCGCGCACCTGCGGATCGAGCTCGCCGTTTCCCTCCCACGCCTCGGGCACGAGCATCGTCAAGGCGTTGCGCACGTCGCGGCCGTGGCGGACGAGCAGCTCGAGCGCGTTGTCGAGCATCGCCGAATCCGACCCCGACTCGTCGATCACGGGATGCAGCAGCTCATCGTCTTCGGAGCCGAAGTTGCCCTCGCGGGCGCGCATCCAGTTGACGTTCCCCTGGATCGCGTTGATCTCGCCGTTGTGGCAGAGGAGCCTGAACGGCTGCGCGCGCTCCCAGGACGGCGTCGTGTTCGTCGAGAACCGCTGGTGGAAGATCCCGAACGGGACGACGAGCCCTGGCTCGCGGAGGTCGGGATAGAAGTGGGCGAGCTGCTCCGCGGCGCAGAGCGCCTTGTAGGTGACCGTGCGGAAGGAAAGCGACGCGATGTACGCACCCGGCGTGCTGGAAGCGCCGCCGGCCAAGCCGGCGCCGCCCGGCCCAAAGGCTTCGTGCGCGCCGACGGCGCGCACGAGGCGCTCCGCGCGACGCCGGGCACGAAAGGCGCGCTGCTCGGCATCCCCGTTCTCCGGCCGGCGGAGCAGGAGCTGCTCGATCCGCGGCATCGTCGCCAGCGCGGCCTCGCCGAGCGCGTCCGCCTCGACGGGAACCTCGCGCCACCCGAGCGGCTCGAGCCCCTCGGCGCGGCAGGCGACCTCGAGTGCATCCCGCGCGGCCTCGTCGCGGAGAAAGACCATCGCCAAGCCGAGGCCGGAGGCGCCGGCCGAGGCGGCGACGCCCCGCCCGAGCCACCTGGGACCGTCGGGCGGCAGGGGAAGCAGCACGCCGGCGCCGTCACCCGTCTTGCGGTCGGCGGCGGTCGCCCCGCGGTGGCGCACGTTGTGCAGGCCCTCGAAGAGGCAGTCGACGATCTCCCGCGACGCCCGGCCGCGCGAGTCGGCGACGAAGCCGATCCCACACGCGTCCCGCTCGGAGGCTGGGCCGAAGTGCGGCACTACGCGCTCTCACTCTGCGGCGACAGGAAGCGCCCGTTCTCATCGCGCGGCGCAACGCGCGAAGGCTCGCGCTTCTCCCCCTGGCGGCGCGGGCGGTGTCCGGCGGCATGGATCGCGCGGTTCCAACGTCCGAAGACCCGCTGCACCGTCTGCCGCGAGGGGTGGTCCTCGCCGGCGCGGTCCCAGTCGCGCGCGGCAGGCGGCCGGCCGTGGCGACGCACCCACAGCTCGAACGCGTAGAGGATCGTCTCGTGAGTCCACACGAGACCGCCACCGCGGGGGCCGGATCTCACGGGGGCGCCTGCCTGTGAGTGGTGCAGGGGAGCACGAGCCTTCCTTTCTCTAGCTGGAGAGTCCGCCTCGGTGGGAATCAGCTAGCCGGCGGGAGGCGGAGGAACGGAGCGCCGGCTAGCGAACGGCCTTGAGCGCGCTCGTGACGAGAATGAACGAAATCGAAAAGAGGTTCTTGTCCGCGCAGCGCATCGGCTACAGAAAGTAAAGCGGGGTGGGCCGATGGAGTCAAGCCGCGTCACCGCAAAGTGCAAAACAGGTTTGACGCCCGAGCCCGCGCCGACCACACTCGAACGACGATGAGGACGAGTTCCGCACCTGTCGCTGCGGCCGACACCGGCCTCGTCTCGATCCTCGTCATTCTCCCCCGCTAGGGGGAGCTCGCGTGCCACGCGCCGGATCGGCGCATACGTCCACCGAACCACAGCAGTAATGCGCCCTCCGAGCGGGGGCGACAGAGGAGGTACGCGAGTTGCAGACACGCAGGATCACAATCTTCGACACCACGCTCCGAGACGGCGAGCAGTCGCCGGGCATCGCGCTTCGGCCGCACGAGAAGGCAGAGATCGCGGAGCGGCTCGAGCGGCTCGGCGTCGACGTGATCGAGGCCGGCTTCGCGATCTCCTCGCCGGGCGACTTCGAGGGGATCAGAGCCGTCGCCGGCATCGTCGAGCGCCCCACGGTCGCGGCGCTCGCGCGCACGCACCGGGACGACGTCGACGCAGCCGTCGAGGCGCTCGCCGACGCCCGGCACTCGCGGCTGCACGTCTTCATCGCGACGAGCCCGATCCACATGCAGCGCAAGCTGCACCTCGAGCCGGCAGAGGTCCTCGAGCAGGCGCGCCGAGCAGTTGCGTCCGCGCAGGGGCGCGTGGACGAGGTCGAGTTCTCGGCCGAGGACGCGACTCGCTCCGACCCGCAGTTCCTCGCCGAGGTCTGCCGCGCGGCGATCCAGGCGGGAGCGACCACGATCAATCTCCCCGACACGGTCGGCTACTGCCTGCCCGCCGAGTACGCCGCGTTCCTGGCCGAGGTGCGGACGCACTGCCCCGAGCTGGACGACGTCACCATTTCGGTCCACTGCCACAACGATCTCGGGCTCGCGACCGCGAACACACTCGCCGGCGTCGCGGCCGGGGCGACGCAGGTCGAGTGCACCGTGAACGGCATCGGCGAGCGCGCCGGCAACGCCGCGCTCGAGGAGGTCGTCATGGCCCTCCGCGTGCGCGCCGCCGAGTTCGGCGTCGAGGTCGGGGTCGAGGTGGCCGAGATCGGCCCGAGCTCCGCGCTGGTCTCGAAGCTGACGGGCTACGCCGTGCAGCGGAACAAGGCGATCGTCGGCGCGAATGCGTTCGCGCACGAGGCCGGCATCCACCAGGACGGGATGCTCAAGGACGCGGCGACCTATCAGATCATCGACCCCGCCGAGCTTGGTCTGACGATGACGCTTCCGCTCGGCAAGCACTCCGGCCGCCACGCGTTCGCGCGCGCCTGCGCCGACGCCGGCATCGACCTCGAGGACGACGAGCTCCGCGCCGCCTTCCAGCGATTCAAGCGCCTCGCCGACGAGCGCCAGGCGGTGACACTGTACGACGTCTTCGAGGAGGTGCCGTCGGTATGAAGAGCTACACCGTTGCGTGTCTGAGCGGGGACGGCATCGGCCCCGAGTTGATGGCGGAGGCGAGCCGCGCGCTGGTGGAGGCCGGGCGTCTCCACCGCTTCCGCGTGGACGAGGTCCACGCCGCGTTCGCCGGCGAGGCGGTGAGCCGCTACGGCCATCCGCTGCCGGCGGCGACGCGTGCGGCGTGCCGCGAGTCGGACGCCGTCCTCGTCGCGTTGACCCGCGAGCCGGCGCTCGAAGGCGTGAAGGCCGAGCTCGACCTGACGTGGCGCGTCCAGCGCGTCCGGCTCCCCGACGGCGATCTGGCGATCGTCAGCCCGCTCACCGACGACGTCGAGGCGTACGCGGTCGAGCGGGCCTTCGAGCTCGCGCGGTCGCGCCGCGCGCGCCTGAGCGCGGTCGGGGAAGGTCGTTCCTGGGACGCGCTCGTCGAGCGCGTGGGCGAGCGGCACCCGGGGGTGCATGTCGACCGCGCCACGCCCAGCCGCGCACTCCCGGCGCTGATGGACTCGCCGGACCGCTTCTGCGTGATCGTCACGCAGGCGGTCTTCGCGGAAGTCGTGTCCGACCTCGCCGCCGCGTCGCGCAACGGCTCGCGGATCGTCGCCTCCGGCCGGCTCTCGCCGAGCGGCCCGGGCGTCTTCGGGCCGACCCACGGCTCGGCGCCCGACATCGCCGGGCAGGGCGTCGCGAACCCGAGCGGGATGCTGCTCGCCGCCGCGCTGATGCTCTCGGAGGGCCTCGGCGAGCGGGCCGCGGGACGGACGCTCGAGCGGGCAGTCACGCACGCGATCGCGGACGGATGGCGGACGGCCGACCTGCAGGGCGCAGGGCCGGCGTCGACGACCCGGGACTTCAACGACGCAGTGCTCGCGATGATGCCGCGCGCGCGCACCGACGTGGAGTTCTTCGCGGAGACGGCGTGACCGGCGCCGACGCGGTCCTGCGGTCGCTCGAGGCGGAGGGCGTCGAGGTCGTCTTCGGCCTGCCCGGAGGCGCGATCCTGCCGATCTACGACGCGCTCGCCCGCGGCACGAGCGTCCGGCACGTGCTCGCGCGGCACGAGCAGGGCGCCGGTCACATGGCGGAGGGTTACGCCCGCGCCTCGGGCCGAACCGGCGTCGCGTTCGCGACCTCCGGCCCGGGCGCGACGAACCTCGTCACGCCAATCGCCGACGCCTGGATGGACTCGACGCCGCTCGTCTGCGTGACCGGGCAGGTGCGCAGCTTCCTGATCGGGACGGACGCGTTCCAGGAGTGCGACATCGTCGGCGTGACGACGCCGATCGTGAAGCACTCATGGCTCGTTCAGGACGCCGAGGAGATTCCGCAGGTGCTGAAAGCCGCCTTCCACGTCGCGCGCACAGGCCGCTGCGGTCCCGTGCTGGTCGACATTCCGCGCGACATCCAGGAGGCGGCGATGGACTTCCGCTACCCGGACGAGGTCGACCTGCCCGGCTGGCGGCCGCCGACGCGGGGCCATCCGCGCCAGATCGCCGAGGCGGCGAAGCAGATCGCGGCGGCCGAGCGCCCGGTGCTGTACGTCGGCGGGGGCACGCTCAACGCCGACGCCTGCGCGGAGCTGCTCCAGCTCGCCGAGGTCGGCCGGCTACCCGTGGTGACGACGTTGATGGCGAAGAGCGCCTTCCCGGAGACGCACGAGCTCCACTTCGGGTGGCCCGGCATGCACGGGCCGAAGTGGTCGAACCTGGCGATGAACACATGCGACCTCCTGGTCGCGGTCGGGGCCCGCTTCGACGACCGGGTGACGGGGAAGCTGTCGGCGTTCGCTCCCGGGGCGACGGTCGTCCACCTCGACATCGACGCCGCCGAGATCGGCAAGCTGCGGCGCGTCGACATCCCTGTCGTCGGTCCCCTGAAGCTGGTGCTCGCCGAGCTCGCCGAGCAGCTCCGCACGCTGCCCGCGCCGGAGACGGAGGCATGGCTGCGCCAGCTCGAGGCGTGGCGTGAGGAGTTCCCACTCCGCTACGGCAACGGCGGCGACAGGTTGAAGCCGCAGAAGGTCCTCGAGACTCTCCGCGACCTGACCGCCGGCCGCGACGACGTGATCTGGACCACCGGCGTCGGCCAGCACCAGATGTGGGCGATGCAGTACCTGCGCTGCAACGTGCCTCGGACCTTCATCACCTCCGGCGGACTGGGAACGATGGGCTACGGGGTCCCGGCCGCGATCGGGGCGAAGGCAGCCCGCCCGGAGGCGACCGTCGTCTGCGTCGACGGCGACGGCTGCTTCCAGATGACCGGGCAGGAGCTGGCAACCGCGGTGCTCGAAGACCTCCCGATCGTCACCGTAGTCGTGAACAACGGCTACCTCGGGATGGTTCAGCAGTGGCAGACGATGTTCTTCGAGGAGCGCCACTCCCATGTCCACCTGACGCACGCCGTGCCGGACTACGCGGCGATCGCGCGCGCCTACGGCGCCGAGGGCTTCACCGTCTCGGAGGAGAGCGAGCTCGAGGGCGCGCTCGCCGAGGCGCTCGCCTGCCGCCGAACGGCGGTCGTCGACGCGCGTGTCGACCCGCTCGAGCAGTGCTTCCCGATGATCCCCGCCGGGGCCGCCGCGCTCGAGATGCTCGAGTACGCCGATCCGGAGGCGGCCGAGGCGGTGAGTCCGCTCTGATTCACACGCTGAGCGTCCTGCTCGAGGACAAGCCCGGTGCGCTCGTCCGGGTCTGCCAGCTGTTCGCCCGCCGCGGCTTCAACATCGAGAGCCTCGCCGTCGGCCCGACCGAGCGTGACGGCGTCTCCGGCATCACCCTGCGCGTCAACTGCGAGGAGCAGCCGCTCGAGCAGATCGAGAAGCAGATGCACAAGCTCGTCAACGTGCTGCGCGTACGGGAGCTCGAGCCCGGCGAGTCGGTCGAGCGCGAGCTGGCGCTGATCACGATCTCGGCGGCACCGGAGCGCCGCGCCGAGCTGATGGC
>JBKOVL010000214.1:0-4542 GCA_046723895.1 Actinomycetota bacterium | reverse complement strand
GCCTTGTCCTGGTCGGACACCGGCACGATCACCCTGCCTACCTGCGAGATCTTCGACACCTCAGCTCCTTTCCGCGTGTTGGTCGATGCCTACCACCGGCCGAACTGCGGAAACTCATCGGTGCCGGCCACTGCTGAGGACCCCGTGGCCCGAGAACGCGTCGATCCCGGCCGTGAGCGCGAGCTTTCTCAATGGCCCGTGGAGGAGAAGTGCATGTAGTCCTTCGTGTCGCCCGTCCACGAGCCGCCCCACCCCCAGCCCACCGACGCGAACGCGCGCACGACCGCCGGCGTGACCATTCCGCGCCGGACGTTCGAGCGGTCGAGGTAGGAGAGTGCGGTCTTGTCGCGCGTCATCCCGCAGCCAACGTACGGATTCTCGACCGGGTTGATGTCGATCGCGAGACCGTAGGCGTGCATCGACCAGTGCCCGGTGCCGCTCCCGCCGGTGCAGGGCGAGGGCACGGCCTGTCGGCACTCGAAGGAGCCGGTGAGGTCGCCGTCTCTCGGCCGGCCTGTCGGCGGCCCGTACACGTTCGCGAGCAGCATGTGGTGGATCGGGAAGCGCAGTTCGTACAGCTGTCGGAAGACCTTCGCGAGCGGCGCGGCGGCGCTCTCGTTCACGACGAGCTGCCCGGCGTGCACGCGGTTGTCGAAGCCCCAGTAGCTGACGGTCAGCAGGCGCAGGGCAGAGAGCGGCACCGGGCAGCCGGCGTGCCAGGCGCGCGCCTTCACCTCGGAGCGAACGGGCGCGGGCAGCGGCTTCGTCGCGGTGTGGAACACCGGCGCGGCGAGAGCGATGGCGACGGCGAGGATTCGCATGACTGGGCTGTTCCCGAGGCCCTAGAGTAGACACCCGACGTGGGGCTCACGCACTTCGACGAGGCGCGGCGGCGCGAGTACGAGATCGGCCACCTGCACGCGACCTGGTCGTACCTGGGCGAAGACGCCGGCTGCGTCGGAGTCGGCGTCCGGCGGATCGAGGTGCGCGCGGGTTCGTGGTCGACGCCGGCGCACGAGCACGGGCGGTCGGAGGAGATCTTCTACGTCCTCGGCGGCCGGGGGCTCTCCTGGCACCGCGGCGAGGTCGCCGAGATCGGCGCCGGCGACTGCATCGTCTACCGCGCCGGCAGCGGCGCGCACACTCTGCGCGCCCTGATCGACCTCGACGTGCTCGCGTTCGGACCGCGTCTGCGGGACGAGAGCCCCCGGTTCCCGCGCCTCGGCGCCTCGCTGATCGGCGGCCGGTTCGTCGAGAGCCTCGACGGGGTGACGGACGGCCTGCCGACCCAGTTCGTCCGCGAAGCGGAGATCGGCCCGCCCGAGCTCCCTGCCGAGCCGGGCCCGCGACCGGCGACGATCGCCAACCTCGCCGACGTCGAGGCCAAGACGGTGGATCGGAAGCGCATTTCGCGGACACGGCGGAATCTCGGGGTTGCGTGTGGCTCGATCACGACCGGCCTCCAACATGTCGAGGTCGCTCCCGGCAAGGAGTCCGGGCCGCTCCACTGCCATTCGCTCGAGGAGGAGATCTTCGTCATGCTCGACGGCGACGGCGTTCTCGTCCTCGACGACGAGGAAGAGACACCGGTGCGGCCCGGGTCGGTCGTCTCCCGCCCGCCCGGAACCGGCGTCGCGCACCTGTTCCGCGCCGGAGACGGGGGGCTCACGTATCTCGCCTACGGTACCCGCGAGCCGGGGGACATCTGCTACTACCCCCGCTCGAACAAGATCAACTTCGGCGGCATCAAGGTGATCGCACGCCTCGAGAGGCTCGATTACTGGGACGGCGAGGACTGAGCCAGTTCCGTTAGCGCGTCGTCCAACGCGGCCAGCGCGGTCGCGAGCTGCTCGTCGCTCAGCGGCAGGCTCAAGTTGATCATGCCCCTCGGCGCGGTGTAGATCCCGCGCAGGTAGAGACCGAGGAAGAGCAGCTCCTGAAGCTCCGGCGTGTCGCCGTGCAGGGCGAGCATCGAGCCGTAGCCGCTGACGCTCACCGAAGCGGCGTGCCTGGCAAGTACCTCGGCCACGTCCGCTCGGAACCGCTCGCCGCGCACCGTGTGGGCCTCGGCGGTGTCCGCGGTGTAGAGGTCACCGAGGACGACGCAGCCCGCCGCCATCGTCGCCACGTTGTTGTTGAATGTGCCCGCGTGCGGGATAGCACCCGGCCGGGTCGTGTCGAACTGGTCGAGGATCTCGGCGCGGCCGCCGAGAGCGCCGAACGAAAACCCACCGCCGATGTACTTGCCGTAGGTCTTGACGTCCGGCGTGACGCCGAGCAACGCGGCAAGGCCGGAACGACCGTGACGCGAGGTCATCACCTCGTCGGCGATGCAGACCGCGCCGGCGGCGCGCGCCTCGTCGCAGACGCCCCGCAGGAACTCCGGCTCGGCGGGAATGCAGCCGCCGGAGCCGAGCATCGGCTCGACGAGCACCGCGGCGAGGTCGTGACCGTGCTCCTCGATCAGCACGGTCGTCCCGTCGAGGTCGTTGTAGGGCGCGACCACGAACGGGTACGGCGCGTTCCATGGCGCGCCCCCGGTCGAGAAGAAGAGGACGCCCCCGTGGTAGCCGCCGCGGAAAACGAGCACCTTCGACCGGCCGGTGAACTGCCGCGCGGTCGTGATCGCCATCAGGTTCGCCTCGGTGCCCGAGTTCGTGAAGCGGACGCGGTCGAGCCCGAACCGCTCGCACATCATCCGCGCGAGCTCGGCCTCGTGCCGGTGGAGCCCGCCGACGCTCGAGAGCTCGCTCAGCGCGTGCTGCACGGCGTCGAGCACACGCCGCTCGCTGTGCCCGAAGAGCCCGGCCGTGTAGTCGCCGAGCAGGTCGATGTACTCGTGCCCGTCCGCGTCGGTGAGCACGGCGCCCTCGCCGCGGACGAACGTGAGCGCGAACGGGTCGTGCGCAAGGATCGTCCGCGTGTGCCCGCCGGGCAGGACGCGCCGGGCCTGGTCGTGAAGCCGCTTGCTTTCCGGGTTGCGCGCCGCGAACTCGCGCCGTTTCTCGGCGACGAGCTCCGCAACGCTCGCCAGGACCGTGCGCACGGCCGGATTCTCGCACACGCCTGATCAGCGCCGACCCTGATGCCCCGTTAGCCGGCCTGTGCAAGCGTCGCTGCGGAAAGGAGTGAGAAATGTCGACGATGACGCACGGCCCGTCGGAGGTCGTCCGTGAAAGGCGCAGATGGTCGTTGCCGCTCGTCCCCGAGCTGTGGCCGTCGCTGGCAATTCTGGCCATCTGGCTTGCGGTGCTGTTCATCGCGATCTGGGGCCCGGACATCTCGACCACGACCGCAGGCGGCGACCACGCGACCGTCCCCTCGGTCATTCCGGTGACGTTCTTCGCGTTCTTCGCGACATGGGTGGTCGCGAAGTACGGCTTCCGGCGCGATCCGAACGACTGACAGACGTACGAGCCTGGCGGTCGGCCGTCGTGCCGGCCGTCCAGGCTCTCAGGTCACGTCGCGGCGGTTGGTGACGACCGCGCCCGGCAAGGACGAAGGCCGCCGCGTAGCCGGCCAGGAGGCCGCCTCCACCCACTGTCGTAGCCGCGGGCGCGGATCAGCCCCACCCCGGTGCCGAGCGCGAGCCCCGCCGCGAGCGCGCCGAACGCGACGCTGATGAGGAGGCTCGCGACCACCTTGGCGGCGACCACGCGGATCCGTGCAGGCGTGAAGACGAAGGTCGCGCGGATCGTGCCGTGCCGGAACTCGCTCGTCGTCGCCATCACGCCGATCAGGGAGGCGAACGCGGCGCCGAACGGCCCGTTGCCGACGAGCTCACGCTGGTTCTCCGGGAGCGACAGGTCGGACTCGCGCCGAATGCACCCCCGATCACGGCGAGCAGGACCAGTGCGACCAGGCCGGTAAGCAGGCCAAGGTTCGTCCGCGTCGTCCGCATCTTGCGGAGCTCGGAGCGGAGCTGGGCGATCACCGATCGCCCCCGCGGTGAGCTCGAGGAAGACCTTCTCGAGCGTGGGGGACTCCTCGACGAGCTCGTGCAGTGCGATTCCCGCGCCCGACGCAAGCTCTCCGACCTGTGCGGGGGATGCGTCCCGGACGAGGAGCTCGTCGCCGTCGAGGCACCGTAGCGTCAAGACCGGCGGCCTCGAGCAGCGGGAGGAGCGCGTGAATCCTCGGCGCCCGCACCCGGACCGCGCCCGTCATCCGTGCGGTCAGCTCGCGGAGCAGCGGCGATCGTGACGAGACGCCCCTTGCCGAACGACTCATCCAGACCCTGCTCAACGAATGGGCATACACGCGCATCTACGGAACCTCACAGGAACGCAGCGCCGCGCTCTACCTCGACCGATACAACTACCGACGACCACACGGCAGCCTCGGCCACCAACCACCAGGCTCAAGACTGAACAACATGCTTGGTAACGACACCTAAGCGCCTCCGAGCTGCCAGGCAATGCCCCTGGATCCCCTGCCAGCGGTGACCTCGTTGGGCCTGTCGCGAGCGACCGTCTGAAACGTTTGGCCTGCGAGATGTGGCGGGCCATGGTTCAGCGGTTGTGGTTGACGAGCTCGATGTTG
>JBKOVL010000025.1:0-12287 GCA_046723895.1 Actinomycetota bacterium | reverse complement strand
GGCCGAACGGCGCCGGGAAGACGACGCTGCTCCGAATCCTCGCCGGAGAGACAGGTGTCGACGGCGGGCAGCTCGTCTTCGACAAGGGGACGCGGGTCGCGCTGCACGACCAGCGGCCGCCGGTCGGCTCTTTCGGAAGCGCCGCCGGGCAAAGACCGGCGGCACCCGCCGAAAACCCCGGCCGCCTGACGCTGCGCGAGTACGCGCTGGCGGGCGCGCGCGACCTCGTCGAGCTGGAAGAGAAGCTGCGCCGGCTGGAGGCGGCGATGGCGAGCGGCGACCACGGCGAGGAGACGATGCGCCGCTACGCCGAAGCGCAGGCGCGGCTCGAGCATGCCGGCGGGTATGCCTGGCGCGAAAGATCCCTGGCGGGGCTGCGCGGGCTCGGCTTCGCGGAAGACGAGCTCGACCGGCGGCTCGACACGTTCTCGGGCGGCGAGCTGACGCGGGCCTCGCTGGCGCGGGCGCTGGCAGGCGATCCCGACCTGCTGCTCCTGGACGAGCCGACCAACCACCTCGACGTCGAGCGGCTCGAGTGGCTCGAGCGGACGCTGGTCGGACTGGATGCGGCCGTAATCCTGGTCGCGCACGACCGCTGGTTCCTGGAGGCGACGACGACGGCGGTGCTCGAGCTGGAAGTGGGCCGTTCCACCTACTTCCCGGGCGAGTGGCATGTCTGGCGGCGGGAGAAGGCGGCGCGAATGCTGGACGCGACCAGGTCGATCGCGCGCTACGACGCCGACATCGCCAGGCTCCAGCGCTTCGTCGACCGGTTCCGGTACAAGAAGACGAAGGCGAAGCAGGCGCAGGCGAAGCTGACGCAGATCGGGCGTCTCAAGCAGGAGCAGGCCCGGTCCGCGGCCGAGGCGGCGTTGCTGAGCCGGCGCTCGAAGCGCCTCGGGTTCGAGTTCCTCAACCCGCCCCGGAGCGGTCGCGTGGTCGTCGAGGCCCAGCGGCTGTCCCTCGCGGCGGGAGAGAAGGCGTTGTTGTCGGGCGTGTCGCTCGCGGTCGAGCGCGGCGAGCACGTTGCGCTCGTCGGGCCGAACGGAAGCGGCAAGACGACGCTGCTCGAGGCGATCCTCGGGCGGCGGGAGCCGGCGGCCGGAGTCGCGCGACTCGGCCACGGCGTCGTTCCAACGTACTTCTCGCAGCACGAGGCCGAACTCGACGAGCGCGGTTCTGTCCTCGAGTGCGTCCAGTCGATGACGGGCCTGCGCCGCCCGGAGGCGCAGAACCTGCTCGGGCGGTTCCTCTTCTCGGGCTGGGAGGCACACGACAAGCCGGTCGCAGTCGTTTCGGGCGGCGAGCGCCGCCGGCTCGCACTCGCAGTCGTCGTCGCCTCGGGCGCGAACCTCCTCGTCTTGGACGAGCCGACGAACCACCTCGACCTCGAGAGCCGCGAGGCGCTGGAGTGGGCCCTCGAGAACTTCCCGGCGACCGTGCTGCTCGTCTCCCACGACCGCGCGCTCCTCGACGCGGTCGCCGAGCGAACGCTGGCGATCGAGGACGGGCAGGTGCGGAGCTACGACGGCGGCTGGGCCGACTACGTCCGCGCGCGTGAAGCGCGCGCGTTAACAGTGCCAGGCACTGTAAAGACCCCGCAACGAGCGGAGATCGCGCCCAAGCCGCCGCGGCCGGAGACGCCGAAGCCAAAGGGGCCGAGTCCGCTCGAGCGGGTCGAAGCCGAGATCGCCGCGAAGGAAGAGGCCGTCGCCGACCTCGAGCGGCGGCTCGCCGAGGACTGGGGAAACATCGAGCTCCTGGCCGCGCACCGCGCCGCGCGCAACGACCTGCAGGGACTGCTCGACCGATGGGAGACCTTGTTCGACCAGGCCCAGGCTTAGCACGCGTGCTGGACCGCCCACGGCGAGCGGTCTACGAGATCTCGCTCCGCGTTACTGTGGTTCTCGCGCATGAGCGAGACGCGTGACTTCCTCCGCTCGATCGGTCTCCCACCGGGGGACCTGAACGAGCTGCCCGACTCGGCGAAGAGCTTCCCGGACGGGGCGCAGTACCGAATCGAGATCCCGAGCACCGAGGGCCCGCCGTGTCTCGAAGCCGTGCTCGAGGAGGCGGCGCGCCTCGACGTAACCGTGCACCGCGTCTCGCAGGGAAGCGGCGTCTTCATGCTCACAGACGGGGAACTCGACCAGACTGCGCGTCTTGCGGCGGACGCACGGGTGGAGGTCAGCCTCTTCGCGCGACCGAACGCAGCCTGGGACACCTCCGCGGCCGCACGCGCTCCCGCCGGCGGCGTCTTCGCTCCGGTTGCGCGGGGCCAGGAGCAGGTGGTCGCCTGCCTGGACGACGCGCGCCGTGCGGCCGACCACGGCTTCCGAAGCGTCCTGATCGCTGACGTCGGCGTCCTCTTCGCCTTCGCCGCTGCGCGCCGCGCCGGCTTTCTCCCCCGGGGCATGCAGGCGAAGGTCTCGGTCATGCTCCCGGCGGCGAACCCGGCCGCCGCGCGCGTCCTCGCCGACCTCGGCGCGGACACGATCAACCTGCCGACCGATCTCACGCTCGCGCAGATCGCGGCGATCCGGGCCGCGGTCGACGTTCCGCTCGACATCTACGTCGAGGCGCCGGACAACATAGGCGGCTTCGTCCGCCACCACGAGCTCCCCGAGCTGATCCGCATCGCGGCCCCCGTCTACGTCAAGTTCGGCCTCCGGAACGCGCCCGACGTCTACCCGGCCGGCACGCACCTCGCTGCGACGACCATCGCCCTCTCACGCGAGCGTGTCCGCCGCGCGCGGCTCGGGCTGGAGCTGCTCGCGCGCTCCGGCTTCGAGCCGGCGACTTCCGAGCCCGGCGCCGAAGGTCTCGCCGTCCCGACGCCGGCCCGGACCGCCGCGTGATCGTCCGCCTGCTCCTCTGGAACCTGGCCGACTCGAAGACAACGCTCGAGGAGCTGCGTCCGCGCCTCGAAGCCTCGCCGAACCGCACCTGGATCTCGGACGAGACGACCGAGCGCTTCGGCGCGCTCGAGAGGTGGGACGACAAGCCGGGCGAGTTCCCCGGCGAGATCGTCGACCTGATCGGCAAGGAGCCGGAGATCGCCGAGGAGTTCGACGTCGAGAGCTAGGCCGACTCGAACGTCGCAACCAAGGCATCCGCGACGACCTTCAAGGGCCGTCCGGCGAGCTGCGACGCGCGGCGCAGGCGCTCGAACGCCTCCGGCTCGGTCAGCCCCTCCTTCGCCATCAACAAGCCCTTGGCCCGCTCGATCGACTTGCGCGCGGCGAGTGCCTCGGCCAAGGACTCCGCCTCCTCGCGCAGCGCCACGAGCTCCTCGTGCCGGGCCCGCGCGGTCTTGATCGCGGGCAGGAGGTCGCCCTCGCGGAACGGTTTGACCAGGTACCCGAACACGCCCGCCTCGACCGCCCGCGAGACGAGCTCGTCCTGCCCGTAGGCCGTGAGCATCACGATCGGGATCGGACGCTCGTCGAGGATTCGCCGCGCGGCTTCGATCCCGTCGAGGCGCGGCATCTTCACGTCGAGCACGGCGAGGTCGGGCTGCGACGAGCGCGCCAGCTCGACCGCCTCCAGCCCGTCCTTTGCCTCCGCGCAGACCTCGAATCCCGCCCGCTCCAGCAGGGCACGCAGGTCGAGACGGATGATCGTCTCGTCCTCTGCGACCAGAATCCTCACGCGGGGAACACGACCTCGGCGCGCAGGCCGCCGTCGTCGGCGAGCGAGAGCGTCCCCCCGAGCTCGTCGCGGACGAGCGCGTCGACGATCGAGAGGCCCGTGCCCTGCGGGGCACCGTCGAGCCCACCGCCGTCGTCGGCGATCGCGAGCACGACGTCGCCGTTCCGCTGCGCGAGCTCGATCCGCACGGACTGCCCGCCGTGCTCGAGCGCGTTCTGGAGCAGCTCGCTGAAGACGAGCGCGAGCGCGGTCGCGCGCCCGCCTTCGAGCGTGACGGAGGTGAGCGCCGCCTCGACCCGCTTGTCGGCGCCGAGCCCCTGGACGAGCATCGACCGCAGCCGCTCGAGCAGCTCCCCGAGGTCGACGCTCTCGTCGCGCCGCTCGGTCAGTACCTCGTGGACGGCCGCGATCGCCAGGATCCGGTTGACCGAGTCGTCGAGCGCGCGCCGCGCGTCGGCGGCGTCGCCGCGCGCCTGCAGCCGCAGCAGCGAGGCCACCGTCTGCAGGTTGTTCTTCACGCGGTGGTGGATCTCTTGGGCGAGCACGCCGCGCATCACTGCGCGCCCGTGCTCGAGCGCGACCGCCGCGTGGTGCGCGATGGAGGTGAGCAACTGTCGCTCTTCGTCGGTGAACTGCGTGTCGCGGTCGGCGACGAGCTCGCCGATCTGTCGCCGCTTCCAGCGCAGCGGCGTGCGCACCGCGTACTTCCCGGCCCGCCCCTCAGGCCAGGCGATCTTCCCGTTCTCGAACACGAGCGCCGCGCCGGTCGCCGAGACCGCGTCCATCGTCGTCTTCACGATCGCCTCCAAGGACTCCTCGAGGTAGAGCGACTCGGAGACCGCTTCCGAGATCCGCGCGAGCGCCTCCAGCTCCTCGACGCGGCGCTGCGCCTGCGAGTAGAGCTTCGCGTGCTCGATCGACTGCGCGACCTGGGCCGCAATCGCGAGCAGGAGCTCGATCTCTCCCTGCGAGAAGTCGCGCGGCTCGCGCGTGCGGACGTTCAGCGCTCCCTCGAGCTTCTCACGCGCGAGGATCGGCACGGCGAGGATGGACTCGTATTCCTCTTCCCGCAGGTTGGTGAACCGCTTGAAGCGCGGGTCGAGATGCGCCTGCGCCGCGATCATCACGGGCGCCCGCTCGGCCGCAGCGGTCCCCGTGATCCCCTCGCCGGGCCGCATCTTCGGGCGCCGGGTCATCTCCTCCACGCTGGTGCCGTGCGTCGCCCGGAGCACGAGCTCGTCACTCCGCTCGTTGTAGAGGTAGACGAAGCAGGCGTCGGTTCCGAGCGCCTCTGCGACCTTGCTGGCCACGAGCTCGAGCACCTCCTGGAGGTCGAGTGTCGAGTTGACGGCGGCGATCGTCTCCGTCAGGAGCCGGAGGTGCCGCTCGGAGACATCCACGAACCGATTGTAGGAGGGCCTGGTGTGACGTTGCTCGTCTTCAGCGCGGCCTGACGACGCCGCCGACGTTGCACCAGGCCCTCCCTGGCCGGGCGCCGCTCTAGGCTTGACTCGCCGTGACGAAGTACGACTGGCTGCTCCTCGTCCACATCCTCGGCGCCTTTCTCTTCCTCTCCGGGTCGATCGTTGCGGGCGTGCTCGCGCTCGCCGCGATGCAGCGGGAGCGCCCGAGCGAGATCGCGCTGCTGTTCCGGCTCGTCCGCCCGGCGGTGTTCGTCGTCGGGGTCGGCTCGCTCGTCGCGCTCGGCATCGGGATCTGGCTCGCCGAGTACGTCGGCTACGGGCTCGGCCGGGGCTGGGTCGTCGCCGCAATCGTCCTCTGGGCGGCAAGCAGCGCGCTCGCCGGGCCGGCGGGCAAGACGATGCGGCACACGCGCGAGTTCGCCGAGCGTCTCGCCGAGGACGGCGACCGTCCGAGCATCGTCGGGGGCGTTCTTCTCACACTGCTTCAGTTCTGGGTGCTGCGACGCACACGCGCCGGCGAGCCCGGCGGCTGGCCGGCCTCGCTCGCGACCGTTCTGCCCTGGGTCGTGCTCGCAGGCCTCGTGGCGGCGATCGTGCTGATGGCAGGGAAGCCCGTCGGTTAACAGAACCCTTACGGAACCCGTGTTTTTCCCACGCACAGAAGGCGTACGTTTCCGGCAATGAGCTCCGCGGCTGCGGCTGTCGACCTGACTGCGACGACGGGCTACCTGGTCGCCGACGCTCGCGGCCGCGTGATCGGACGGGTCGAGGGGCCGATGTACGGCACCTCGCCGGACGTGCCCGACGCCCTCGCCGTCCGCTCCGGGTTCCTGCGCCGCCGCCGGCTCGTGCCGGCCGACGCGATCAGCGCGATCGACGGCCGCAGCGGCGTGATCGGGCTCCGACTCGCGCGCGAGTCGATCCAGAGCTTCGGCTAGAACTTTCCAGGAGTCCGGAAGCCGGCGTGGTGGGGCACGTGGCTTCCCGGCTGGGCGTCGCGGAGGCACGTCGGGACAGGCTGAAGGCCGGCCCTGAGCGACACGGCCGCGGATGATCGCGATCCAAGACGACCACGAGCTACGCACCCGCGTAGCTCGCAGTCGGCCGTCAGTCAGCCTCGCCGCCGCAGGGTGGCGAGGCGTGGGTGCATCTTAGAGAACGAGCAGGCGGGCCGCGCTTGTCCGCAACGGACACGCCGAACGGGCAAGCACGGCCCTTCGACAAGCACGGCCCTTCGACCTACAGCGCCTTCAGGTAGCGGTCCACCTCCCACTCGGTCAGCTGGACTCGGTACTCGTCCCACTCCTTGCGCTTGATCTCGATGTAGCGGTCGAAGATGTGCGGCCCGAGCGCCTTGCGTGCGAGCTCGGACTGCGCCAGCTCGTCGATCGCCTCGCCGAGCGTCTCCGGCAGCGCGACGATCCCGCGCTCGCGCCGCTGCTCGGCGGTCAGGTGGTAGAGGTTCGTCTCCATCGGCTCGGGCAGCTCGTAGCCCTTCTCGATCCCCTCGAGGCCCGCGTGCAGCAGCGCCGCGAAGGTCAGGTAGGGGTTGCAGGCGGGATCCGGGCAGCGGATCTCCGCACGGGTGGCCTGCTCCGATCCCGGCTTGTAGAGCGGGATGCGGATCAGGGCGGAGCGGTTCCGCTGTGACCACGCGACGTAGACGGGCGCCTCGTACCCGGGCACGAGCCGCTTGTAGGAGTTCACCCACTGCGCAAACACCGCAGCGATCTCGCGCGCATGGTGCAGCTGGCCGGCGATGAACGCCTTGCCGACCTCGGAGAGGTGCCACTTGTCGTCACCGTCGAAGAACGCGTTCCGCCCCTCGGCGAAGAGGGACTGGTGTGTGTGCATACCCGAGCCGTTCTCGCCGAAGATCGGCTTCGGCATGAAGGTCGCGTAGGCGCCGTTCTTGGCCGCGATCTCCTTCACGACCAGCCGGTAGGTGAGCGTGTGGTCGGCCATCTCGAGCGCGTTCGTGAAGCGCATGTCGATCTCGTGCTGCGAGGGCCCGACCTCGTGGTGGTGATACTCGATCGGAATCCCGACCTTCTCGAGCGCCTGGATCGTCTCGTTGCGGAGCTCGGTGGCCGCGTCCTGCGTCGTCATCGCGAAGTAGCCGCCCTCGTCGAGCGTCTCCGTACCGCCTGAGTCCCTGAACAGGAAGTACTCGAGCTCCGGGCCGACGTTGAAGGTGTCGAAGCCCATTTCCTCCATCCGCTCGAGCGCCTGACGGAGCACGTGGCGCGGGTCGCCCTCGTACGGCCGGCCGTCGGGTGTGACGACGTCGCAGATCATGCGGCCGACCTTGGACTCGCCCGAGCGCCAGGGCATCACGACGAACGTGTCGGGATCGGGGATCGCGACCATGTCTGACTCCTCGATCGCGTTGAAGCCGGTGATCGACGAGCCGTCGAACCCCATCCCGTCGTCGAGCGCGGCCTCCACCTCATCGGGCGTGATCGCGAAGCTCTTCAGGTGCCCCTCGAGATCGTTGAACCACAGGAGCATCGAGTCGATGCCTTCGGCCTTGCAACGGGCGAGGACCTCGCGGCGGGCCTCCTCGCTGGATGTCGCCCTGTTTTTCGACTCCACCTGCGCCATCCTTTCCTCCTCGACGCCTCGGATCTGGACAAAAAAACAAAAAGCCCCAGGCGCAGATATTCCGCGCCCGAGGCAACATCGCCTGCGGACAGACGCAGCATACCTCAGTAGGCTGTCGGAGTGGTCCTCGACCTGAACACCGCGGCATGCGCGGCGCTCGCCGATGCCTTCAACGCCTCGCAGGAGCTGAGCGAGCTTGCCGAATGCGCCCCGTGAAACGCCTCGCGTTGCTCCTGCCGGTGATCGTCGCCACCGCGACGTTGAATGCGGCCGCGGGCCGCGCCGCACCTGCGGAGGCGCCGCTGCAGATCGGCGCGGTCGTGCCTGAGCTGCTCGTCCGCAGCCTCGTCGGGAGCACGGTCGAGGCGATGACGAACTCGGGGCTCGACGACGCCGGCCGCATCACGCTCACCTGGAAGCGCGGCCAGAAGGACCTCGATCCCGGACTGCTCTCCGATCTCCAGTACGCCGTCCAGCAGGCGACGGCGTCGGGAATCGACATCTACCTGACGCTCTACCCCGCCGGGCCAACCGACACGCCGCGGACGGTTGCAGCCCGGACGACGTTCGCCCGCTGGGCAGCCTGGCTCGCCGCGCGTCTGCCCGAGGTCAGACACATAATCATCGGCAACGAGCCGAACCTGAATCGGTTCTGGCTGCCGCAGTTCGGCCGGGGCGGCAAGGACGTCGCGGCGCCGGCGTACGTCCGCCTGCTCGCCCGGGCCTACGACGCGATCAAGGCGGTCGCGCCGTCGGTCGAGATCGACGGCGGCGCCCTCGCGCACGCGGGTGTCAACCGCCCCAGTACCGTGCGCGACACGCAGGCGCCGCAGCGGTTCCTGCTCGACATGGGCAAGGCGTACCGGGAGAGCGGCCGGAAGCGCCCGATCATGGACGCCTTCGCGTTCCACCCCTACCTCGAGCACGCGAATCTGCCGCCGACGTACAAGCACTACTCGCCGCGGATCATGACGATCGCCGACTACGGCCGGCTCGTCTCGCTCCTGCGGCGAGCCTTCGACGGGACGGGGCAGGCGGGGTCGAAGATCCCGATCGTCTACGCGGAGTTCGGCGTCGAGTCCCGCATCCCGGCCGCCCTGGGGGCGGCGTACACGGGCACCGAGCCGGCGACGACACGCCCGGTCACCGAGGCGGTGCAGGCGAAGTACTACGCGAAGGCGATGCAGATGGCCGCGTGCCAGCCGACCGTCCGGATCTTCTTCGTCTTCCGCCTGATCGACGAGCCGATCCGCGGGGGCTGGCAGTCGGGCGTCTACTACGCGAACGGCTCGCCGAAGGCGAGCCTTCCCGGCGTCGAAGCCGCGGCGCGCCGCCTGCAGGAGCAGGCGCCCACCGGTTGCGCGACGTTGCTCGCACCGAAGCCGCGCGTGTCGTTCTTCCCGGTGCGGAGGCCCACGGCAGGGTCGCCGGTGGTGCGGCCGATCAGCCTGCTCGCGGACGCCGACTGCGTCTACCAGGTGCAGCTGACGAGGGGCTCGTCGCTGGTCGCGCGCGTGCGCGGGCGGGCGGTCGCCGGGGTCCGCAAGCGCATCGGCCTGACGGAGAAGCTCCTTCCCCGCGGCACCTACCGGATCGCGGTCCGTGTGACCGCGACGGACTACAAGGCGAACCCGTTCACCACCAGCCGTACGTTCGCCTTCTAGCCCGAGCGCTTCAGCTTGCCGTGGCGCTTCGCGTAGCGCTCGCCGCGGCGGAAGACCCATAGGCCGAGCGGGATCGAGACGACGCCGATCACGAGCAGCGGCCAGATGTCTCCCCACACGTCCGCCGGCGTGGCGCCCTCCAGGATCGCGCTCCGGATCCCGCGCAGCGCGTAGGTGGCGGGCGAGATCGTCGAGATCGCCTGCATCCAGCCCGGGAGCACCGAGACCGGGTAGTAGACACCCGAGACGACGAGCATGATCCCCTGCGCCATGAACCCGAGCTGCGTGCCCTTCTCCGGCGAGATCAGCGGTAGGACGGCGGTCATCATCCCGATCCCGATGAACGACACGGAGGCGATGCCGAGCAGCAGCAGAGCCGTGCCGAAGCTCGCGTCGGGAATGTGCAGCCCGAAGAACGCGGCGACCACGCCGAAGACGAGCGCGGCCCGGACGAGGCCGTAGCCGACGGCGAACAACCCCATTCCGATCAGGTGGACCGGACGCGAGAGAGGAGCCATGAACGTGTATTCGATCGTCCCCTCCCAGCGCTCCCAGGCGACTGTCTCCGTGAGGATCTCGAAGATGATGCCGAGGTAGGACCAGATCACGGCACCGATCAGCAGGATCGTCGTCAGCCGGTTCTCCTCGGCCGGCGAGACGTTGGCCGCCTTCGAGATGAAGACGATCGAGAGCGTGTTCGCGATCGTCCAGACGAAGAACGCAAGCTCCCACCAGGCGTAGCGCTTGACGAGGTACCAGTTCCGCTCGACGACCCCGTACAGGCCGATCAGCTCGTGTCTCGCTGCGACGGCTATGGCGCTGACGCCCCGCTCCGGCGCGGGCAAAGCCCGTGCCTCCGCTCCCTGGACGCCTCCGTCGAGCCTACGGCTCATGCCGGCACCTCCTCTTCCTCGCGCTGCTCTTCGCCGAACGCGCGGCCGGCCGCGGCGAAGAACGCCTCCTCCAGCGTCTCGACGCCGTAGCGCTCCTTGATCTCGTCCGCCGGCTCCAGGCAGATCAAGCGACCGTCGTCGAGGATCCCGACGCGTTCGGCCAGGATCTCGGCCTCGGCGAGGTCGTGCGTGCAGAGCAGGATCGTCGTGTCGTGGATCGCCCGGACCTCGCGGATGAAGTCCTGCACCTCCAGCTTCGAGCGCGGGTCGAGGCCTGTCGTCGGCTCGTCGAGGAGGAGCAGGATCGGCGAGGTGAGCAGCGCGCGGGCGAGCGCGACCTTCTGCTGCGTGCCGCGCGAGAGGTTCTCCATCGCATGCGAGCGCCGTGCAGCGGGGAACCCGACACGGTCGAGGATCGCCGGGATCCGCTCTCGCGTCTCGCCCGGCGTCAGCCCGTAGAACCGCGCCGCGTACGCGAGGTTCTCGACCGCGGACATCTTCTTGAAGAACGACGCCTCGACGGACACTCGGTTGACCATCCGCCGAACCGCCCTCGTCTCGGCGATGTCGTGCCCGAAGATGCGCGCGCTACCGCCGTCCGGGAGCAGCAATGTCGAGAGCAGTCGGACGAGCGTCGACTTCCCGGAGCCGTTCTGCCCGAGGATGGCGATGCACTCGCCGCGCGTGACGGCGAACGTCAGCCCGCGCAATGCCTCGACCCGGACGCGCTTGCGCCCGTCCTTCCGGACGAACTCCTTGCGTAGATTGTGAGTTTCAACCGCTTTCATCTGTTGCTCCTCAACTCCAGCTCGGTACGGACGCGGACGACAGCACCCACGGGCGGGCCGGGGGCGCGCGCGAGAAACGTGCGTCAGCTGAAGGAGCGCAACATCGAGGCGCCGAGGCTAGCAGACGTCTCGGCAGGCGCGCAAATGCGCCGAGGTCGGTGACCTAAGGGTGTCGGTCTGGATCTGTTCGCTTCACAGCGCGACCTCCAATCGGCGCGAGGCCTCGATCCTAGCGACCAGTCGTGCCCGAGCGCAAAACGGCGGAGGGGCCTTGCGGCCCCGCCGGACGTGCGCCGACGGTGCGGCGGCTAGATCTCGAGCCTTGCCTTCAGGTTCTCGAGCATTACATCCGCCTCGAACTCGTTCCGCTTGATCAGGAACTGCTCGAACTTCGGCTCGAGCCCCTTGGGGAGCACGTAGTCGGCCTCGAAGGCGAGCTTCGTGAACCCGTTCTGGGGCTGGAAGCGCCAGAAGAACGTGCTCTCGATGTCGCCGGTCGCCTTCTCCACGATCTTCTCGTCGACGATGTGCTCGATCGTCTCGGTCTTGCCCGCGAACCGCTTGCCTGCGAGGTTGTAGAACCACTCGAAGCGGCGGATCGGCTTCGTCTGGACCGCCTTGACCTCGAACAGGCTCGGCCAGATCTCAGGAAGGTGCATGGGCTCGTCCACGTACTCGAAGACCTCGTGGACCGGCTTCTCGACGGTGACGGCCTTCATCAGCTTGGGCATCGGACTCCTTCCAGACGTTGGGTCCTCTCCCGTCGGCCTCAGTCTCGCTCCGGTTCGACGCGCGTTCCAGATCGAATTTGACCCCGTCCGCAGAAGCACGTATCGTGAGTGCAGGCGCCGTCGCCGGCGCCGCGAGAGGCAATGGGGCCTCAGGACTCCTCGGGAGCCTGGGGCTTTTTTGTTGGACCGACAGATGGAGATCAGAGCGATGCGAGCCGAGGACTGGCCGACGGTGAAGACGATCTACGAGCAGGGGATCGCGACCCGCCTGGCGACGTTCGAGACCGAGGCGCCGGCCTGGGAGGCATGGGACGCAGCCCACCTCGCCGGGCCCCGTCTGGTCGCAGAGGAGGACGGCGAGGTCGTGGGCTGGGCCGCGCTCTCGCCCGTGTCGCGGCGACCGTGCTACGCCGGGGTCGTCGAGGAGAGCGTCTACGTCGCGGAAGTCGCCCGGGGCCGGGGCGTCGGAGCCGCGCTCCTCGGCCGGCTCTGCGCCGACGCCGAGGCAGCCGGGATCTGGACGATCCAGACC
>JBKOVL010000091.1:0-18436 GCA_046723895.1 Actinomycetota bacterium | reverse complement strand
TGACCGGGCGGCCGGAGGAGCGAGTCGCGCTCGTCGAGGCGTACTGCAAGGAGAACCTGCTCTGGCACGAGCCCGAAGCCCACCCGACGTACTCCCAGGTGGTCGAGCTCGACCTCGGATCGGTCGAGCCGAGCATGGCGGGCCCACGCCGGCCGCAGGACCGCGTGCCGCTGCGCACGGCGAAGGACGCCTTCATCGGCGAGCTGCCGAGCTTCGGGGTCGACTACGGCAACGCCAATGACGAGGCCGTCGCCGAGAGCTTCCCGGCATCCGACCCGCCCGCGTACGCCGCGCCGGGGCACGGGGAGCTCGAAGTCGGGCCTGTTCCCGCGGTTCTGGTCCTCGAGGAGCTCGAGCCGGCCCACGCGCGTGTCGCACTCGGCGACGTCGAGTTCGAGCTCGACCACGGCAGCGTCGTGATCGCCGCGATCACGAGCTGCACCAATACCTCGAATCCGCAGGTGATGGTCGGGGCCGGGCTGCTGGCGAAGAAGGCGGTCGAGCGCGGCCTCGACCGGAAGCCTTGGGTGAAGTCGAGCCTGGCCCCGGGCTCGCGCGTCGTCACCGATTACTACGAGAAGGCGGGCCTGACCCCGTACCTGGAGGCGCTCGGCTTCCACACCGTCGGCTACGGCTGCACGACCTGCATCGGGAACTCAGGCCCGCTGCCGGAGGAGATCTCGGCCGCGATCACGGAGAACGAGCTCGTCGCCTGCGCCGTCCTCTCCGGCAACCGCAACTTCGAGGCGCGGATCCACCCGGAGGTGAAGGCCAACTACCTCGCCTCGCCGCCGCTCGTCGTCGCGTACGCGCTCGCGGGCCGGATGGACATCGACCTGACGACCGAGCCGATCGGCCGGGATCCGGACGGCAACGACGTCTACCTCCACGAGCTGTGGCCCTCCTCGGAGGAGATCGGCGACACGATCGCGGCGTCCGTCTCGGGCGAGCTCTTCCGCGGCCGCTATGCCGACGTCTTCACGGGCGACGAGACCTGGCGCGGGCTGGAGATTCCCTCCGGCAATCTCTATGAGTGGGACCCGGAGTCGACGTATGTCCGCCGACCGCCGTACTTCGACGACATGCCTCTCCAAGCGCGCAGCGTGGACGACATCCACGCTGCGCGCTGCCTCGTCATGCTCGGCGACTCGGTGACGACCGACCACATCTCGCCCGCGGGGGCGATCAGACCGGACGGCCCCGCCGGCCGCTACCTGGTCGAGCACGGCGTCGAGCGCCGCGAGTTCAACTCGTACGGCTCACGTCGGGGGAACCACGAGGTGATGGTGCGCGGAACGTTCGCGAACGTGCGCCTCCGCAACCTCCTCGTCCCGGGGAGCGCAGGAACGTGGACGGTCCACTTTCCGAGCGGCGAGGAAGGCTCGATCTTCGAGATTGCCGAGCGCTACCGGGCGGACGGGACACCGCTGATCGTCCTCGCCGGCAAGGAATACGGCACGGGCTCCTCGCGCGACTGGGCGGCGAAGGGGCCGAAGCTGCTCGGCGTCCGCGCCGTGATCGCCGAGAGCTACGAGCGAATCCATCGCTCGAACCTGCTGATGATGGGCGTGCTCCCGCTCCAGTACCGCGACGGCGAGAACGCCGAGTCGCTCGGGCTGACGGGCACCGAGTCATTCTCGATCACCGGGATCGAGAATGCGGAGGCCCGCGAGGTGACCGTGCGGGCGGACGAGAAGGAGTTCACCGCCCGCGTCCGGCTCGACACCCCCCGCGAGCGCGACTACCTGCGGCACGGCGGGATCCTGCCGTTTGTACTGAGACGGTTACTCACGACCGCGGAGCGGGCGTGACTCACCGTCTCAGCGTGTTACTCACGACCGCGGAGCGGGCGTGACTCACCGTCTCAGCGTGTTACTCACGGCCGCGGAGCGGGCGTGATTCACCGTCTCAGCGTGCTGCTTACGACCGCGGAGCGGACGTGACCGAACGCCACAGCGTGCCGCCGAGGCGCAGCTGAGCGGAAAAACCGCTGCTCCAATCCGCACCGGCCCCGTTGCGCGGAGGCGAGATTCGTCGCAAGATTGTGCTGTATGGCGGCCGCAGTCCGTATCCAGCAAGCCCGGAAGGAGCTCCGTGACCTGCGCGTCGAGGAGCGGGCCGACCTCGCGCTCGGTTTGCTCGCGATCGGCCTCTCCCTCGTCGCCACGCAGACCGCCCCGAAGCTGGCATTGCCGCTCCTGCTCGGCGGCTTCTTCGTCACCTTTCGCGGTGTCCTTGCGTCGGTGCGACGGTGGGAGCTGTTCGAGCGCCTGCTGCTCGACTCCGACGCCTACGGCATCCCGGAGATCCACGCGCGCGCCGCGCTCGTTGCAAGTCTCCCCAATCGGGTGCTGCTCGCAGAGACGATCCGGTCGGCGTTGGCGGGCGCAGGCCCTTACCAGGCCTCCCGGCTCGAGCTTGTCGCAGGCGAGCTCGCCGCGCTCGCGGACGAACTGACGGACGAAACCCTCTCGCTGGACCCGTACTGCGCTGTCCGCTGCCAGCGCCTGCTGAACGACGGCGCCGAGAGCCCATTGCTGAACCCCGGCCTTCCCGCCGACGGGCTGAGGAGCACGATCAGCTACATCCGGGCGGGCTTCGAGCGCGGGTAGCGTCGCCCTCCGCGGAGCAACCGCGCGTTCATACTTGCGCGCGTGGAGTCGGACTGGCGGAGGTTGATCGAGACCGGGATCGCGGTCACCTCCGAGCTGTCGCTGGACGCAGTGCTACAGCGGATCGTCGAGGCGGCGGCGCAGCTGACGAATGCCCGCTACGCCGCCCTCGGTGTGATCGACGAATCCGGCCGTGCGCTCGAGCGCTTCCTGACGAGCGGGATCGACGACGAGACCCACGACCGCATCGGCGACCTCCCGCGGGGCCGCGGGATCCTCGGGCTGCTGATCCGGGACGCGCACGCGCTGCGGCTCCACGATCTGACCAGAGACCCGCGCTCCGTCGGGTTCCCGCCGCACCACCCGGTGATGCGCACGTTCCTCGGCGTGCCGATCCTCCTGCGCGGCGTCGCCTACGGGAACCTGTACCTAACCGAGAAGAGGAGCGGCCAGGACTTCACGCGGGAGGACGAGGAGTTCGTCACGCTGCTGGCGGCGCAGGCGGCGGTCGCGATCGAGAACGCACGCCTGTACGAGTCGGCGACCCGATGGCTCGCGCAGCTCGAGTCCCTGACCGAGATTGGAAACGCGCTCGCCGGCGAGACCGAGCTCGCCTCACTGCTCGAGCTGATCTGCACCCGCCTCGCCGAGCTGATCAACGCCGAGCTCGTCGTGACGACGATCCCCGTCGTCGGCGGCGACCTGCGCATCGAGGCGGCGGCCGGACCGGCCGCGGAGGACATGGTCGGGACGATGCTCTCGCGCCACGGCTCGAAGAGCGGACGCGTGCTCGAGCGGCGGCGCAGCGAGCGGGTCGACTCGACGCTCGAGGACGTGGAGATCGACCAGGAAGTCGCCCTGCGGATGGGCCTTCGCTCGGGGCTGTTCGTGCCGATGATCGTCGCGGATCGCCCGATCGGCGTGATCGCAGCCCACAACAAGCTCGGTCCCGATCCACGCTTCACGGACGAGGACCTGCGCCTCACGGAGACGTTCGCGGCACGAGCAGCCGTCGCGGTCGACCTCGCCGACCGCGTCGCCCGCGACGCGCTTCGCCGGGTCGTCGAGGGGCAGGAGCTCGAGCGTCGCCGACTCGCCCGCGAGCTGCACGACGAGACCGGCCAGGCGCTCACATCTGTCCTGCTCGGACTCAAGCACGTCGAGGAGGCGGAGAGCGAAGAGGAGGCCCGCAAGGCGGCTGCCGTGCTGCGGGAGCAGATCGTCGAGACGCTTCAGAAGGTCAGGCGCCTCGCAGTCGAGCTTCGCCCGAGCGCGCTCGACGACTTCGGGCTCGCCCCGGCGCTGGAGCGGCTCGCGGAGGCCTTCGCCGAGCAGTCCGGAATCGAGGTCGACATCCAGGCGAACCCGGACGCGGCGCGCCTGCCCGGGGAGGTGGAGACCGCGCTGTACCGGATCGTGCAGGAAGCGCTGACGAACGTGGCGAAGCACGCGGAGGCGACGCGCGTGAGCGTCGTCGTGACGAGAAGGGGCAACGCAGTGACGGCAGTGATCGAGGACGACGGCAAGGGGTTCGGTGCAGGCGGCAGGTCGGGAGACGGCCTGGGCCTCATCGGCATGAAGGAACGGGTCGGGCTGCTCGGCGGTCGGCTCGCGATCGAATCGACGGAAGGAGCGGGGACGACGGTCGTCGCCGAAGTGCCGGTCGCATGATCGCTCGCCTTCGGCTCGCTCCCCTACATAGGCTGCAGGGCAGCCTATGACGAAAAACCAGAAGATCCGTGTGCTGATCGTTGACGACCATGCGGTCATCCGGTCGGGGCTGCACCTGCTGCTCGACGCCGAACAGGACATCGAGGTCGTGGGCGAGGCGGGCAACGTCAAGGATGCCGTCTTCGAGGCCCGCGCCAAAAAGCCGGACGTCGTCCTGATGGACGTCGTCATGCCGGGACAGAGCGGGATCGAAGGCGTCCCGCTCGTCCTCAAGGAGGCGCCCGGGGCGAAGGTGCTCGTGCTCTCGATGCAGGACGATCCCCGCTACGTGCACGAGGCGTTCGCCGCCGGGGCGGCCGGATACATCCTCAAGGAGGCCGTCGACACGGAGGTGGTCGACGCCGTCCACGACGTCGCCGCCGGGGGGCGCTACGTGCACCCGGCGCTCGGAGCGCGGCTCGTCGCGGCCGAGGCGGAGTCGAAAGCGCGAGAGGACGCCGATCCGCTCTCAGACCGCGAGCGTGAGGTGATGCGCCTGCTCGCGCTCGGCCACACGAACCAGGAGATCGCCAAGATGCTCTACATCTCCGTCCGCACGGCCGAGACCCACCGGGCGCACATCATGCAGAAGCTCCGCCTCTCCACCCGCGCGGAGCTCGTTCGTCACGCGATCGACCAGGGGCTGCTCGAGGGGTAACGCCCGGCAGCCTGAACAGCGCGGCCGTTCTGCCTCCAGCTCAGCTTCGAGAGCACCGAGACGACGCCGGGCACGCGCTGGACGAACTCCGGAACGAGCTCGGCCTCGGCCTTCGTCTCGACCTCGCCCGCGAGGCGCACCTCGCCGCCCTCGACGACCACCTCGACCCTGTCGGGCTCGATCCAGAGCGAGCGCCGGATCACGTCCTCGCGAATCTCCTGCGCGATCGCCTCGTCCGAGCGCACGAACGCGCGCACGAGGTCGGCGCGGGTGACGATGCCGACGAGATTGCCGACGTGGTCGACGACGGGCAGGCGCTTCACGCCCCGCTCGATCATCGTGTTCGCCGCCTCGGTCAGGGGGCGCCGCGGCCCGATCGTCAGGGCCGGAGAGGTCATCGCCTCACCGGCCGTCCGCGCGACGAGCTTCGCGTCGAGCTCGTCGTGCGGCAGCGAGAGCAGGCGATCGACGAACCCTCGCCGGGGCGTGTGCCCTGTCTCCTTGAACAGGATGTCCCCTTCCGACAGGACACCGGCGACCTGGCCTGCGAAGTCGACGACCGGCACGCCTGAGATGCCTCGCTCTGCCATCAGCGCAGCGGCGTCCTTCAGCGACACGTCTGCCCGCACGGTCAGCACATCGGTCGTCATCACGTCTCTGACTCTCATCTCAACCTCCCTGAACGAGCAGTCGCGGCAGGTGGAGCAGCGCGCCGAGCTTCCGGGCGAGTACCTCGGCCTGGACCGGGCCCGCCCCGACCCTGCGCAGGAGGATCGGCTCGGCGCCGGCCAGCTCGACGACGACGTACAGGTCGCCGGCCAGCTCGTGGTCGGCTGAGGCGACGCGCACCCGCTCGACCTCCTCCGGAGGAATCGAGAGAGCGACGTCGAGCCCGCTCCGTGGGTCACGCCCGGTCAGACGGATGCCGTCGTCGCCGGCACGCAGCGAGCCGACGAAGTCGTTGTGGACGCCGCGCCGGCTCCACGCGATCTTCTCGATGAGCGTGTCCACGGCATGACTGTCGCGTTCGGCGCGCGCGGCTACATCCGGGGGGCCGCTGAACGCCCTGCGGGAATGCCGCAAGCACGTCCGTGGCGCCTCGGATGGCGGCCGCACAGACGATGCAGATGATCCGGCGTAAGGGGCACTGCGTCCGGGCGGTGCCCCTCGCCTACGGCGTTCAGCGTAAGGCTCTCAGCGCGTTCAGGATCACGGCGACGTCGATCGCCTCCTGGAGGAGCGCGCCGACGACGGGGACGACGAAACCCGCAGCCGCAAAGCCCATCGCAGCGACGCTGAGGCCGAGGCCGGCGAGCACGCTCTGGGTCGCGATTGCGAGCGAGCGCCGACCGATCCGGATCGCCTCTGCGACCCGGTCGACCCGATCGACGACGATCACTGCGTCGGCCGTCTCGGAGGACACGGTCGCACCGCCGGCCCCGAGTGCGATGCCGACGTCGGCGAGCGCGAGCGCCGGCGCGTCGTTGATGCCGTCGCCGACCATCACGACCGGCGCCAGGCCGGGGCGACTCTGGAGCGCCCGGACGACCTCGAGCTTCTCCCCGGGCGCGAGCTCCGGGTACACGCGGTCGATTCCGATCCTGCGGGCGATGTCCTCGCCGACCGCCTCGCGGTCCCCGGTGACCATCACCACATGCCCGATCCCGGCTGCCTGCAGCTCCGGCACGAGCCCTTCGGCGTCGTCGCGCAGCCGATCGGTGAGCACGATCGCGCCCGCGGGGCGGCCGTCGACGGCGACGGCGATCACGGCCCGCCCAGGGTCGACCCCCTCCGCCCACGGAGGCCCATCCGCCTGGAGGCCGCCCGCGCGAAGCCAGGTCTCGCTGCCGACCGCGACAGCGTGGCCCTCGACCCGGCCCGAGATGCCTCGACCCGGCGCCTCGGAGACCTCGATCGGAAAGGTGAGCGCCAGCCCGCGCCGCCGGGCTTCGGAGACGAGCGCCTCTGCGAAGGGATGAGCCGAGAGCTGGTCGAGCGAGGCCGCGAGGCGAACGAGCTCGTCCGGGCCGACGCCGTCCGGAGCGACAACCTGCTCGATCTGCGGCACGCCGAGCGTCAGCGTCCCGGTCTTATCGAGCAGGACCGTGCGCGCACGCCCGAGCTGCTCGATCACCGCACCTCCCTTGACGATCACGCCCGCACGCGCGGCGCGCGAGATCCCGGACATGAGCGCAATCGGCGCGGCAAGGATCAGGGGGCACGGCGTGGCGACGACGAACACCGCGAGCGCGCGAACCGGATCGCCCGAGTACGCCCAGGCCAATGCGGCAACGACGGCCGTCAGCGGCAGGAAGACGATCGCGTAGCGGTCAGCGAGCCGGACGAAGGGCGCCTGCTGGGACTCGGCCTCGGTGACGAGGCGAACGACGGCGGCGTACGCGCTCTCGGCCGCAGGCCTGGTCGCGCGGAGCTCGAACGCATCCCCCGCGTTGGCGGTGCCGCTGCGGACGGACCGGCCCCGGGCGATCACCACGGGCAGGGCCTCGCCGGTCAGGGACGACTCGTCCACGACCGCCTCGGCGCTGACGACGATTCCGTCCACGGGCACAACCTCGCCCGCGCGGACGACGACCATGTCCCCGACGGCAACGTCGTCGACCGGCCGCTCCTGGAGCTCGCCCCCACCCGAGAACACGTTCGCGATTCGCGGCGCGCGCTCGACGAGGCGGGTCAGCTCGCGCCGCGCGCGCCGGGTCGCCCGCTCCTCGAGTGCGTTGCCGCCCGCCAGCATCAGGGCGATCACGGCGCCGGCGGCCCACTCCTGCAGCGCCAGCGCCCCGGCGATCGCGACGAGCGCGATCGCGTCGACCCCGACGTCCCGCCGGAGCAGTGAGCGGAGGACGCTCCACGTGAGCGGCAGCAGCACGAGCGCGGTGCCGGCGGCGAGCACGACGTCGCCCGCGGAGGCCTCCCCCGAGAGATGGAGCAGACCGCCTCCCGCGAGAGCGGCGAGCGCTGCGGCGGCGACCAACCGCTGGCGCACGGGCCCCCTACCAGGTCTTCGCGCGGGGGGAGCGCTCGCCCTCGCGCACTCGTATGCGGGCGTCGACCGCCACGCATCCCGACGGGAGGCCGAGCACCGGATTGAGGTCGAGCTCCGCGACCTCGGGGATGTCCTCGGCAAGCCGGGCGAGGCGGAGCACGAGGTCGACGAGCGCCTCGGCGTCGGCAGGCGGCTGGCCGCGGAAGCCGGAGACGAGACGCCCTGCCTTGCCGGTGAGGACGAGCTCCTCGGCGTCTTCGCGCGCGAGCGGCGCGATCCGAAACTGGGCCTCGCCGATCAGCTCCGCGAACACCCCTCCGGGGCCGAAGGCAACCAGCGGACCGAACACGGGATCCTGCACGACCCCGGCGAGCAGCTCTGCGCCGCCGCGGATGTGCGGCTGGACGAGCACGGGGCAACCGATGCGCTCCACCGCAGCACGGACATCGGTCTCGCCGGCGAGATCGAGCGCGATCCCGCCCGACTCGGTCTTGTGTGCGCCGGCGACTGCCGTCTTGACGACCGCGGGGAAGCCGAGCTCGATCGCCGCGGCGACCGCCTCGTCGGGTGTCGCGGCAACGCGTTCCGGCACCAGCGGGATCCCGTAGGCGCGGAAGAGCTCGCGGACCTGTGGCGCAGTCAGCCAGGCGTCGTTCGAGGAGACGAGCACCGAGCCGACGAGGGCCTCCGCGGCGGGCTTGTCGACCTCCGCAAGCCCTACGGGCTCGCCCGCCGGGCGCCGCAGCCACTCGGCCCGGTCGGCTGCATGTCCCAGCGCGCGGGCGGCGGACTCCGGGTATTCGAACGTGGCGATCGCGGGGTGCGCAGCGACGAGGGAGGCCGGGACGCCGCCCGCGGAGATGAACGCGGCCAGCACCGGCTTCTCGACCTGGGCGGCCGCCCGGACTCCGCGGACGACGGCCTCCGCCACCTCCTCCGCACCGGCGACGACCGGCGGCACGAAGAGGACGATCAGGGCGTCGATGCCGGGATCGGCGAGGACGTGGGGGATCACGGCCTCGTACGTCGAGCCGACGGCCGAGCCGAGCATGTCGACCGGGTTCGCCAGGCTCGCCTCGCGGGGGAGCACGGAGGCGAGGCGCTCGCGCGTCTCATCGGAGAGCTGCGGCAGCTCGAGCGCGGCTCCCGCGCACGCGTCGGCGCAGAGGATCCCGAGGCCGCCGGCGTTCGTCAGCACGGCGACGCGCCGCCCGCGCGGCAGCGGCTGCCGGGAGAGAAGCACGGCGACGTCCGAGAGCTCTTCGAGCGAGTCCGCCCGGATCACCCCGGCCTGCTGGAACAGCGCGTCGACCGCGGTCGTCGAGCCGGCAAGCGCGGCGGTGTGCGAGCCTGCAGCCCGCTGCCCGGCGGTCGTCCGCCCGCCTTTCATCGCGAGGATCGCCTTCTCCCGCGCGACACGACGAGCCACCCTGGCGAACTTCCGCGGGTTGCCGAACGACTCGAGGTACAGGAGCACGAGGTCGGTGTTCGGGTCGTCTTCCCAGTACTCGAGCAGGTCGTTGGAGGAGACGTCCGCCTTGTTCCCGACGGAGACGAAGGCCGAGAGGCCGAGGCCGCGGGCGGCGGCCTGCTCGAGAAGGGCCAGGCCCAGCGCTCCGCTCTGCGAGGAGAAGCCGATGTTCCCGGCCGGGAACGAATGTGGAGCGAACGTCGCGTTCAGGCCGACCTCGGCCGAGAAGATGCCGAGGCAGTTCGGGCCGACGAGCCGGGCGCCGTAGGCGCGCACCCGCGCGAGCAGGTCCTCCTGCCGGCGAATGCCCTCCATCCCGGTCTCGGAGAACCCGGCCGAGATGACGCAGAGCGCGCGCGTCCCCTTCCGGAGCGCGGCCTCGGCCTCGTCGAGTACCGAGGCGCCGGGAACGCAGAAGACGGCGAGGTCGACCTGGCCCGGGACGTCGGCGATCGACGGATACGCCTTGACGCCGGCGACGGACGCCGCCTTCGGGTTCACCGGATAGGCGATCCCCTGGAAGTCGGCGTCGAGGATATTGCGAAAGAGCTCGCCGCCGATCGAGCCGCGGCGGGTGGACGCGCCGACGACGGCGACCGTCCGCGGCGCGAAGAAGGGCGCGAGCGACGCGGCGACCGCGACGTGGTCGCGCTCGTCGACGGCCGCGCGGTAGCTCTCCGTCGGGTGGATCGCGAGCCGCACCTCGGTCGTCCCGCCCTCGAGCCGCCGCGAGACGGCGAAGCCCGCGTCCTCGAAGACGCGGAGCATCGCGCGGTTGTCGGGCATGACCTCGGCGACGAACGTCGAGATGCCGCCCTCGGCCGCGGACGCGGCGAGCTGCTCGAGCAGCCGCGTCCCGACGCCGTGGCCCTGCAGCTCGTCGGCCACTGTGAAGGCGACCTCGGCGCACGAGGGGTCGCGGAGCCGGACGAAGCTGGCGAGCGCAACGATGCGCTCCGCCTCGCCGTCGCCCCAGAGGGCGCCGATCAGGGAGCCGCGCTCGTCCCAGTCGGGATCGAGGAAGGGCTCGACCGTCGCCGGCGTCAGCGCCGGAAAGCCGTGGAAGCGCCAGTAGACGCTCTGCTGGGACAGGCCGCCGAAGAACTCGAGCACCGCGTCCGCGTCGCCCGCCTGAGGCGGGCGCAGCCGCAGCGTGCTGCCGTCCCGGAGAATGACGTCGCGGATGTCGGGCGCCTCGACTGCCATCACGGGCAGTGTGGCCAAGGGCGGGCCGGAGCGCCATCGGAACGCGCCCGGAACCGCTTGCGGCAAATCACTGAGCAGACCTCGGCGGCGCCCTGATGTCGCGAACGCCTGCTCCGGTGCTGGTCGTGCGCGACCGCGCACATGTGACGAATAGTGCGTAGTGGACGACGACCGGGGCTACTGAACGCGATTGCGTAGTAGGCCGCAAGAGCGCTGTGGGCGTCAGCGGATGGCGCGCGGCACGCTGATGCGTTGAATGCCGGGTATCCCGGACTACCCAAGGAGGCAGGGCAATGAAGAGGAAGATTTTCGAGTTCGGCGGATACGCCGCAGCGGTCGTGCTGGTTGCCTTCGGCGTCGTCGCACTGGTGATGGGCATCAATGGGCACAACACAGTCAACTCGACCTTGAAGCAGGAGCAGATCGTCGGCTCGGCCGACATGACGCCGAAGGCGATCGCCGGCGAGGTCGCCGCCGCGAAGGCCGCGCAGACCAAGCTGTTCGAGTCGCTGAACAAGGCGGGCGAGAAGATGACGCCCTCGCCGATCGAGACGCCGAACTGCTCGGTCGCGGATGAACAGGTCACGAACGGCGACAAGGCCCGCTGCTTCGCGAAGTACATGAGGATCCACACGTTCGAGGCGACCTCGGGCCTGACCTACTCGCAGATGGGGCGCTACGTCGCCAAGCCCGGAACGTCGCTGCAGTTCACCGACGGGCTCGGCGGGACGAGTGACCCGACGAAGGCGGTCACCGACCCGAAGAGTAAGCAGCCCGTGAGCAACGGCCGCCGCGACATCTGGGTCACCTACACGGCCCTGACGACGGCGCTGAACACGAGCTATATGGCGAGCCAGCTGAGCCTCTTCGGCATCGTCGTCGGCGTCGCCCTCCTGCTCGCCGGCATCGGCTTCGGAATCCTCGCATTCTCGGTCTTCCGGCTGCCGGCCCTCGTCGCCCGCGCGAAGGACGCAGGCGCGGCAGAGACGAGCACGCTGCAGACGACTTGACCTGGACCTCGATGAAGAGGGAAAAAGGGCCCGACGGGCCCTTTTTTCGTGTGTCCGTGTTTTCCCGCGTCCGGGTTCAGGCGCTGCCCCGATGAAGCGGCGAAGGCCGGCCCGCACACTGACTACATGATCGACGCCCCCGTCGAAGCAGGGACCGAGCACGGCGGGGAGGACAGCCTGCAGCTGCTGCTCGCCGAGATCTCCTCGCATCCGCTCCTGACGGCGGCCGAGGAGGTGTTCCTCGCCAAGCGCATCGAGCGCGGCGACGTCGAGGCGAAGCACCGGATGGTCGAGTCGAATCTCAGGCTCGTCGTCTCGATCGCGAAGCGCTACCGCGGCTTCGGCCTGCCGCTGCTCGATCTGATCCAAGAGGGCGCGATCGGCCTGAACCGCGCGGTCGAGAAGTTCGACTGGCGGCGTGGCCACAAGTTCTCCACGTACGCGACGTGGTGGATCCGCCAGGCGATCCAGCGGGCGATCTCCAATCACGCCCGCACGATCCGGATTCCGGTGCACGTGCTCGACCGGCGCCGCAAGGTCGAGATCGCGGCCCAGCGCCTCGAGGCGGAGCTCGGACGCCGGCCGACCCGCGATGAGCTCGTCGAGACGACAGCGCTCACGCCCCGCCAGGTCGACGAGGCCCGCAGCCTGGCCCGCACCACGGTCTCGCTCAACCAGACCTACGGATCGGACGGCGAGTCGACCGAGCTCGGCGAGCTGATCCCGGACCTGAGCGCGGAGGCGCCCGAGGACGAGCTCGAGCGCCGCCGTCGTCACCGGCTGATCCAGCGCGCGCTGTCCGAGCTGCCCGAGCGCGAGCGCCTGATCCTCGATCACCACTACGGGCTCTCCGGCGAGCCGCAGACCCTGAACGAGATCGGCCACGTGCTCGGCCTGACGCGCGAGCGCGTCCGGCAGCTGGAGGCGCACGCGCTCTCGACGCTGTCACGGACGTCCGAGCTGCTCGACTGATCCGCCGGCCAACGGCTACTCGAGCACTCTGATCTGCCGACCGCGCCGTCTCCTTCCAGGCCGGGCGGGGTCGGCCTAGCTCGCGACGATCATCGTTCCACCCCCGCGACCGCCCGGGCCACGTCGAGCGTCGAGACGACGCCGATCGGACGCCCCGAATGCCGTTCGACCGCAATGACGTGCGAGACCTCGTGCTCGACCATCAGCTGGATCGCACGGTCGAGCGGGTCCGCGGTCGCAACCGTCAGAACAGGCGACGCCACCATCTGCTCCGCCGTCACCTGGTCGACGTCCGCGTCGCGCACTGCCCGGACGAGATCGGCGTCGGTGACGACGCCCCAGTGTTTCCCGCCCGGGAGCTCTTCGTCGCCGTGCGCGTGCACGACGATCGCGTGGACGCGGTACGTCGCCATCATCCTGGCGACCGTCCGCAAGGGAGTCTCGGGCGGGCAGGAGATCATTCCTGGGTGCATCGCGTCGATGACGCGCAGGTCCCGGACCGGCCTGGGGATCGTGCTCATGTTCGCACCTCCTGTCGTGAGCGTCGCTCTCTCCCACGAGACGAGCATCGGGGCGCGACCTGTGCCGTTTCCGCGCCTCGGTCGGGGCGGAAGATACGGGATCGCACCCATGCCAGGACGGAGCATGGAAGAATCTCGAGCATCGTGATTGCGGAACAGGTGAAAAAAGTCCTCGAGGACGCCGGAGTCGAGTTCGAGTCGCTCGTGCACGAGCGCACGGACACGGCCTCGGCGGAGGCCCAGTCGCTCGGCATCGCCCCGGACGCCGTCGCGAAGACCCTCGTGGTCGCAGGCCCCGAGGGACGCATGCGCGTCGTGATTCCGGCGTCGGAGCGTCTCGATCTCCGCAAGGTCTGCGCCTTCCTCCAGCTGCCGAGGAAGGACGTAGACCTGCTGAGCGAGGAGGAGCTCGCGCGCGAATACCCGGAATTCGAGCTCGGCGCCGTGCCGCCCTTCGGCGGCCGGGCGGATCGCGTGCTCGTCGACAGCCGCCTCGCCGGCCACGAGCGCGTGGTGCTGGAGGCCGGAAGCCACGACACGTCGCTGCGGCTACGGACAAACGACCTCACCCGCCTGACCCGGGCCTCCGTTCTCGACCTCTGCCAGGACTAGCGTGGCCCGCGCGACTCGGTGCCCGACAGGATCGAGGCCGAACAGATGAGCGCGCGGCTCGAGCTGATCATCGTGCCGATCGAGAAGCCCGAGGAGCTGAATCTGATCCTCGGTCAGGCGCACTTCATCAAGACGGTCGAAGATCTCTACGAGGCGCTGGCCGGCAACTCGCCGCATCTGCGCTTCGGCCTCGCGTTCTGCGAGTCGTCCGGTCCGCGACTCGTCCGGCGGGCAGGCAACGACGACGAGCTCGT
Organism: Actinomycetota bacterium; assembly: GCA_046723895.1. Classification (GTDB taxonomy): domain Bacteria; phylum Actinomycetota; class Thermoleophilia; order Gaiellales; family Gaiellaceae; genus DATBLE01. The sequence goes on along the minus strand of JBKOVL010000091.1, from coordinate 4,406 downwards.
CGAGCTTGCCGTCCGCAACGCGCTCGCCGTCGGGGCGGGACATTCGTTCTTCGTCTTCCTCCGCGAGGGCTACCCGGTCAACGTCCTCAACCAGGTCAAGCAGGTTCCCGAGGTGTGCCGGATCTACTGCGCGACAGCCAACCCGGTCGAGGTCGTCGTCGCCGAGACCACGCAGGGCCGAGCGATCCTCGGCGTCGTGGACGGCGCCTCTCCGCTCGGCGTGGAAGCCGAGCGGGACGTGACCGCACGTCACGACCTCCTGCGGGCGATCGGCTACAAGCTCTGAGAGCGGCGTTGCGCCCTCTCTGCGGATCCGGAACCGCCCCGATGCCACCGCCGCCCGCAGAAGCGAACGTTCCCGTTGCGCGAAGAGGGGATGACGCCGCATCACGCACCGATTCGTCGAGCACGTAGGCGAGGTCGAGATCGAGCTCGAGGCCGCCAGCGAGGCAGGCCTCTTCGAGGCCGCTCTCGCCGCGTTCGCGGAGCTGGTCGGCGTCGACGCATCAGGCGATCCGGCGTCCCGGGAGCTCGAGCTCGCCGCCTCCGACGACGCGCTCCTACTCGTCGACTGGCTCAGCGAGCTCGTCTTCCTGGCCGAGGTGGAGGAGTTCGTGGCCGAAAGCGTCGTCGACCTCGAGGTCGCCGGCGGTCGCCTGCGGGCAACGGTGGCGGGACGCCGCGGCCGGCCGCGCCATGTCGTGAAGGCGGTCACGCTCAACGGGCTTTCAGTCGAGCAGCAGGGAGGGTCGTGGGATGGCCGCGTCGTCCTCGACGTCTGAGCTCGTCCAGGTCGACGAGACGCTCTGGGAGATCCCGGCCTCTGCGCGACCGGACATGCGCGTGCCCGCGCGGCTCTTCGCCGACCGCGGGCTACTCGAGGCGATCGTGGCCGACCGGTCACTCGAACAGCTGCAGAACGTCGCCACGCTGCCCGGGATCGTCGATGCGGCGCTCGCAATGCCGGACATCCACCAGGGCTACGGCTTCCCGGTCGGCGGCGTCGCCGCGACCGAGCTTCCGGACGGGGTCGTCTCTCCGGGAGGAGTCGGCTACGACATCAACTGCGGCGTCCGGCTGCTCGCGCTGCCGCTCTCGGAAGCCGAGCTGGGCCGACGGCGAGAGCCGCTCGTCCACGAGCTCTCGCGCGGGATCCCGGCCGGGGCCGGCGGGCACGGGCCGCTGCAGCTCTTCGGGCCGGAGCTCGACGCGGTCCTGCGCGAGGGACCGGGCGCCCTCGTCCGGCGCGGCATCGGCCGTCCAGACGACGTCGGGCACACCGAATCGCAGGGCTGCCTGGCCGGCGCCGATCCGGCGGCGGTCTCCGTCCGCGCGCACCAGCGCGGGGCAGGACAGCTCGGTACCCTCGGCGCCGGCAACCACTTCGTCGAGCTGCAGCGCGTCGACCACGTGTTCGACCCGGCGGCGGCGGCGGCCTTCGGGCTCTCCGGAGGCCAGGTGACCGTGCTCATCCACTCCGGCTCGCGCGGGCTCGGCCACCAGGTCTGCACCGACCATGTGCGCGTCATGGACTCGGTCCGCGGCCGCTACCGGATCGAGCTTCCCGACCGCCAGCTCGCCTGCGCGCCGGCCTCCTCACCCGAGGGTCGCGCCTACCTGGCGGCGATGGCGGCTGCGGCGAACTTCGCCTTCGCCAACCGGCACGGCATCGCCGACGCCGTTCGCCGTGCGGTCGCGCGGGTGCTCGGGCCCGCTCAGGCCGATGGGACGCGCCAGGTCTACGACGTCGCTCACAACGTGGCCAAGGTCGAGCGATACGGCGGGCGTGACGTCCTCGTCCACCGCAAAGGCGCAACCCGGGCCTTCCCGGCCGGGTCGAGCGAGATCCCTTCCGGTTACCGTGCGGTGGGCCAGCCCGTCTTTATTCCCGGCAGCATGGGCACGGCCAGCTTCGTGCTCGCCGGCGAGCCGGGCTCGCTGGAGCGCTCCTTCGGCACGACCTGCCACGGCGCCGGCCGGGCGATGTCCCGCACCCGCGCCCGCAGGCAGGTCTCGGGGAACGAGCTCCGGCGGCGGCTCGAGGCTCAGGGCATCGTCGTCCGCTGTCCGTCGAACCAGGGCCTGGCCGAGGAGGCGCCAGCCGCCTACAAGGACGTCGAGCGGGTGGTCGAGATCGTCGAGCGGGCCGGGTTGGCGCGGCGGGTCGCACGACTCGTCCCCATCGGCGTCGTCAAGGGCTAGGGCCCCACGTCCACAACTTCCGGCGGTCGTCTCCGCAGAAAGCGGGGAATCCCCTGATCCTCGCTGCGCAAAGATCCGCGCGGTGATCGCCTTCCTCGAGCGCGGCGGTGGCAGAGCGATCATCACCGACCCGGACAGCGTGGAACGAGCGCTGGCCGGCGAGGCCGGCAAGCACGTCTGTCCGAGCTGAGCGCGCTCCCACGGCCGCAGGGATCAGTACGAGCGCTGACCGTCGATCCGGGAAGGCCACGATGCTGTCGCACCCGCGCGACCTCGACGATTGACGTGGCATGACGCTTCCTCCCTGGGTCAAGGTCGTCGAGCTGATGGCGTTGTTGGGGCTCTCCCAGGCGCGCTTCGAGCTCGAGCGCTGCGAGGGTTGAGATGCGGCGGATCCTGATCATGGGAGCCGGCGGCCGCGACTTTCACGACTTCAACGTCGTCTTCCGGGACGACCCGACAACGAGCGTGGTCGCGTTCACCGCGGCCCAGATCCCGGGGATCGACCGCCGGCGGTACCCCGCCTCGCTCGCGGGCCTGCTCTACCCGGAAGGAATCCCGATCTTCCCCGAGGCCGAGCTGGCGCGGCTGATCCGGGACGAGCAAGTGGACGAGCTCGTGTTCTCGTACTCCGACCTCTCGCACGACGCCGTGATGCACAAGGCCTCGCGCGCGCTCGCCGCCGGTGCAGACTTCCGCCTGCTAGGCCCGGACCGCACGATGCTTCAGGCGGCAAAGCCCGTGGTCGCCGTCTGTGCGGTCCGGACCGGCAGCGGCAAGAGCCAGACGAGCCGCCGCGTCGGGCGGATCCTGCTCGACGCTGGGCTGCGCGTCGTGCTCGTCCGCCACCCGATGCCCTACGGCGATCTCGAGCGGATGCGCGTCCAGCGCTTCGAGACGCTCGCCGACATCGACGCGGCGGAGCCGACGATCGAGGAGCGCGAGGAGTACGAATCCCCTGTCCGCGCGGGGATGGTCGTCTATGCGGGGGTCGACTACGCGGAGATCCTCGCGTGCGCCGAGGCGGAGGCCGATGTGATCGTCTGGGACGGCGGCAACAACGACCTCCCCTTCTTCCGGCCCGACATGCACGTGGTCGTCGTCGATCCGTTGCGGGCCGGGCACGAGCTGCACTACCACCCGGGCGAGGCGAACCTGCGCCGGGCTGACGTCGTCGTCGTGAACAAGCTCGACAGCGCCGCGCCGGCCGCGGTCGCGCGCGTCCTCGCCGACATCGCCCTGATCAACCCGGAGGCGACGATCGTCCGGGCGAACTCGCCCGTGACGCTCACGCACGGCCCGTCGCTGGTCGGGGCCGCCGTCCTCGTCGTCGAGGACGGGCCCACGATCACGCACGGGGGCATGCCCCACGGCGCGGGCTTCGTCGCCGCCCAGCGCGGCGGCGCGGCGCTGATCGTCGACCCCCGCCCGTACGCCGTCGGCTCGATCGCGGAGACCTTCCATCGCTACCCGCACATTGGCTCCGTCCTGCCCGCGATGGGATACTCGTCGGAGCAGCTCCACGAGCTCGAACGGACGATCGACGCCGCCGAGTGCGACGTCGTCGTCACCGGGACCCCGATCGACCTGGAACACGTGATCCGGACACGCCACCCGATCCGCCGCGCCGGCTACGAGCTCGAGGAGATCGGGACGCCGAAGCTCGAGGAGCTGCTTGCGCCGATCATCGGGCGCGCAGCCACGGAGGCGCCGGCCGCGGCCTGAGCGTGCTCGTGACCCGCACGAAGGCGCGCGCGGGCGCCCTGTCGAAGCGCGGTCAGGAGTGGGTCGACCGCCAGACCCCAGGCTCCTTCGCGGGCGTGGCGATCGACGCCTGGCGGCGCTACCGGGCCGTGGACGGGCCGCTCGAGTCGGCGCTCCTCTCGCTGTACATCCTCGTCGCAATCGTGCCTGCCCTCCTCGTGATGGAGGAGTACCTCGAGACGGACCCGACCGCGCTGGCGAACCACATGGTCCACCACTATGGACTCTCGCCCGCCACGGCGACGCTCGTGCGCGGTGTGCTCGTCCAGGACAAGACGCACGAGCTCGGATCGGCCCTGTTCGCGATCGCCGGCGCGCTCTTCTTCGGACTCAACTTCGGGCGGGTGCTCCAGGAGGTCCACGTGCGCGCGTGGGGGCTGACACTCCCGCCGCGGCGATCCGACTACCCGCGCTATGCCCTCTCCCTGCTCGGCCTGTAC
>JBKOVL010000159.1:0-2491 GCA_046723895.1 Actinomycetota bacterium | reverse complement strand
CCATGTTGTTGTTCGCGATCCTGACGATTCCCCGTGCCGCCTCCGCCGTGTCGACACCGAGGCCGGCGGCGACGGCGGCGAGCGCACGTTCGACCGCAGCCAGATCCGCCTCGATCTCGCCGCCGCAGAAGTAGTCGGCGTTGATGCGGCCGAGAGCAAGGTTCGCGTCGGTCGTGGTCGCCTGGGTCCCGCCGCGGCCGTACGCCGCCGGGCCGGGAACCGCGCCCGCCGAGCGCGGCCCGACGTGGAGCTTGCCGAACTCGTCGACCCAGGCGATGCTGCCGCCGCCCTGGCCGATCTCGACCACGTCGACGACCGGCACCATCACCGGGTAGCCGGCCGACAGCCGGCTGCGCCCGATCCAGTAATCGGAGACGATCTTCACCTGCCCGCCCTCGATCAGCGAGCACTTCGCCGTCGTCCCGCCGATGTCGAGCGCGAGCACATTGGGCTCGCCGATCAACCGACCGAGCTCGGCAGCGCCCCAGAAGCCGCTCGCGGGCCCCGACTCGACCATCGTGACCGGAATCTCTTTCGTCTTCTCGACCGAGTCCACGCCGCAGTTCGACTGCATGATGTACAGCTGACCGCCGAAGCCCCGCTCGCGGACCCCGTCGGCGAGCCGGCCGAGATAGCGTTCCGCGACCGGCTGGACGTAGGCGGAGAGGACAGTCGTGCTCGTGCGCTCGTACTCGCGCCATTCGCGCGTGATCTGGTGCGAGGCGACGACCGACACCTCCGGCCAGAGCTCGCGCACACGGGCGAGCACCGCCAGCTCGTGCCGGGGATCAGCGTACGAATGGAGCAGGCAGATCGCGACCGCCTCCACCCCCTCGGCGCGGAAGTCGTCGAGGATCGCCGGAAGGCCGCTCACGTCGAGCGGCCGGCGCTCGTTTCCGTCCTGGCGCAACCGCCCCGGGACCTCCCGTCGCAACCGCCGCGGCACGAACGGCGGCGGCTTCACGTAGTGGAGGTTGAAGAAGTCCGGCCGGTTTCCGCGCGCGATCTCGAGAACGTCGCGGAAGCCCTCGGTCGTGATCAGGCCGGTGAGTACGCCCTTGCGTTCCGTCAGCGCGTTGATCACCAGAGTCGTCCCGTGGGCGAGGTGGACGATCTCTGCGAGCGAGACGCCGCTCTTCGCCAGCACGTCCAGCACCCCTCGCTCGAAGTCGGGCGGAGTCGTGTCCGCCTTCGCCGTGACGATCTCCTGGGAGCCCGTCTCCGGGTCGCTGAAGAAGTAGACGAGATCGGTAAAAGTGCCGCCGACGTCCGTGGCGGCCCGGATCGCCTGCGCTCCGCTCATGTCGTGACCGCCTCCCGAGCCAGGAGCGAGACCGGTGCGCTCGTCAGCACCTCAGCGGTGCCGTCGCGCACGACGACGTCGTCCTCGATCCGGATCCCGCCCCAGCCTTCGACGTAGATCCCCGGTTCGACGGTGACGACCATGCCGGGCTCGAGCCGCTCCTCGCTCGTCGCAGTCAGGTACGGCGGCTCGTGCACCTCCAGGCCGAGCCCGTGGCCCGTGCGATGGACGAAGGCCGGCCCGTAGCCTGCGTCGGCGATGTGTTGGCGTGCAGCCGCGTCGACGGCCCGCGCAGGCGAACCGGCGCGAACGGCCTCGATCCCCGCCCGTTGGGCGGCGCGGACGACCTCGAACGTCTCTTGCTGCTGCTCGTCGGGCTCGGCCTCGACGACGAGCGTGCGTGTGATGTCCGCGCAGTAGCCCTCCACGCTGACGCCGAGGTCGACGATCAGCAGGTCGCCGCTTGCGAGCGGGACCGCGCCGGGACGGCCGTGGGGGAGCGCCGAGCGGGGTCCGGCAAGGATCAACGGCTCGAACGCGAGCGACTCGCCGCCCTCGGCACGCAAACGGTGCGCACACTCCGCGGCAAGGTCCGCCTCCGTCACGCCGGGCCTTGCCGCCACCGCGACGAACCCGACAACACGGTCGACGATGCGCGCGGCCCGCCGGATCGAGTCGATCTCCGCCTCCGACTTCACCGCCCGCAGCCGCTCCAGCAGCTGGTCGCAGCCGGCCAAGGTCGCGCCGGGGAGAGCCGCGGCGGCCAGCTCGGCGTGCGAGACGGAGAGGTAGCGCTTCTCGATGCCGATCCGCCCGCCGACCCCGGCGAGCGCTCGAGCGAGCGCAACGGCCGGCCCCTCCTCGTCCCGCCAGACGACGAGCTCCACGCGCTCGCCGACGGCCTCACGAGCCGTCTCCTCCTCGAGCGACGGGCACACGAGTCGCGCCGCGCCTTCACGCAGCACGACAAGCGCGATCAGCCGCTCGTGCGGCTCCGGCCGGAAGCCGCAGAGATACGCGAGGTTGGCCGGCGCGGCGACGAGGAGGCCGTCGAATCCTTCCTCGCCCAGCGCGCCGCCCACCAGCGCCAATCGGTCGGTCATTGTCCTCCTCCCCCGTACGAGACCTGTGCGGCGTCCTCCGCCGCCGGCTCGGGCTCCGGCACCCGGCCGCTGAGCCAGCCGGTGC
>JBKOVL010000186.1:0-17901 GCA_046723895.1 Actinomycetota bacterium | reverse complement strand
TGCGCGGCGGCGCCGATGCGCTCAAGGCGCTGGCGCTCGGTGCAACCGCGGTGCTGATCGGGCGGCCCTACGTCTACGGACTTGCCCTCGCAGGCGAGCAGGGCGTGCGGGAGGTGATCCGCAACTTCCGCGCCGAGTTCGACCTCACGCTCGGGCTCTCGGGTTACATATCGGCATCCGAGCTCGGCTCCGAATGTCTAGAGTCGGTCTCGTGAAGGTCGAGATCTACTACTGCCCGGTCTGAAACGGCTACGACGAGCGGGCCGCGAGTCTCGCGGCCGAGCTGAATGCGAACGGGTTCGACGCCAAGGCTTTCCAGGGCGAGAAGAGCCAGTTCGACGTGCTCGCGGACGGGCAGCTCGTCTTCTCGAAGCAGCAGGTCGGCCGCCACGCCGACCCCGGCGAGGTGCTCGCGCTTCTCCGCGGGTAGCGGGACCTCTCGCAGCCGCCTGTCCGTATCGACGCTGTGAACCGGCGCGAGTTCCTGCTCGCCGGCGCGCTCGTCGCCGCTGCGCCGCGGCGTGCGCTCGGAGCGGCCGGGGCGAGCGCGACGGTCGCGCTCGTCACGGCAGACCTCGAGGCGCGCGTACTCGCGATCGACGCGGAGAGCGGCGCGCTGCGGAACGCGATCCCGACGCACGCATACCCTCGCAGCATCGAGGCCGCCGGCGATCTCGCGGTCGTGGCGCACTCCGAGCTCGGCCTCATCAGCATTCTCGATACGCGCTCGCTGCGGGTGGCGCACGTGGTGCGCGGGTTCGCGGAGCCGCGCTACGCCGCGGCGCATCCGGACGGCCGTCACGCGTTCGTCACCGACGCCGCTCGCGGCGAGCTCGCGGCGCTCGACCTGCGCCGCGGCCGCGTGCTCGCGCGCCTCCCCGTCGGTCGGCGCGCGCGTCACGTGACGATCGACCCGCGCGGGACGATCGTCTGGGTCGCGCTCGGCTCGAAGGCGGCGGAAGTCGCCGTCGTCGACGTCCGGGCACCGGCCCGGCCCCGGCTCGTCGGGCGTTTCCGGCCCCCGTTCCTCGCGCACGACGTTGCCTGCGCTCAGGACGGTCACCACCTCTGGGTCAGCTCCGGAACCCGCTTCGAGCTCGCGGTCTACGACCTGCGCCGCCGCCGCCTCGTCCGTCGCCCGTCCGGAGACTGGCCGCCGCAACACGTCACCTTCGCGCACGGCACCGCGTACGTGACGAGCGGCTGGAGCGGCACCCTTCGCCTCCATCGCCTCGACGGACGCCCGCTCCGCCAGGTTTCCGTCCCGGTCGGCTCGTACAACGTCCAGCACGGGCTCAACTGCGTCGTCACTCCGTCGCTGCGCGATGGGACGCTGACGATTCTCGACGAGGCCGGCCGTGTACTTCGCACCAGGCGGGTGGCGAAGTCGTCGCACGACGCCTGCCTCGTCTGACTGAATCGGACCGGCGCCCGTCGTCGTGCGATTCAGCAGCACCAGCCGCGGAGCGACGGGAACGATCCGCCGCCGAACTGCTCGGTGATGTGCGAGTTGGCGAGGAGCTTCCCGCCGCTCGAGCGGACGAAGAGCCACTGGTCGGCGCTCGGCCACGTGGCGAGCAGCCACCGGCCGTCCGGCGACCAGACGACCTGTCCGAGCAGGGCTGCGGCCGCGAACACCCGCCTCGGCTTCGCGCGCAAGTCATCGCCGTCGAAGAGGAGCACGCTCCCGCGCTGGACGACTGCCAGCGCGTGCCCGCCCGGAGCGAAGGCCGCCGAGGTGATCCCGCGCAGGAAGCGGACGGTCGGGCGCCGTCCTGCGAAGACAACGAGCTTGTCGGCGGTGACGAGCGCAAGGCGCCGCGCGTCCGACGACCAGGCGAGCAGGCGCGGCGCCGCAAACGGAGCGGAGCGCAACGAGAGCGAGCAGCGATCGGCGTCCAGCACGTAGACGCGTCCGCGCGTCGTCGTGTAGGCGAGCACGCGCTCGGGCCCAGGCCGCCACGCGGGCGCCACGTCGGCGGCGGCCGGCAGGCCGCAGAGGTCGACGTCGTGCGTGCCGTCCCCGGCGACGAGGTGCAGCCGGCTGCCGCTGAGGTAGGCAATCCGCGCGTCTGTGCGCGTGCCGGTCCAGCGCGGGTGGCGAACGTCCGGGCGGGCGAGCGCCCAGCGCATGTGCCCCTGCGGGTCCACGGTCACAAGCTGGTTCCGCCGCGTGACGGCAAGGAAGAGGCCGTGCGGTGACCAGGCCGCGTCGCGGTAGGAGCCGAGCAGCCGCCGCGAGCCGTCCGCCTGGAGAACCCACGGCCCCTTGGCGGACTGGACGAGCAGCTGCCCGGGCGCGGGCAGCGAGACGAGCGCCGGCTGTGCGTGCTCGACGCCCTCGCGCCCGACGGCGTCCCGCAGCGAGCCGAGCACCGCGCGCCCAGGCGGGCTCGCGAACGCGGCCACGACCGCCACTGCCGCAGCCGACAGCGCAAGCGCGCGCGTATGGCGCCGCGGCCAAGACACGCGCTCGCGCTCGTCGAACGCCTGCCGGACGATCGCAAAGGCACGCTGCCGGTCGGCCGGTGGAACCGGCACCTGGTGGAGCAGCTCATGAAGCCGGCGCTCGTTGACGCCTGCGGCGTCACGAGATCGCCTCGCATCAAGACCGACAGCTTCGCTGTCGCCTTTGTGCTCGGCTTCGTCTCTCATCACAGCTCCTCCAGCCGGCCCGCGAGCGCGTCGAGGGCCCGCCGGAGCCGGGAGTTCACCGTCCCGCGTGGCAGCTCGAGAAGCCGCGCAATCTCGCCCGGCGTGTACTCGAGCAGGTAGCGGAGAACGATCACGGCGCGGTGCTCCGGCGGCAGGGAGCGGATCGCCTCCAGGACGTCCTCAGCGGGCGCGGGCGGATCAGGAGCGGCGGCGGCGACGCCGCCGAGCGCGTCGCCGCCCGCTTCGGGGCGCAGCGAGCGCATCCGCGCCCAGTCGATCGCGCGGTTGACGACGATGCGGTGCAGCCATGGGCCGAACGGACGGCGGCGATCGAAGCGGTCGAGGTTGCGGACGGCGGCGAGGAAGGCTTCCTGCGCGATGTCCTCCGCGGCGGCGGCGTCGTGGACGACGAGATAGGCAGCGCGGTACGCGCCGGGCCAGTGGTGCCGGAAGAGCGCCTCGAGGCTCGAGGCGTCGCCCCCCTGGGCCCCGCGGACCCAGGCGCGCTCCCGCCCGGCGCTACCCATCCCGCGCCGACTATACGAGCGGGCTGTCGCCGGAGGTCCACCCCGGAGATACGGCTGCAGCGGGTCGGGAGGTCCGTGGACCTGCACGCGCAGCCGACCCGTATTGGCGGTACCCAACCGAAGGAGGCAGGGATGGTCCGCCGAGTCGTCACCAGCGTCGTCTTCCTCTCTCTCGCCTTCGCCCCGGCCGCCGTCGCGGACGGCTACGGCCCCAGCCCCGGCGTCCTCTACGGCTGGACCGGTGTCACCGGCACGAGCCGGCCGTTCCGCTACGTGACCTTCGTTGCCGGACGGCGGACCGTCCTCGCCGCCGTCCGCCGGGCGACCGGCAGCGTCTGGCAGTGGCGCCCGCTCGTCGGCACCTGGGGCGTGCCGCTCGTCACGAACGACGGCACCGCCGGCGGCCTGAGCCGCGACGGCCGTCTGCTCGTGCTTGCCGAGTGGGGCCCGCCGCGTGCCCCGGTCCGGACGACCTCGCGCTTCCTGATCCTGAACACGAAGACGTTCCGGGTCTGGCGCCGGATCACGCTGAAGGGCGACTTCGTCTTCGACGCCCTCTCACCTGGGGCGCGCACCCTGTACCTGATCGAGCACGTCTCCGCGACCGACCTGACGCGCTACCGCCTGCGGGCGTACGACCTGGTCACCCGCCGGCTACTGCCGCGCGTGATCGCCGACCGCAGGCAGGAGGGCTGGACAATGCAGGGGCTGCCGGTCACGCGGGCCGCGAGCCCCGACGCACGCTGGGTCTATACGCTCTACCAGCAGCCGGGCGGCTACCCCTTCGTGCATGCGCTCGACTCCGTCGCGCGCACGGCCGTCTGCGTCGGCATCCCGTGGCGCGGGAACCAGGACATCGTGCCGTCGGTGCACCTTCGGCTCGACCCGCGCGCCGGGCGGCTCACCATCGAGACGCGCCGCGGCCGCGCGCTGTTCGCGATCGACACGCGCACGTTCTGGGTCTCCCGGCCGGCCGCCGCCCGGCCCGGCGGCTTCCTCGCTAGGGCGCTTCGCCCGTGATCGGCGGCTCGATCGACCAGGGAAAGTCGACCCAGAGCTCGGTGTGCCGCCAGACGTACTCGCAGTCCACGATCGAGCGCGGCTTCTCGTAGAGCACCGCGACGCGAACCTCACCGACCTGCCCGGCGCAGAAGCCCTTCACGAGCGCGAGCGTCTGGCCGGTGTCGGCGACGTCGTCGGCGATCAACATTCGCGCGTCGTGGAGGTTGACGAGCGGCGGCACCGGCGGCAGCAGCATCGGCACGGGCAGCCGCTCGTCGATCCCGGTGTAGAACTCGACGTTCATCGTGAAGGTGTTCTTGACATCGAGCGCATAGGAGAGGGCACCGGCGACGAGCAGCCCGCCGCGCGCGATGCCGAGGATCAGGTCGGGTCGGTAGTGGTCGGCGACGACCTGCCCGGCGAGCTCGCGCGCCGCGCTGCCGAGCTCGTCCCAGCTCATCCGTTCGCGCGCGGGTGAGGTCGGGGAGGTGCTCGCGGACTCACTCGCCACGGGGCGATTCTACGGTGGTACCGTCGCGCGATGGACACGGAGGCCTTCTGGGCCGGGCGCGAGAGCGAGCTCGAGGAGTACGCCCGGCTCGCACTACGGGTCGGAGTCAATCTCACGCGCGGGCAGGATGTGGCGCTCCGCTCCTACGTGGAGCACGCGCCCCTCGTGCGCGCGCTCGCCCGCGTTGCATATGAAGAAGGCGCGAGGCGTGTCGACCCGCTCTACGTGGACCTGCACGTCCGCAGGGAGACGGCGGCGCACGCGCCCGAGGAGGTCGTCGGCTGGACGCCGCAGTGGCAGCTGCAGCGGGTCGAGGAGGACGCGCAGCGCCGGACAGCCGTGATCAATACCGTCGGCGACCCACAGCCCGACCTCTTCGCCGGGATCGACGCGAAGCGCGTCGCCAATTCCGTGATGCCCGAGCTCCGGCGCGCGGTGTGGACGGCCTTCGACCACGGCCGGATGCCCTGGACGATCGTCGCGTTCCCAACGCCGGGTTGGGCGACGCAGGTCTTCGGCGAGCCCGACCTCACGCGGCTCTGGGACGCGGTGCGCGGGACGGTGCGGCTGTCAGAGCCGGACCCGATCGCCGCCTGGCAGGCGCACATCGAAGTGCTGAGGCACCGCGCCGTGCAGCTGAACGAGCGCTGCTTCGATGCTGTGCGATTCCGGGGCCCCGGCACCGATTTGACCGTCGGGCTGCTCCCGCAGGCCGACTGGACGGCCGGCGGGCTCGAGACGACCTGGGGCCAGTTCTACGTCCCGAATCTTCCGACCGAGGAGGTGTTCACGACTCCGGATTACCGCCGCACGGAGGGAACGGTGCGCGCGACACAGCCGCTCGTCCTGGTCGGCGGAACGGTCGTGCGGGGGCTCGAGATGAGGTTCGCGAACGGGCGCGTGGCCGAGGTGAAGGCCACCACCGGCGCCGACGACGTCCGCGGCGAGCTCGCCGTCGACGAGAACGCGTCGCTCCTCGGCGAGGTCGCGCTCGTCGACGAGACCTCGCTCGTGGGGCGGAGCGGCCTCACGTTCTGGAGCACGCTGTTCGACGAGAACGCCGCCTCGCACATCGCGTACGGCACGGGATGGCCGAAGGCGCTGCGCGTCGACGGGCTCCCGGGCGACGAGGAGCTGCAGGCGATGGGCGTGAACCGCTCGCGCGCCCACACCGACTTCATGATCGGCGGGCCCGAGGTCGAGGTCGACGGGCTCGACTCGAGCGGGGCGGCGACGCCGATCCTGCGCGACAACGTCTGGCGGCTGGCCTAGGAACCATTCGCCGCCGGGCGGTGTAGAGAGAGCACTAATCGGCTCCAAGGAGGAAGCATGGCCCGCCTCGTCGTCGCTCTCGCGCTGTCCGCCCTCGCCGTCTCCGCCGTTGCCCACGCCAGCGGCCCCTCGCCCGGGCTCGTACAGGGCTCTGCCGGCGTCACCGGGCCGGGACAGCCGCTCCGCTTCGTCACCCTCGTGGGCCCCGGCCTGACGATGCTGGAGTCGATCGAGCGGACGACCGGGCGCGTCGTCAAGTGGCGGGCGCTAGGCGGGGAGTGGGGCGTTCCGGCGGTCGCGTTCGACGGAACCGCCGGCGGCTTGACGCGCGACGGTGGGACGCTTGTGCTCGCCGACTGGGTGCCGTCCCAGGACAGCCCGCTGCGATCGAGCTCCGACTTCCAGATCGTCGACACCGAGACCTTGCGCACGCGCGGCCGGGTCTCGCTCGAAGGCGACTTCGCCTTCGACGCGCTCTCCCCCGACGGGAGCACCCTCTTCCTCGTCGAGCACGTCCCCGGCGAGGACACGACTCGCTACCGCGTCCGCGCCTACGACCTCCACGCAGACCGCCTGCTCCCGCAGGTGATCGCCGACAGGCGGCAGCAGGGCTGGGTCATGCGCGGCTACCCGCTGAGGCGGGCGGAGAGCGCGGACGGGCGCTGGGTCTACACGCTCTACCGCCAGGACGGCGGCTACCCCTTCGTGCACGCGCTCGACGCGGTCGACCGACGCGCGGTCTGCATCGGGATCCCCTGGCACGGGAGCCAGGATCCGCTCGGCGGCGCGCAGCTTCGCCTCGACGGCGGGAACCTGCTGATCGGCGCCGGTGGACGGCGATTCGCGATCGACACGCGGACGTTCGCGCTCTCCGTTCCCGAGCGCGAGTCGGGGTTCCCGGTCGGCTTCGTCGCCGGGCTCGCGGCGGCAGCGGTAGCGGCTACGGCGCTCGCGGCAATCGGGGCCGTTGCCTACCGCAGACGCCGGCGCGGGCGTCCGGACGCGTCGGGGTTGCCTGCCTGAGGGTTATGGTCGGCGGCGCTGCCGCCCCCCGATCAGCGGTACTCTCTCCAGGCACAAGTCCCAGGAGAGGGTCGTTTGGCTCGAGCGTTCACGATCGTCGCTGCTGCGACGGCGTTGCTGGTCTCCCTCTCGGCTGCCGCAGCCGATAGCAACGCGGCCTTCTTCGTCGGGTTCACGGACGACCTTGTCAAGAACGAGGGAGCGGCTGCTGTGGGGCCTGCCTGGGACCTCGGCGCGAAGGCCTTCCGGATCACGCTGATGTGGGAGCCCGGCCAGACCCAGCCCGACAGCGCGGAGCTCGGCGATCTCGACCGGGCGACGCGCGCGGCCTCGGGGCTGAAGCTCGTCCTGGCCGTCTATGCGACCGCCGGGCTCAAGGCGCCGCTCGACTCGACTGCGCGCGACGCGTACTGCACGTACGTCCGCAACGTCCTCTCGCGCTACCCGTCGATCCGCGACGTCGTGATCTGGAACGAGCCGAACAAGCGGCTCTTCTGGAACCCGCAGACGAACGCGCCGGCGCTGTACGAGGCGCTGCTCGCGCGCTGCTTCGACGTCCTGCACAAGGCGTACTCGGGCGTGAATGTGATCGGGCTCGCGCTCTCGTCGACGGGAAACGACGATGCCGTCTCGACCTCGCCGGGGGCGTTCATCCGCGGGGTCGGCGACGCCTACCGGGCGAGTGGGCGGACGAAGCGGCTGCTCGACACCGTCGGCTTCCACCCGTACGCAGCCGCGGCGACCGAGCGTCCGTGGCGCAAGCACATCCAGTCGAAGACGATCGGCGAGGGCGACTGGAACAAGCTCGCCTACAACCTCTGGCTCGCGTTCAACGGGACGGCGCAACCGGCGCCGGGGGCGATCTGGTACCTCGAGGTCGGCTTCCAGACGACGCTCGACCCCGGGAAGGAGGCGCTCTACTCGGGGACGGAGAACGCGCCCGTTGTGCCGGACTTCGCGGGCGGCGAGCCCGACTCGCCGGCGCCCTCGGAAACGAGCGCGGCGCCCGACCAGGCCACGCAGGTGCTGGACGCGATCCGTCTCGCGTACTGCCAGCCCGGGGTCGGCGCGTTCTTCAACTTCCTGCTCGCCGACGAGCCTCAGTTGTCGGGTTGGCAGTCGGGGGCGTACTGGACCGACCTGACGCCGAAGGACTCGCTGCCGGCGTTCGGTGCAGCGATCGCAGCCGTGAACGGGGGTGGGGTGGACTGCGACGCGCTCAAGGGCGGACGGCCGAGCCCGGACTTCATGCCGCCGAGCGCGCCCTCGACCCTGAGTGCGGCGCCGGTCGCCTCACCGCTCTCGATCGACCTGAGCTGGGGCGCGTCGACCGACGACACCGGCCCTGTCTCCTACCGCGTGTACCGGAACGGCGCGCTCGTCGCGACCGTCTCCTCGACGGAGTGGGCGGACTCGAGCATTGCCGCGGGGACGACCTACACGTACTCGGTGCGCGCCATCGACGCCGCGGGCAACCTCGGCGCGGAGACGAGCGCGACGATCGCCGCGGACTTCTCGCCGCCGGCGGCGCCGTCGAGCCTGACCGCCGTGTGGGCCGGCGATCCGTCGCGTGTCGAGCTGACCTGGCCGGCCGCGACGGACGACCTCGGCGTCGTCGCCTATGAAGTCTCCCGCGACGGCACGGTGCTCGGGACGACGTCCTCGACGGCGTTCACCGACCCCGCGGTCGCCCCGTCGACGACGTACTCCTACGCGGTGGTCGCGATCGACCCAGGCGGGAACCGGAGCGACCCGGTGTCCACCGCGGTGACGACCCCGGACGACACGGCTGCGCCGTCCAGGCCGTCCGGTCTGACGGCGAAGGCGGCCGGCAACCCTCGGCGTGTCAAGCTCGCGTGGTCGGCGAGCACAGACAACGTCGCCGTCACCGGCTACCAGGTCTACCGCGACGGCGTGGTGATCGCGACCGTCGGCGTGACGAGCTACACGGACACCGCCGTGGCGCCCTCGACCAGATACCGCTATGCGGTCAGCGCGCTCGACGCGACCGGCAACGAGAGCGCGCTCTCGTCGACGGTGAAGGTGAGGACCAGGTAGCGGACCGGAGCTGCTCTCAACCAGCGGCCCAGTTCCTCGAGCGTCACCGGCGCCGTCCTCGGTGAAGCGCATCGAGTCGCCGCCGGTCGCGCTTCGTCGGTCGTGCGCCGAGGTCGGCGCCGAGCGGCCGCGCGAGCCGCCGCTCGTCCTTCCGCCGCTCCCGCGTCGCGATCGACTCGGGGTCTTCCTCGTACAGTCCGGCCGCTACGCTCGCGGGCCCGCGCCGCTCGGCGAGCCCGGTAACGGTGACGGTGAACCGCAGCTGCCCGCGCCGGATCTCGAGCCGGTCGCCGACCGCGAGGTCACGCGCCGGCTTCACGCGCGCGCCGTTCACCTGCACGTGGCCGCCGAGCACGGCCTCGGTCGCGGCGCCGCGGGTCTTGAAGAAACGGGCGGCCCAGAGCCACTTGTCCACGCGCACGCGCTCCACGCCGGTGAGGGTAACGGGAGGGCGGACCGCAAGGCCGGCCCTCCCGGAATGCGACTATCCGACCCAGCTGCCGCGACCCGAGCAGAGGTCGAAGCCCGTCAGGCACGGGGCGCCGTTGTTACCGCTCGTGATGTCCCGGTAGGTGATGCTCGAGCCGTAGACGTAGCCGGCGTCCACGATCACGCCGCTGGCCGCGGCCCTGCCCGCCCACATCGGTGACGACGCGCTCGTGCCGCCGACGCGGAACCAGCCGCTCTGGTTCTGGTACTTCGTGCTGTCGTAGACGGAGACGCCCGAGGCCGGATCGGCGTCGAGAGAGACGTCCGGCGTCGCCCGCTTCCCGCCGCAGCCGACCTGGCCGTAGTCGGAGAACCCGCTCTGAGCGGAGGTCGCCGTCTCGTAGGCGCTGCAGCCTCCGCCGCCGTTCGACCAGGCGGCCTCGCTGACGAGTTTGCCGTTCGAGTCGAGGTTCAGCGTCGTTCCCCCGACCGAGATCACGTTCGGCGACGCCGACGGGTACTCGGCCGGCAGGCCGGCGTCGCCGGACGAGACGAAGAAGCTGACGCCCGACTGGGAGAAGTGCGAGTCGTAGCTCGTCTCGCTGCTGAACTCCGAAGCGCCCCAGCTGTTCGACACGTACTGGGCGTGCGTCTTCGCGTAGTCCTCTGCAGCCAGCAGGTTGGAGAAGCTGTTGCTCGACGCCTCGACCAGCAGGATCTTCGCGTACGGCGCGATCGCGTGCGCCCACTGGACGTCGAGGCTGATCTCGAGCGCCCAGCCGCCGTCCTTCCGCGGGAGGCTGCTCCCACCGTTCTGGTTCACCTTCTTGAAGCATCCATTCGCGGTCGTACAGGCGGGCAGCGCGTACTGCGAGCTGAACACGTTCAGGTCGCTCTCCGCAGTCGGATCGTCATACGCGTCGACGATTGCGATCGTCTTTCCGGCCCCCGGAGTAGGCGAGGTCGGGAAGTTGTAAACGCTCGTGATGGTCTTCGGCGATAGACCGTAGGGCGACGAGCTCGCGAGCGGGTTGCCCTTGCTATCGGTCGTGACCTCTGCGTGGCAATGCGCAGAGGCGAACGTGGGCCCCGGGCAGACCGCCCGTGCGTTCGCCTTGACGTTGGCGCCCTGGGCGCCGAGGACTACGGTGAGGGCAGCGACGAGCGCGGCCCCACCGGTGACAAACACCGTGCGACCCCTCATGTCTCTCCTTGGTTGGGGGATGAACTTGCGGCACATTGTAGAAGCAATCGGCAAGATCCGCTGTCACCCTTTTAGTGGATCGCTGAGTCATCGTCCTGGGAGTCGGAGTCCTGCTCCGGCGGCACGGAGAATGGCCCGCGGATGAAGGCATTGACCGAGATCCCGATCCTCCGGCCGCGCATGCTGCTCGCGGTCGTCGGTGGCCTCGCCGTCGTTGCGGCCGCGTTCGGGTGGCAGACGCCCGGCCTGCTCGGGCGGGCCTCCAACGAATTCGTGGCGAAGGGAAGTGAGAGTCTACGCGCGCAGGCTGCTGTGGAGCGCGCCTCGGGCCTGTCGGCGTCGCCGCAGCTGCTCGTGCTCGTGCGCGATCCGACGGCGGCGCGCCTCGCGCATGTCGGCCGGCTGATCCGGTCGGAGCCGCTCTTCCCCGTCGCGCTTCCGCCGCTCTTCTCCCGGGACGGACACAAGGCGATCCTCGCCGCGTACGCGCGCGCGGGCGTCTCGCAGCGCGAGTGGCGGCGGGCGTCGAAGCGCGTGCATTCACGGCTCGAGGACGTGCGGGGCATCTGGGTCGGCGGCACGGCGCTCGCAACGGTGCAGGTGAACGACCAGGTGCAGCACGATCTGACCCGCGCGGAGAAGATCGCGTTCCCGATCCTGTTTCTGCTCACCCTCTGGGTCTTCCGGAGTGTGGTCGCCGCGCTCCTGCCCATCGTCTGCGGCGCGCTGACGATTCTCGGCTCGTTCCTGCTCCTCCGCGGACTGGACCTCGCGATGCCGGTTTCGAGCTACGCGTTGAACATCGTCACGGGCGCCGGCCTCGGGCTGGGGATCGACTACAGCCTGCTGCTCGTGTCCCGGTACCGGGAGGAGCTCGTCCACCGTGGCCCCGGGCCCGGCGCGGTGCGCGCGACGCTCGCCACCGCCGGGCGCACCGTGGCGTTCAGCTCGGTCACGGTCGGGGCCGCGATCGCGACGCTGACGGTTTTCCCACTCGGCTTCCTGCAGTCGATGGGGATCGCCGGCGGCCTCGTCGGCCCGCTGGCCGGGCTGATCGCGCTGACCGTGCTGCCCGCGCTCTTCGTGGTGCTCGGCCCGCGCGTGAACGCTCTGTCACTGCGGCGCTGGCGCGGGGCGGCGGAACGCGCGGCGAGGGGCGACCGCGGCGGCTGGTACAAGCTCGCCCAGGGCCTCATGCGCCGACCGGTTCCGGTCGCGGTGAGTGGGACGGCGCTGCTCGTCCTCCTGGGCCTGCCGTTCCTCTCGATCCGGTTCATCGGCGTCGACGCCTCCGTGCTGCCGGCGAGCACCAGTTCACGCGTGGTCGACACGGCCCTTCGGCGCGATTTCCCCGCCACGTTCGTCTCTCCCGCGTACGCGGTCGTGGACGGAAATGCGCCGGCTGCACGCGCCTACGCCGCGGCGGCACGGCGGCTGCCCGACGCCGCGCTCGTGCTGCCGCCCCGCCGGCTGGGGCCCGGGGCCTGGGAGGTGCGGGTCTCGTCGGGCGCCTCCTTCCTCGAGCCGCCGTCTCAGCGCCTCGTCCGGGAGCTGCGAGCCCTGCCGGCCGGGGCGCCGGTCGGGGGCTCGACCGCCCAGTACCTCGACCAAAAGCACACCCTCGGGGCACGCCTCCCGCTCGCGATCGGCCTTCTCTGCACCGTCACGTTCCTCCTCCTGTACGCGGCGACCCGGTCGCTGGTCCTGCCGTTGAAGACGCTTCTGATGACCGCGCTGACTCTCGTCGCGACGTTCGGGATCCTGGTCTTCGTCTTCCAGGACGGACGGCTCGAGAGCCTGCTCGGCTACCGGGGCCAGGGGGCGCTCCAGCTCACCCAGCCGATCCTGCTGTTCGCGATCGCCTTCGGCCTGGCGACCGACTACGCCGTCTTCCTGCTGACGAGGATCAAGGAGGCATGGGACGGGGGGCTACCGAACCGCGAGGCTGTCGCCGTTGGCCTCGAGCGGACAGGCCGGATCGTCACCGCGGCCGCACTGCTCTTCTGCGTCGCCGTCGGCGCCTTCGCCGCCTCCGGTGTGATCATCGTGAAGGAGGTCGGGATCGGCATCGCGCTCGCGGTGCTGATCGACGCCTCGATCGTCAGGGTACTGCTCGTGCCGTCGCTGATGGCGATCCTGGGCCGGTGGAACTGGTGGCCGGCTCGCCGGGGCCGCGCTCCAGGCGCGTCGAGCGGCTCGTGAGGCAGCCCGACAACACGCTCAGCCGGCGGGCGCTACGAGCAGCCGGTGTTGGTGCCGCAGTCGCGGCACGTGTAACACGAGCCCGTGCGAACCATGCGCCCCCCGCACTTCGCGCACTCGACCGCGTCCTCCCAGGAGTTGAAGAGCGCGGTCTGGCCCGGGGATGGTGACCCGGCCGGCGCGGTCGGCTGCGGATCGCCGCCGCCCGCGTAGCGCTCTGCCAGCCGCGCCTTCACCTCCGGTGAGAGGATCCCGGCCTCCTCCTGCTGGTCCGGCGTGAGGAACTTCTTTCCGAACCAGCGGAAGATGTAGTCGACGATCGATTTCGCCGCCCGGATGTCGGCGTCGTTCGTCAGGCCGCTCGGCTCGAACCGCATGTGCGAGAGCTTCGAGACGTAGACCTCGGGCGGGACGCCGTACTGGAGGCCCATCGAGACGGCGATCATCAGCGAGTTCATGAGGCCCGCCATCGTCGTCCCGTCCTTCGCGATGTCGACGAAGATGTCGCCGGGGGTGCCGTCCTCGTAGAGGCCGACGTGGATGTAGCCCTCGTAGTCGCCGACGCGGAACTTGCGGCCGATCTCGGTGCGGTCCTCCGGCAGCCGTCGCCGCTGCGTCAGCGGCGTCGGCGGCACCGCCGGCAGCTGCGCGTTCTCCGCCCCCCTGGAAGGACGTTGCCCGGAGAGCGGCTGCGCGACCTTGCAGTTGTCGCGGTAGATCGCGATCGCCTTCACGCCGAGGCGCCAGGCATCGGCGATCAGCTGCGCGACGTCGTCGACCGTGGCCTGCTCCGGCATGTTCACCGTCTTCGAGATCGCGCCGGAGATGAACGGCTGGACCGCGCCGATCATCTTCACGTGCCCGGAGTAGTGGATCGCGCGGTCGCCGATCGCGCAGTCGAACACCGGGTAGTGCTCCGCCTTCACGAACGGCGTGCCGACGATCGTGTTCCGCTCGTCGATGTAGGCGACGATCTCCTCGACCTCGCTCGGCGCGTAGCCGAGCTGGTCGAGCGCCATCGGCACCGTCTTGTTCACGATCGTGATCTCGCCGCCGCCGACGAGCTTCTTCGACTTCACGAGCGAGAAGTCGGGCTCGATCCCGGTCGTGTCGCAATCCATCATGAAGCTGATCGTTCCGGTGGGGGCGAGCACTGTCGCCTGCGAGTTGCGGAAGCCGCTGATCTCGCCGAGGTCGAGCGCGTCGTCCCAGGCCTGGCGGGCCGCCGCGAGCAGGTCAGCCGGCACCGACTCGGAGTGCTGGATGTTCCCGACCGCAGCGCGGTGCTTGGCGATCACGCCGACCATCGCCGCCGCGTTCGGCCGGTACCCGGCGAACGGGCCCATCCGGCCGGCGATCTGCGCCGACTTGCGATACGCCCGGCCCGTCATCAGCGCCGTGATCGCCGCCGCGTAGGCGCGACCCTCGTCGGAGTCGTAGGGCAGCCCGCGCGCCATCAGCAGCGCGCCGAGGTTGGCGTAGCCGAGCCCGAGCTCCCGGTAGGCCTTGGCATTCCGCTCGATCTCGGGGGTCGGATAGGACGAGTAGCCGACGACGATCTCCTGGGCGAGCAAGACGACGTCGACCGCGTGCTGGAACGCCTCGACGTCCAGGTCGCCGTCCTCTCGGCGGAACTTCATCAGGTTCAGCGAGGCGAGGTTGCAGGCCGAGTCGTCGAGGTGCATGTATTCCGAGCACGGGTTCGAGGCATTGATCCGGCCCGAGTTCGGGCATGTGTGCCACGAGTTGATCGTCGTGTCGTACTGCACGCCCGGGTCGGCGCAGCGCCAGGCCGCCTCGGCGATCTGGCGGAGCAGCCCGCGCGCGCCGACGGTGTCGACGACCGTGCCGTCGGTCCTCGCGGTCAGATTCCACTCCTCGCCCGCGGTAGCCGCCTCCATGAAGGCGTCCGTGACGCGGACCGAGTTGTTCGCGTTCTGGTACTGGATCGAGGCCCAGTCCGGCGAGTCGAGCGACATGTCGTAGCCGGCGGCCTCGAGGACGCGCGCCTTCTCCTCCTCCGTGGCCTTGCACCAGATGAACTCCTCGATGTCGGGGTGGTCGACGTCGAGGACGACCATCTTCGCCGCGCGCCGCGTCTTGCCGCCCGACTTGATCGTGCCGGCGGAGGCATCGGCGCCGCGCATGAACGAGACCGGGCCCGAGGCGTAGCCGCCCTTGGAGAGCTGCTCCTTCGAGGAGCGGAGGCGGGAGAGGTTGACGCCGGAGCCGGAGCCGCCGCGGAAGATGATCCCCTCGCGGCGGATCCAGTCGAGGATCGATTCCATCGAGTCGTCGACCGAGAGGATGAAGCAGGCCGAGCACTGGGGGCGCTCCTCGAAACCGACGTTGAACCAGACCGGGGAGTTGAAGGAGGCGTACTGGTTGACGAGGATCGCCTTCAGCTCGGCCTCGAAGGTGTCGGCCTCCTCGTCGGTCGCGAAGTAGCCGCCCGCGCGGCCCCAGCCGCCGATCGTGTCGACGACCCGGCCGATCATCTGCTTGACACTGGACTCGCGCTCGGGCGAGCCAAGGCGGCCACGGAAGTACTTCTGGGCGACGATGTTCGTCGCGGTCTGCGACCAGAATTTCGGGAACTCGACGCCCTTCTGGTCGAACGCGGGCTTGTCCTTGCCCGGGATGAAGGCGTCGCGCAGCTCCCAATCCACCTCCTCGAACGGGTCGCGACCCGCGATGGTGAAGTAGCGCTCGACGCCGACGCTCGCGCCGTCCTCGACGACGGAGTTGACGATCTCCGCGGCGTCGCCGCTTACCGCCTCGGCGCTACCTGTGACTGCGGATGCCTTCGTAGACGCCATCTTTCCTCCCAAGAATAGCTGTGCCCTCTAGGCCCCCCGGAGAGGGACCAGGAGCGTAGAGCGACTACCGGACGGAACGTTTTTTGTCCCCTTTGCAGGGAGTTTTTGGAGCGCTAGCTGCGAGACTGCGGCGGCTCGCCGGAGGTCGGCGGCGTCGCCGCGGCGGAGGCGAGCTGAACCCTGCGCGTACGCATCCGGCGGGAGAGGAAGCCTGCAGCGCCAAGCGCCATCAGCACGAACGCGACCGCGCCGAGCACGATCAGGGGCACCGGGACGGAGTCCGCACTCTTCGGTTTGGTGGCGTTGAAGACATCGCCGACGGGGCCGCCGCTTGCCGACTCGCCGCCGTTGCCGCCTCCGGACGTGCCGCCGCCATTCTGGCCGCCTCCGCCCGTCCCGCTGCCGCCTCCGCCGGTCCCGCCGGCCGCTCCGCCGCCGTTCGACCCGCCCGTCGTCGTCGTGCCGCCGCCCTTGGTGCCCTGCGTGATCCGTTGCTGGAGCGCCTGCTTGATGTCCTCGCGGGCGCTCGAGTACGTCTCGACGTCTGTCGGTAGGTGCTGGAGCGCCTCGCGGTAGCAGTGGATCGGGTAGGTGCCGTCGATGCGCCCGTCGTACCAGTCGTTGATCAGCGTCTTCCAGCACGGCGGCCTGGTCTTCGCCGTTGCCGGCCCGGCCGCGACCACGAGCCCGAGCGTGAGGGCGAGCGTCGCCAGCAGGAGCGAGACGACGAGGTTCCTGGGCGGATGGGTCACGAAAAACGGGGACCGCACGTATCGGGGCGGCGGTCGGCGGTTCGCGTTCGCTGCACTGTACCTGTGCCCTCGGGCGGTAGGGCCTGAAGGGAGTGTCGAGCCTGGACGTGAATCGGTGGTGAGCCGCCGGTTAAGCCTCTGTAAGGAAAGGCGCCCTCGGGGCCTGTGCTAGCGTCGGCCGTCGATGCAGGCCGCGAAGCTCGCCGGGCCGGCGACCCTTGCCGTCTCGGGCGCGCTCCTCTTCGTCGCTCTCTTCTTCGGCGAGGGGACCTCGGACGGGCGGCTCTTCTGGATCGGCGCCCTGGCGGTGATCGCCGTCGTCGTGCTGCTCGAGCGCGCCGTGCCGGTTCCGGAACGGGCCGGGCTGGCGTGTCTCGCGCTGCTCGCGGCGCTCGCCGCCTGGGTCGGGGTGACGATGGCGTGGTCGATCGCGTCCGATCTCTCCTGGGCGGCGTTCGATCGAATCCTCGTCTACCTCGCCTTCGCGCTGCTCGGGCTGCTCGCCACCCAGGTGCCGCAACCGGCCCGAACGATCGCCGCCGGGCTCGCGCTCCTGCTCGGCCTCGTGCTGCTCTGGGCGCTCGCCGGGAAAGTGATCCCGTCGCTCTTTCCGGACGGCGCCCGCATCGCGCGCCTGCGGAACCCGATCGGCTACTGGAACTCGCTGGCGCTTGCCGCCGCGACCGCCGTCCCGCTCGCGCTCTGGCTCGCCGGTGCGCGCGGACAGGCGCGCGCGCTGCGGGCGGCCGGCGTCCTCCTCCTCTACCTGGCCGAGCTCACGGTCGTGCTCACCTACTCGCGGGCGGGAATCGCTGTTGCCGCACTCGCCGCAGCCGGCTGGGTCTGGGTCGGGCGCGACCGGCTCGAGTCGCTCGCCGCCCTCGCGATCGCGACGCCGGTCGCAGGGCTCGTCGCGCTCTGGGCCTTCTCGCGACCCGCGATCACGGATGACCTCCAGGCCTATGCCGATCGCGTCAACGACGGCGCCTGGTTCGGGGTGCTGATCTCGCTCGGGGCCGCGGTCCTAGTGAGCATCGCGTACTGGCTCGCGGGACGCCCGCTCACCGGGCGTGAGCGGACGATCTGGACGCGGCGGCTCGGGGCGCTCGCCGGGGTCGTCGCGCTCGTCGCGCTCGCCGTGGTGCTCGCGCTGCGCGGCGGCAAGATCCTCGACGAGTTCCGGGGCACCGGCGGCATGCAGGTCTCACAGAGCCCGACGCGCCTTGCCGAGGTGAGCTCGAGCAACCGCTGGCGCTGGTGGCAGGAGGCCTGGTCGTTGTGGAAGGACGCGCCGGCCGGCGGCAAGGGCGCGGCGACGTTCGAGATCGCCCGCCGCGGCATCCGCGAGGGCTCGATCACGACCACCGAGCCGCACAACCTCGCGCTCCAGTTCCTGTCCGAGACCGGCATCGTCGGGATGCTCCTCCTGCTCGCGGTCGCCGGAACC
>JBKOVL010000016.1:0-7464 GCA_046723895.1 Actinomycetota bacterium | reverse complement strand
GCCACCCGGTGAGTCGGGCCGCGAGCCGCGCGTTCTGACCTTCCTTGCCGATCGCCAGCGAGAGCTGGAAGTCGGGAACGATCACCTCGGCGGTGCCGGTCTCGGTGTGGATGCGGACTTCGCGCACCCGCGCCGGGGCGAGCGCCTTCATGACGAACTCCTCGGAGTTCTCGCTGTAGGGGACGATGTCGACCTTCTCGCCCCGGAGCTCGTTCACGACCATCCGCACCCGCGATCCGCGTGCGCCGACGCACGCGCCGACCGGGTCGACGTTGTTGTCGTTCGACGCCACCGCGAGCTTCGTGCGGTGGCCGGGCTCGCGCGCGATCGCCTTGATCTCGACGACACCGTCGACGATCTCCGGCACCTCGAGCTCGAAGAGCCGCTTCACGAGGCCCGGGTGCGTGCGCGACACGACGATCTGCGGGCCCTTGGCCGTCTTGCGCACCTCGACGATGTACGCCTTCAGCCGGGAGCCGTGCTCGTAGCGCTCGTTCTGCACCTGCTCCGCCTGCGGCAACAGCGCCTCGACCTTGCCCAGGTCGAGCAAGGTGTACCGGGCGTCCGTCTGTTGGATGATCCCGGTGACGATGTCGCCCTCGCGTCCGGCGTACTCCTCGTACTTCATCTCGCGCTCGGCCTCGCGGATCCGCTGAAGGATCACCTGCTTGGCCGTCTGCGCGGCGATGCGACCGAAGTCCTCGGGGGTGTCGTCCCACTCCCGGGTGACGTTGCCCTCTTCGTCGAGCTCCTGGGCGATGACGCGAATGTCACCGGTCTCGGCGTCGATCTCGACCAGCGCCTCCTCGGCCGCGTTGGGCAGACGCTTGTACGCGGTCACCAGCGCGTTCGCCAGCGCCTCGAGCATGATCTCGACGGAGATGCCCTTCTCGCGCTCGATGTTCTCGAGCGCCTCCATCATGTCGGAGTTCATCGGGCGACTTCCTTCTGCTGCTTCTTCTTCGCGCGCTTGTCCGGCTTCGGCGCCGCGCCCCATTCGAAGACGGTGCGCGCCTGGATGATCTGGTCGTAGTCGACGTGCTCGCCGCCGGCGGCGTCGCCCGGTTCGAGCGTGACGCCTCGCTCGTCGGCGGAGACCAACCGGCCCCGGAGGCGGCGCACCTCGTCGTCGGCGCCGCGGACCTTGACGGATACGGTCTCGCCCACCGCTCGGCGGAAGTGCTCGGGCCGGTGGAGCGGACGCTCGAGGCCGGGGCTGCTCACCTCGAGCGCGTACGGCCCGAGGTCGTCGAGGGCGTCGAGCGCGGGCAGGATGCGTTCCGACGCCGCCGTGATCGCGTCGAGATCGACGCCACCGTCACGGTCGACGATCACGCGAACCGTGCGGGCGCGCCCCGAACCGGTGAACTGGACGTCGAAGACCTCGAGGCCCAGCGTCGCGAGCACCGGCTCGATCGCGGCAACGATCGTCTCCCGTTCCGGCACCGGCGCTCACCTCCTTGCTGTCCTCGACCGTCGTGATCCTCGATCAGCCCTCCGTTGCCACCCGCCGACCAACAAAAAACGTGGGCTTGCGCCCACGTCCCGCCTGCCAGTGGGTGGTCGTCAGTCACGACCGAACCCCGTAAGTATAACGGGTTTCGCCCGGTTGAACCCCTCGGAAACGACGCTCGGGCCGCTACAGACCGAAGATCTCGGCGAGCTCGTGGGGGACGGGCGCCTCGAGCTGGTCGTAGGTGCACGAGCGCGGATCCCGGTCCGTCCGCCAGTGGAGGAACCGGGCGGTGTGCCGGAAGCGGTCGCCCTGGAGGTGCTCGTAGGCGACCTCGGCGACGAGCTCGATCCGCAACGGCTCCCAGCGCATGTCCTTCTTGGCATTCCAGCGGCTCGGCGCGCCCGGCATCCGGCCCCCCGTCTCCTGCGCCTGGGCGTCCGCCCACTCGCGCCACGGATGCCCGTCGAGGGCGTTCTTCCGGTACGGCTGGAGCTCTTTGGCGAGCTTCTTGCGCAGCGGCGCCGCGAAGCTGCTCGCCACTCCGACGTGGTGGAGCGTCCCCTCGTCGTCGTAGAGGCCGAGCAGGAGCGACCCGACACCGTCCCCGTCCTTGTGCGTGCGGAACCCGGCCACGACGCAGTCGGCCGTCCGCTGGTGCTTGACCTTGAACCAGGCGCGTTCGTTCTCTCGGTACTCCCCTGCGCCCGGTTTGGCGATCACGCCGTCGAGGCCTGCGCCCTCGAACTGCTCGAACCAGTCGGCTGCAATCGCCGGGTCGGCGGTCACGGGCGTGAGGTGGATGGGGGGCTTGGCTCGGCGCAGCATCCGCTCCAGCCGCCGGCGTCGCTCCGACAACGGGTGCTGCCGCAGGTCGTCGTCTCCCTCGGCGAGGAGGTCGAAGGCGACGAAGCTCGAAGGCGTCTCGGCCGCCAGCTTCGCGACCCGGCTCGCAGCGGGATGGATGCGCATCTGCAGAAGATCGAATTCGAGGCCCTGTTGGGTCGCGATCACGATCTCGCCGTCGAGCACCGCTCGCGCGGGGAGCGCGCTGCGCAGTTCTTCGACGAGCTCGGGGAAGTACCGGTTGAACGGGCGCTCGTTCCGGCTGCCGAGCTCGATCTCGTCGCCGTCGCGGAACACGACGCAGCGGAAGCCGTCCCACTTCGGCTCGTAGAGCATTCCTTCGGCGGTCGGGAGCTCGCGGACGAGCTTGGCCAGCATCGGCGACACCGGCGGCATGACCGGGAGCTTCATGACCGACTCGCGAGGACGGCCGCGACGGCGTCGCCGGTTGCGAGCTCGTCCTCGTCGGCGGTGGCGCGGTCGCGCCGCTCGACCACACCGCGTGCGAGCCCGCGGGCTCCGAGGGTGAGCCGCGTGGGCATGCCGAGGAGGTCGGCGTCGGCGAACTTGATCCCGGGGCTCGCGTCGCGATCGTCGTAGAGGACGTCGACGCCGGCGGCGGTGAGCTCGTCATACAGGCGATCGGCGGCGGCAGCGACGTCGGCGGCCTGCTCTCCCTTGCCGGGAAGAGCGACGAGGTGCACGTCATACGGCGCGACGGAAGCCGGCCACGCGAACCCGAGGTCGTCGTGATGCTCCTCGGCGACCGCGGCGACCGTGCGCGACACGCCGATCCCATAGCAACCCATCACCATCGGGTGCTGCTCGCCCGCCTCGTCGGTGTAGGTGCAGTCGAGCGCCTCGGTGTACTTCGTGCCGAGCTGGAACACCTGTCCGACCTCGATGCCGCGGTCGACCGAGAGCGACTCGCCGCAACGCGGGCAAGGGTCGCCCGTGACGACCTGCGCGATGTCGGCCCACACGTCGACATCGAAGTCGCGGTCGAGGACCGCGCGGCGGACGTGGTAGTCGGGCTCGTTGGCACCGGTGACCCAGTCCGCGCGTGAACGCACGAACCGATCGGCGACGACGACCGCGACACCGGGGAGATGGGGCCCGATGTAGCCCTTGGGCAGTTCGGGATGCCGTTCGAAGTCTTCGTCGTCGAACAGCCGTGCAGTGCGTGGCGCGACGGCCTTTTGGAGCAGGTACGGATTGACTTCCCGGTCGCCGGGGACCAATGCGAGGCCGACCTCGCCGTCGAGGTCGAAGGCGATCGACTTCAGCAGCTCACCGGGTGCGACGCCGAGCTCGGCGGCCACGCCGTCGATACCCGGCAGGTTGGGCGTGTGCACCTTCTCCATGGCGGAGATGTCGCCTGCAGGCGCCACTCCTCCCTCCGTGGGCGCGCCGCGTGTCGCCACCTGCGTGTTCGCGGCGTAGTCGCAGCTCTTGCACCAGACGAACGCATCCTCGCCCACGGCGGCGACCGCCATGAACTCGTGGTTCACGTCTCCGCCCATCTGCCCCGCTTCGCCCTCGACCGGACGGAACGTCAGGCCACACCGGGTGAACACGCGCGTGTACGCGTCGAACATCTGCTGGTAGCTCCGTTTCAGGCCTTCCTCGTCGGCGTCGAACGAATACGCGTCCTTCATCAGAAACTCCCGGCCGCGCAGGATCCCGAAGCGGGGTCGCAGCTCGTCGCGGTACTTCCAGTTGATCTGGTAGAGGTTCACGGGGAGGTCGCGATAACTCGAGTACTCGCCGGCGACGGTGCTGGCGATGACCTCCTCCGCCGTCGGCGACAGGCAGAAGCCGGTCTCCCTGCGATCCTGGAGACGGAACAGCTCGGGCCCGTACGTGGCGTTGCGGCCGCTGCGCTCCCAGAGCTCGAGCGGCTGGAGGATCGGCAGCGAGACCTCCTGGGCGCCTGCAGCGTCCATCTCCTCCCGGACGATCTGGGAGATCTTGCGGACCACCCGGGAGCCGAGCGGCAGCCACGAGTAGACGCCGCTCGCGACCCGGCGGATGTAGCCGGCCCGGACGAGGAGCCGGTGGCTGTCGACCTCGGCGTCGGCCGGATCGTCCCGCAGCGTGCGCAGGAACAGCTGCGACATCCGCATACTTTTCTCCTTTGGCGCCGTCGCAAGCTCCGGCTCTGCAGTGACGGCCGCAACGCCGCCATTACCGCGAGAGGGTATCGAGCCGATGTCAGCTCGGCGGCGGAATGGGGCCCGGGTCCCCGGCGGTGCACATCGACGGATGGGACGTGAGGCCGGGCTCGGGGAGCCGGGGCGGCTCGCGGAAGGCCTGCTGGGCGAAGTCGAGGGAGTCGAGCAGGTTATCGGCGTTCGCGTCACGGAACGTCAGCGCGGGCAGGTTCCACTTCGTCTCGACGAGCTTGAGGATGGACGTGTGGTCGTGCACCGCATGCGAGACGTAATTGCGGCGCGCGTACGGCGAGACGATGACCGCGGGGACGCGGAATCCGTACCGGTCGTAACCGCCGGGCTGGTCGGGTGGGACGTGGATGTCGGGCGGGATGTCGTCCGGCTTGACGGCGCGCGGGGGCGGCACGTGGTCGTAGTAGCCGCCGTGCTCGTCGTACAGCCAGATCAGCAGCGTCTTCGACCACGCGGGACCGTGCATCGCCGCGTTGACCACGCGTGACACGAACGACTCTCCGATCTGGATGTCGGCGTCATTCTCCTCGGACTCTTCCGAGTCGAAGCCCGGGTCAACGAGCGAGACGCCGGGGAGCGTGCCGGCGGCGGCGTCGGCGTAGAACTGATTGATGCTCACGAGCTTGTCGCCGTCGTTGTCGACCACCGCCTTGTACAACCCGGTCTGGGGGAGGTCGGTGAAGTAGTTGCGCCAGCTGATGCCGTGGGCGTTCAGTTGGTCGAAGATCAACCCGTTGGGTGGTGACGGCGCCAGGATCTTCGAGACGTCGGTGCTGACAAGTCCGTGAGCTGTCCCGGCCAAGAGGAACCGCCGGTTCGGGTACGTCTGGCCCAAGCACGAACCGAACCACCTGTCACACAAAGGAAATGTGCGAGCGAGCCCGTAATAGAAGGGAAGGTCGTTCTTGGTCCAGTAGCCCATGGCGACAGGCCCGCTGGCGCGCACGAACCCGTCGTTGCGACCGTTGTCGTACTGGGTGTGGCTGGCGTTCCAGTTCTGGCCCGGAGCCTTTGAGAGTTGGCAGGCGCTCAGCATGTGGAACGCGCGCACGACCTTGCCCTGGTCATCTCGGTTGGAAGCCGTGGGACGACCTCGCGCGTCGAGCGCGAAGCCGTCACCGCGACCCAGCATCCCGAGGTAGTTGTCGAACGAGTGGTTCTCCATCATCACGACGACGATGTGCTCGATCTTCGGCAGGGTGTCGGTGCCGGCGGGGAGCTTCGGATGCGGGAGCGATCCGGGGCTGCGGACGGCCCTCCCGGCCGGTGACGCCACCGCGTCGCCCAGCCCCAGCCACCCCAGCCGGCTCAGGGCGACGGCGCCCCCGAGGGCGGCTGAGCGGCCGAGGAACGAACGCCGGGACAGGCGCCGGTCGGGCACGGCGTGAGTCTCTCGCGAGAAGATGAATCCTGACCGTCGGGTGGGGAAATATTCCCGACCCGCCCGGTGGTATTTCGAACCCGGACCCGCTAGCCTAAATCCGACCGCCGCACTCGGTTTTCCTGGATCCACCCCCCGGAGGACGACATGGCCATCGACGTGAGCACGCTGTCGACCCGGCCCCTCGACCCCGTCATCGACGAGGAGCTGGCCAAGTTCGAGGAGGCCGTCCACCAATACCTTGCCGGTGACATCGAAGAGGACGTCTTCCGTGTCTTCCGGCTGAACCAGGGCATCTACGGCCAGCGCCAGGGCGGCCACAACCAGATGGTGCGGGTCAAGGTCCCCCACGGCTCCCTCGTGCCCGAGCAGCTCGAGATGCTCGCCCACCTCGCCGACGAGTACTCACGTGGTTGGGCGCACCTCACCACCCGCCAGAACGTGCAGATGCACTTCGTGCAGCTCGAGCAGACGCCGGAGCTGCTGCGCCTGTTGGCCTCGGTCGACCTCACGACCAGGGAGGCGTGCGGCGACACCGTCCGCAACGTGACCGGCTGCCACCTCGCGGGCGCGTGCCCGTTCGAGGTGCTCGACATCAGCCCGTGGGCCAAGGCCACGACCGACTTCTTCCTGCGCAACCCGTACGCGCAGCGTCTGCCGCGCAAGTTCAAGATCAACTTCTCCGGATGCGTCACCGACTGCGGCCAGGCCATGTTCAACGACGTCGGCGTCATCGGCGTCAACCGGCCCAAGCCGGACGGCACGCTCGAGCCCGGCTTCAAGATCGTCATCGCCGGTGGCCTGGGCGCCAACCCGCACCCGGCGCAGGCCCTCGAGGAGTTCACGCCACGCGAGCAGCTGATGCCGACGCTCGAGGCCGTCGTGCGCGTGTTCGATCACTACGGCAACCGTGACAACAAGCTCCGGGCGCGCATGAAGTGGCTGGTCGACACGATGGGCATGGAGGAGCTGCGCGAGCGCATCTTCAAGGAGCGCAAGTTCCTCCCCGCCGCCACGAGCTACGCGGGTGGGATCCCCGAGGCAGTGCGGGAGCACGGCGACGCCCCGGCCGGCGCGGGCACGGGCCCCGTGACCCAGGTCGGCGAGGCGCCCGTCGAGTTCCTCGGGCTCACCCAGTACGAGCGCTGGGAGAAGGCGAACGTCGTGCGGGGCCGGGCCAACGGCACCGTCAGCGCGTACGCGTACGCACGCCTGGGTGACATCACCTCCGACCAGTTCCGCGCGTTGGCCGAGATCCAGCGCGAGCTCGGCTTCGAGGTGCGGGTCACGAACCGGCAGAACTTTGCGCTCCGAGGTCTCACCGAGGACCAGCTCGCCGATCTCCACGCCCGGCTCGCCACGATCGGGATGGCCGAGCCCGGCGCCGAGCTCGCCCGCGACGTCGTGGCGTGCCCCGGCGCCGACACGTGCAACCTCGCCGTCACCCAGTCGCGTGGTCTGGCCGACGACATCGGTACGGCGCTCGAGAACGCCGGCCTCGCGGACGTCGGCGGGGTGCGGGTCAACATCTCGGGCTGCACCAACTCGTGCGGCCAGCACCACATCTCCGACATCGGCTTCGTCGGGATCGAGCGCCG